>JAQBHC010000032.1:0-4107 GCA_032128175.1 Chloroflexota bacterium | reverse complement strand
CCCAGACCAGCGAGAGGACAAGAGTTCCGGCGAAACACGCCAGCGCGATCATCCCGGCGATCCCGCCGAAGAACGCGAAGACGAGCATCTGGCCCTGCGCGTGCGCCTGCCACGCCCGCCACATCCGGATCGCGCCACCGGCCGACAGGGCCGCGAAGACGATGCCGAGGACCCCGATGCCTGTGGTCACCATCGGGATCTGGGTCGAGTCATTGACCATGGCGATCGCCCAGGCGATATAGGTCAGAGCGCCGAGGAATGCGGCGGCGAGGACGATCCGGAACGGGGTGATGGCGAACGGACCAATGTGGCGGCTCCAACCCGCGCGCGAACCCCCGGTTCGGCGAGGGCTCGCGTGGGCGGCGGCGGGGCGCCGGGGCCGGGAGGTCATCGCCCGCAGCGTAGCAGCCGAGACGCAGGCGCTCGGCGGGGGCAGACGCGAGCGCTGGTCGGGCCGAGGCGGCAAACAGTCGCGCGCCGCCTCAGGCGTCGGCCGGCGGGTCGCCTCCGCGGGTCCGGTGGTAGATCGCCACCTTGTAGGACAGGCGCGGCCGCTTCAGCGTGGCGGCAACCTCACCGCCGACCGATCCGAACGCCGTGCTGAGGAACGAAGTCGTCGCCTCGGCCGTTGGAAACGTCCAGAAGCAGTGGAGCACGCGGACGCGAAAACCCCCGGTCAGGAATGGCCCGTTGCGATGGCTCCAGGCACCGTATTCGGGTCGGTCTGGCTCGAGTCGCGAAACGTCGTCGCGCCCGTAGGAATGAACGACGAGCAGGCGACCACCGGGTCGCAGCACACGATCCACCTCTGAGACCTCGGCCGGATCGACACCGCGGAACGCCGACCACAGGCTGATCACGGCATCGACCGAGCCGTCCGGCAGTTCAGACGTGAACGGGGCGATCTCCGACCCATGAACGATCTTCGCCCCGAGCGCCACAAGGCCATCCGCCACCGTCGAACCCGCCCCGTCGACCAGCAGGACGTCGCGTCCGGCTACGGGCCCGAGCGCCTCGAGCCCACGCACGATCTTCCCTTCGACGTCCAGGGCGGACGCAAGCTGGGCGGCGAGCTCCGGAACGAGCTGGAAGGGGAGCTGAGACACCGCGCGAGTATAGGTCCGCCATAGGTCCGCCCGAGGCCGCGCCCGAGGCCGCGCCAGTGGCCGCGCCCGAGGCCGCGCCAGTGGCCGCCAACCGGAGCCCGTCGCAGGCTCTCAGCCGTCCATCCAGCCAATGGGGCAGAATCAGCCCGTGACGAACACCCTCCGAAGCATGCCGTGGGCGATCCGCCTGTTCCTCGGCTATGCGTTCCTGATCCTCGCCGGGATCGGGATTTCGCTGCCCTTCGTGGTCGACATGGCGATCGCGGCTCCGGTAAGCCTGATCGGGGTCGTGGTCATGGTCCTGCTCGCCTACACGATCTTCACGACGACGCTCGTGCTCCAGCGCAAGACCGCAGCCCGCACGCTTGCCCTCGGGCTGACGTCGCTGACCATCCCGCCGATCGGGTGGGCCATCTTGGCCGGCCTGTGGCCCGTGACCCTGTTCCTCCTGGCGCTGGGAGCGCTGCTCTTCCGAGGTCTGCGGAGCCCTGCGGCGAAAGCCTGGCTCATCGAGCCGTAATCGGGCCCTCGCGCGCGACCCGACGCCGGGCGCGCTACCCTCTCCACGCACAGCCGCTCGTCGGACTGTCCACCCCTGACCCGCACACCACGAGGCCCTAGTGAACATCGGAACTCGACCTACCCCCCCGAGCCGCCCCGGGAGCCGACCGCCCCGTGCCGCTCCGAAGGTCTCGTTCCTTGCCCGGAACCGGAACCGCCTTCTGTGGGCCGTGGCTGGTGTCGCGCTGCTGGGCATGGGCGGGCTCGCCTTCCTGAATGCCACCTCCCCCGCCTACGCGTGCGCGGCGCAATGGACGCCTGAGGCAACGTCCGCGCCGGCGCCCGAAGCGACGCAGCGTCTCGGGTACGCCCAGACGGACATCGGCCGCGACCACGTGACCCTCGGGGCGGTCGCGAAATACGCCCTCTGTCCGCCCGCCACCGGCAATCACTACAACGCCCAGGGCGAGGGCCCGGTCCGACCCGGGATCTATGGACCGGACGACCAGGCCACGCCGCAGGGCTGGATCCACAACCTCGAGCACGGCGGATTGGTCCTGCTGTACCGCTGTCTCGACGGCGACAGGGCCTGCACTGAGGAGGGACAGGCGGAGCTGCAGCAGTTCAACGCCACGTTCCCGAATAGCCCGGTGTGCAACTTGCCGCCCGGCGGCGTCGGCCCGATCATCGCCCGGTTCGACCAGATGCAGAGCGCCTACGCAGCGCTCCTCTGGGGACTTGTCCTGCCGCTCGACTCGCTGGACGTTGCCCAGATCCATGCCTTCTTCGCCCAGCAGGGCGAGCGGACCAACCCCGAGTCGTTGTGCGCCAGACCAACTGAAGTCCCAGCGGCTGGCTGAGCGCCGGTTGGCCAATGCGACTCTTCGCCTTCCTCGCGGACGACGGTCCGGCCGTCGGAGTACTGACCGAGGCGGAGCGGGTCGTACGACTCCGAACGGTGGACGGGGGCCTGGACCTGGCCCTGGCCGAGGATCTCCTGCCCGCGCTGCTTGACGAAGCGGCCGGGGTACTCGCACGGAGCGACTCCCGGACGGCTGGGGTTCCCGTCGCCGAGCTGGAGCCCCTGCCGGTCCTCGAGTTTCCCGGCAAGGTCGTCTGTGTCGGGCTGAACTATGCCGATCACGTGGCCGAGGGGGGCCGGGCGGCGCCCGAACGCCCGATGCTCTTCGCGAAGTTTGCGAACTGCGTGATCGGGGATGGCGAACCCATCATCCGCCCCGAAGGGACGCACGCACTGGACCTGGAGGTCGAACTCGGTGTCGTGATCAGCCGGCGCGCCCGGCGCGTTGCCGCCGCCGACGCCCTTGCCCATGTTGCGGGGTACGTCGTGCTCAACGACGTGAGCGCCCGCGACTGGCAGGGCATGCCGAGCGCGCTGCGCGAAGGCGAGAGGGGCGATGGCCAGTGGCTGCGTGCCAAGGGCTCGGATACGTTCCTGCCGGTCGGATCGGTCCTGGCCACCGCGGACACGTTCGACCCCGCGGCCGGTGCGCGCATCCGGAGCTGGCGCATTCCCGGCAGCGGCCCGGACGCGGGCTCGGTGTTGCCGATGCAGGACGCCTCCACCGCCGACATGGTCCGCTCGGTGGCGGTCCTGATCGAGTTCATCAGCCGCCAGAACACGCTGGAACCGGGTGACATCGTGGCCACCGGGACGCCGGCGGGCGTCGGCGTCTATCGGGACCCGCCGATCTTTCTCGAGCCGGGCGACCGGGTCCGATGTCAGATCGACGGCATCGGAAGTGTGGAGAATCCCATCATCGACTGGTCGGACGCTCCCTCGGATCAGGCCATCGACCTCGACTGACGGCGCGCAGCCGGCCGTCGAGCCCAGCAGGAGACGTGGTCATGCGGGCACTCGTGAAGACCCAGACCGGCCCCGGGCTCACCCTCATCGACGTCCCGGAGCCGACGATCGGGATCAACGACGTCCTCGTGCGCGTCCGAAAGACCGGCATCTGCGGAACCGACCTGCATATCGAGTCGTGGGACCCATGGGCCGCCAGGAACATTCATCCGCCACTCATTGCCGGCCACGAATTCGTGGGCGAGATCGCGGAGGTCGGCGCGAACGTGTCCGACTTTGGACCCGGGGACCTGGTCAGCGGTGAGGGCCACGTCGTCTGCGGTCGATGCCGTCACTGCCTGGCCGGCCGGCGCCACCTGTGCGCCAACACCATCGGCCTCGGTGTTGGCCGCGACGGAGCCTTTGCCGAATTCGTGGCCCTGCCGATGGCCAACATCTGGCATCACTGGCCGGGCGTGGACGAAGAAGTCGCCGCGATCTTCGATCCGTTCGGCAACGCCGTGCACACCGCACTTGCCTTCCCGGTCCTCGGTGAGGACGTCCTCGTTTCCGGGGCCGGCCCCATCGGCCTGATGGCCACCGCGGTGGCGCGCCATGCGGGCGCTCGGTACATCGTGGTCTCGGAGCCGAATGCCTATCGACGCGCGCTTGCCGAGCGCATGGGGGCGACGA
>JAQBHC010000031.1:0-2502 GCA_032128175.1 Chloroflexota bacterium | reverse complement strand
CTCACCGACCGGGCCGTCGAGGTCTCGATCGAGACGGACCAGGCGGGCGTTCGGCTTCCCGCTTACGTCGAAGTGACCCTCTTCCGGATCATCCAGGAGGCGGTGAGCAACATCGCCCGGCATGCCGCCGCCCGGCACGTTCGTGTCGGTTTGCGGGTGACCGACGGGACGGTACGTGTCACGATCGTCGACGATGGCAGGGGCTTCGACGTTGCCCGGACGATCGGTCCGGCCGGTTCGGATGGAAGCGTCGGTCTGGTCGGGATGCAGGAGCGCGTCGGGCTGCTCGGCGGGACCATCGAGATCCGCTCGAGTACCGGCATGGGGACCGAGATCGTCGTCGACGTGCCGCCTGCTCCGGAGGTAAGTGAATGACCGTTCGCGTCGTCGTCGTCGATGACCACACGCTCGTGCGCCAAGGGATCGTCGGCCTGCTCGCCAGCCAGCCGGACATCGAGGTCGTGGGTCAGGCCGGCAACACCGATGAGGCCATGGCGATGATCGCCTCCATCTCACCGGACGTCGTGCTGATGGACATCTCGATGCCCGGCCGGAGCGGCCTCGACGCGACGCGTGAGATCCGAGATCGCTTCCCGACCGTGCAGGTCATCGTCGTCACCATCCACGACCGTGAGGACTACCTGTTCCAGGCGCTCCGAGCCGGTGCCGCCGGATACATCCTCAAGGGCGCCGAGGTCCAGGATCTGATCCAGGCGGTCAGGACGGCCCAACGTGGTGAGGTCTACCTGTTCCCGAGTGTCACCAAGAAGCTTGTGGCCGACTACTTGCGCCGGAATCAAGCCGGCCAGCATCGGACGACGTACGACGGATTGAGTGATCGCGAGCGGGAGATCCTCGGGCTGATCGCCCAGGGGCTCACGACGAATGCGATTGCCGCCGCGCTGTTCCTCAGCCCGCACACCGTTCAGTCGCATCGCGACCACATCATGGCCAAGCTCGATCTCCACTCGAAGGCCGCGCTCATCAAGTACGCCATCGCTCGCGGCCTCATCGAGTTGTAGCCGCTCTCATCGCTGGCCCCATCCCCTGTTCCGCCCATCCAGGTTTGGGTCGTTTTGCCCAGCGCAGGTAACCGACTTCAGGGGATTCCTGGGTGGCCGCTCGGCTCGCATGCTGAGTCGAGCAGCAGGCCCGCCATCGGGTCACGAATGCCGACGCTAACGAGGCAGGTAATGAATTCCACCCTCCGGGGTCCCGCAGCTCTCATCGCCGCCGTGCTTGTACTCGCCGCCTGCACGGGCGGTGGCTCCGGCGCCAGTGCTCCCACGGCGCCGTCAGCCGCCCCTCCCGCCACCCAGGCGCCCACCACCGACGCGCCCGCCACCGAGACGCCTGCCGTCGACCAGTACGTCGTCAACGCCGCCGCGTTCGTCGATGCGGCCGATTGGGACACCAAGAAGACGGTCACGATCGACATGTCGGAGTTCGCCTTCACACCCAAGGACATCACCCTCGAGGCGGGCCAGCCGTACATCCTCGAGGTCATCAACACGGGCAAGGTGAAGCACGAATTCACGGCCGAGGACTTCTTCCGGACGGTCGCCACGCGCAAGGCCGAGACCGCCGAGAGCGAGGTGAAGGTGCCCTTCTTCACCGAGATCGAGGTCTTCGCCGGCAAGAAGGCTGACCTGTATATCATCCCGCTCATCCCCGGGACGTACATCCTCGTGTGCGAGATCGAGGGCCACTTCGAGGCCGGCATGTTCGGCACGATCACCGTCACCGGCGCGACACCGGCTTCGCCGGCGCTCGAGCTTGCCGATGTCGCGGTGGGCCCGTGGGCCCATGACGGCCCCGCCCTCGTGAAGTCGACGGACTGGGCCAAGCAGCAGGAGCTGACGATCGACCTGTCCGAGTACGCGTTCACACCGAAGGAGTTCACCCTGACGGCCGGCCAGCCGTACGTGCTCAAGGTCGTCAACAAGGGCGCGGTGAAGCACGAGTTCACGGCCGAAGCCTTCTTCGGCGCGGTTGCCTTCCGCAAGGCCGAGGACGCTTCCGCCGAGTTCAAGGCATGGGCTCCGCGCGAGGTCGAAGTCTTCGCCGGCCAGCAGATCGAGGTGTATCTGATCCCGACACAGACCGGGACGTACCAGCTCGTGTGTGAGATCGAAGGCCACTTCGAGGCCGGGATGTTCGGCACTATCACGGTGGTAGCCCCATCGTGATCTGACTCGGCAGAACCTCGGATGCCCGTCACCCGAATCAGGTGGCGGGCATCGCCTTGTTCAAACCGTGATACATGCCTACCTCGGCGAAGTCGTACACATACCGCTCCGTAAAGGCGTCGTCAGTGAGCCAGCCGGCGGGTGCTCGAGACCCCCCGGGGCACCACCGCACCGTGCCCGGCGGACCGGGTCCATGAGCGCAGTTGGGGTGCGATCACATGGTAGGATCGGCCCGATGGAGATCATGGGCATCCGGATCCCGACGGTCGTCTCGGACAACGTCGCGCTGCGCTGCGACGGGTGCCTCGAGGTG
>JAQBHC010000030.1:0-3735 GCA_032128175.1 Chloroflexota bacterium | reverse complement strand
TAGCCGGGGATGTTTTCTTCCTTCGGGCTGTAGCGGACCACCTCAAGCCCGCGGTTGCGGAAGGGAGCAGCCTGCCCTTCGTTATGAGCGACCGACTGGCCGACCGTGCGCCAGATGATGCGGCGGTGACTACCCGCTGCGAGCCAGGGTGCGATCCGCTCATCCCACTGCCCATACAGATCCTCCAGCCGGTGGTGATAGATGATCGTGTCGGCCCAGTCGAGCAGTTCCGGCGGGAGCGCCTGTTTCGGCTCGATGCCCTCCGCGTAGGCGCGGGTCGTGGCTGCGTGGAGGTCTGCGAAGTACGGCACGTCCGGCAGGGCCGGGCGCTTGTCATCGCCGGGATGGTGCGGGTCGCTGTACGCCCCGATGGAGTAGACGTTGTGGCCGATCTCGGTCAGCAGCCGGAGCTGGTCCGATTCTTCGATGCTGTGCCACAGGCATAGGACGATGTTCATGGCCGCTGCCGGAGCGCATAGGCCGCAGCCCCGACCGGCGAGTAGAACTTCTTGACCCGCGCCGGGACACCGGCCACGAGCGCGTAGTCGGGCACGTCATCCACGACGACCGCCCCGGCGGCCACGACGGCATGGCGGCCGATCGTGACCGGGCCGACGATGATGCAGCGGCTACCGAGCCACGCACCTTCCTTGATGTGAACCGGCCCGCCGCCGGTCGTGACCCGCCGTTCCGGCCCGAACTTCGTCGGGTCGTGGCTGCCGGTCAGGATCATCACGTCGTGACCCGAGAACGCGTCCTGCTCGATCGTCACCTTGTGAATGCAGTCGATGTGGGCATCCATGAGGACCGAAGGGTGAATGTCGGGCTCCACGCCGCCCTCGCGGCTGGTGAACTCCATTCCGCCGAAGCGTCGATGCGTCATCGCCGCACCGCCACAAAGCCGCCCGGCCCACCGACCGGCCCGGAGAATGTCACATCATGCGTCGCGTCCAGAAGCCCCAGGAGGTCCGCTTGCGTGTGGCCGTTGACCGAATGCCACTCTCCGTGGATGCGCGGGATACGGGCCACGCTGGGGTCCGTCAGGACCGACCACTCGCAGCCTTCGCAGTCGATCTTGAGGAAGTCGATCGGCCCGAGCGCGCCGAGTGACACGCAGGCCACTTCGAGCTCGTCGTGGTCGTGGGAGTCGGGGTACTCGTACACCAGCGTCGTGTTGCCGACGAAGGCGTGATGCTCCAGGTGCGGCTCGCCCCGGTAGCCGAAAGACACGATCGTCGTCTTGTCGCTGGGTCCGCCAGCCGCCTGGTCCAGCAGCGTGACGCGCCCGCCGACACCGTTCGCCTCGATGGCCCACGCGGTGAGGGTGACGTTCAACGGGACCGGCTCGATGATCGTGACCCGGAGGCCGGGATTGTCGAGCGCGAGGCCGATCCCGACGCCGCCGAGATAGCCGCCGATGTCCACGGCATGGCCGGTGACAGACAAGTCCCGCAGGCCGTATTCGTCTTCGGTGAGACAGGCGTTGAGGGTGTTCCAGTCGTTGGTTTCGAGCCGGTACTGGAACCGTGCCGGCAGTCCGCGCGGTGTGCGGAACTCCGCTTCTGTGAGCGCGTAGTTCACGGTGAGCGCCTCCGTGTTGATTGAGCGCAATGTGGGCGAACCCCACGGCGGCGCTCAAATCGCCGTGGGGCTCATGTGGTTGCACCGGACGCCATCCGGTACGGGATGGCTAAGGCCTATCGACGGCGCCCTTCACATGGGCCATCAATGTGTGCCTCAAGATGTAGAACCCCGTGTATGCGTCCCAGTCGGGGATCGAGCGCACGACGCGCCCGCCGGTATAGAGGATCGACCCGGTGTTGCCGGAGCCGACCGCGAGGATGCTGGCCCGCGTATCGAAGGCCGCGCGATAGCGGTCGATGTAGGGCGCCGCCCAACTGCGACTGCGCTTGACCTGGGCCGCCGTGATGACGACGGTGTAGAGCGGGATCTCCAGCTCGTACTCCGATAGGTCGATGCCGCGCACGAGGTAGTTCCAGCCCTGCCCCTCCTCGGGGAAGCCGGTCAGGTGGAGCGCCTGTTCCTTGTTGAACATCCCCGGCGGGCTGTCGGGCCACTCGTCGTAATCGAACGCCGTGCGGATGCCGGTGATGGCGCGGGCGGTCGTGGTGACGGTGGCGAGCAGGGCGTCAATGTCGAGGGTGAGCGCCATCAGAACCGGCGCTCCAGCGCCTTGCCGATCTCGGATGCGATGCCATCGGTGATCCGCCCGACGTTCTCGGTCAGCGCGGGCTCAAGGAACGGATGGCCCGCCCGGTAGCGGGTGCCCTGCTCCTCGAACTTGCCGTATACGGTGGGGTCGCCGGTGTTCTTTCCCTTGCGCGGCTTCTTCCAGTTCCGGGTGTCGCTGACGGTGTATCCACGGGCGCCGAGGTTCTGGCTACCTTCCTGCGGGCCGATGTGGGCCTCGATGCCCATGCCCTGACCTTCGAGGCGGTGCGAGATGGACGTGGCGAGCTTCCGCGTCACCTTGTGGACCTTCGTCCGAGCGCTGCCCTCCACGATGACGGCGGCAGCCTTGAACGCAGGGCGCAGCGCAGCGTCCAGCCCTTCGCCGAGGCCGCGCGTCAGTTCGCCGATCCCGTTGATCTTGACCGAGATGGTCATGCGCCCCAGACCCCGATCATTACCCAGCCCGCGAGGCCGGACTCCAGGATGGCGCTGATCTCCGGGTCGAAACTGAGATAGCCGCGCGCGCCGTCGGGCGACACGACGGGCTCAGGCTCGCCGGACTGGTAGCGGCGCCAGTAGACGATGGCGACGGCCAGCGTCGTCTGCTCCACGTCGGACGGGACGTGATCGACGCCCCAGTAGCCGGTGACGCCGACGTTGGCGGTGCCGGTGGTCCAGTGCGCCTCGGTGACGCCGTAGACGCCCGCTGCCGGGCTGGCGTAGACGACGGCGCGCTTGGGTGTCTCGTTGTACGGCCACAGGCGCCACGAGTTGCTGCTGATCGTAACGGTATCGACCGACACGCCCGTGACGTTGGTCAGGTCGTCCACGAACAGGGTGTCGTGGCCCGTGCCATCGTAGACGCGGGTATTCGAACCGACCGCCGAGCGGCTATTGGAGCTGCTGGCAAACCCGACATAGCCCGCCCGGTTCCGCTCCAGGTAGCCGTCCACCGCGCCGGACGCTCGGTAGATGACCGACTGCAGCAGATTGTCGTCCACCGTGTCGGCGGCATCGCCAGTCAGCCCGATCGTCGCCTTGAGTGCTTCGAGGCTCGCGTAAGAGCTCATGGGCGTCCTTTACTGAGGTCGGGTAGGCGGGCTTGATCGCCGCCGGGTAGCGCACTGGTCATTCCCAGACGACGGTCAGCCGGGCGTTGGAAGTGGCCGCGATGGACAGGGCATCGAAGCCGACGCCGGGGCCAAAGTCAAAGACTTCAGCGGTGCCGAGGTGGATCGTGGCGGTGCCGATCGTGTTGAGGTCGGGCGCAGCGCCTAGGTCGGCGGCACCTTCCACCCGGACCAACGAGTTAGACCCGAGGGACGTGAATACCCGATACAGCGTGCCCGCCGTGGACTTGATGGTGGTGTTGGAGCCCGCCGACACAATCGTGGAGCGGGCCTTGCCGCGTTCTGCCATCGGTCAGTCCCTCTCGATCAGAATGGTGCCGCCGACATTGATGAGTTCGCCGTTGGAGGCGTTGACGCTGGTTCGCAGTTCGAGCAGGTCGCCCGCTGCGACGCGGAAGTTGCTGGCACGGAT
>JAQBHC010000029.1:0-14088 GCA_032128175.1 Chloroflexota bacterium | reverse complement strand
CCGAACGCTCGGGACCGCCGGCTCAGGCCCGTCCGGCGGGGCTCGGGACCGCCGGCTCAGGCCCGTCCGGCGGGGGTCGGCCGTCCGCCCGCGGGAGTTGGCCTGCCGCCCGCGAGGACAGTGGCGGCTGTCGGGTAGGCGGCGGGGGCAGGATCCGGGCTCGTGCCGGACTCGAACGACGAGCGTTCAGCCGTGCCCGATCGGCCACGCGGGTGATCCGGGCCGCCCCGGACCGAGATCGCGCCGGACAGGGCGTCCACGTCGATGACGTTCGTATCCAGTATCGCGCCCGGCCGTCCGAGGAGGTAGCCCTGGCCCGCGTCGATGCCGAGCTGCTGGATCATCTGCAGCTGGGCGGCGGTCTCGACGCCCTCGGCGATCGTGAGTGCACCCCAGCGTCGCGAGAGGTCCACCAGCGAGGTCAGCACGGACATGGTCTGCTCGCGGTTCGCCCCACCCTGCACGAGCGAGAGATCGATCTTGACGACGTCGAACTTGAGCTGGCTGAGGAGCCTGAGGCCCGCGTTACCGGCCCCGACATCGTCGGCCGCGATGCGGACTCCGGATTCTCGGAGAGTCGTGATGGCGGCCCGGAGGCGATCGGCGTCCTGGATGGCATCTCGCTCGGTCAGCTCCAGGAGTACCCGCTCCGGCGCCATGTCGTGCCGGCGCAGGATCGTCAGGAACGCCTCAGCATTGAACTCGGGCGCCTCGAAACTCCGCGGTGAAACATTGAGGCTGACCAGCGTCTCGGGCGGGATCTGGCGCGCTCCGACGAGGACGACTTCAAGCGCCGCTCGATCGAGGTCGAGCACTCGACCTGCGACTTCGGCTGCATCGAACAGCGCGCCCGTGTGCTGGAATCCGAACGATGGATCGACGCGGACCAGGCCCTCGTAGCCGAGGATCCGGCCGGTGGGCAGGTGCACGATCGGCTGATAGACGGCGGAGAGGGCGTCGGATTTGATGACCTCGGAGATCCCCGCCGACAATTCGGATCGCATGCCCTCATCGACATGGCCGTGGTCGAGCGCCGGGTCGTAGATCGACACGAGCGTCCTGCCGCCACGCTTCCCCCGATACAGCGCGGCATCCGCCTGGGCCGTCAGCTGCATGCGCGTTGAGCCCAGGGCGGGACACTCGGTTACACCGGCACTGAATGAGATCGACCCCTGGTAGCGCCCGGTATGGCGATCCTCGAGGCCTCGGCTCAGGATCCGCCGTGCCGTCACGACGGCTCCGGGCGCATCCGTTTCGGGCAACAGGATGGCGAATTCGTCGCCTCCGATGCGATAACCGGCATCCGAACCACGGATCGAGGCCCGAATCAGCTCCCCGACCTCGACCAGCAGGTCGTCCCCGACGGCGTGGCCGCGAGAGTCGTTGACCCCCTTGAACTCGTCGATATCCAACAGCAGGAGCGAGAAATGGTTCCCGTACCGTCGCGCCTGGTCGACCAGCCGGCTGGCGGCTTCCTGGAAGGCGCGGTGGTTGCCGAGTCCGGTCAGGTTGTCCTGGAGGGCGGCCTCGCGGGCCGACCTGTAGAGCATCTGGAACTGCGCGCGCTGAGACTCGAGGGCCGCGGCCGGGGCGAGGATCTGGCGCGCCATCCACCACGTCGCGAATACGAGACTCAGCAGGAGGGCCACAAGGGCGGCGACCTGCGGCAACGGGAGTGCCTGACCGCTGGTCGCATCGCGCAAGAACGGTGCCATCGCGGCCACCGGCAGGATTGCAACGGCGATCAGGGTCAGGGCCAGCCGAATCTTGACAACCCGGAGGCTGTGCCGGCCATCCGTGAGGTCGCCGAACGCGGCGGAGCTGTCGTGATTTACGTCTTGCATGTGCCCCTGTTCGTTGTCGGGAAACGATGGGACTGGTATCGCAGGTTGTGGTGCCTCGGCGCAGCCACCCGAAGGTCCCACGAAGGACCGGGACCGTGGTCGGGCAGACAGCGGTAGTCGGCCACGAACGGCGGGCGGCCGCGGACGGCGGGCGGCCGCGCTCAGATGCGGACGGCCGCGCTCAGATGCGGACGGTCTCGCCCGGTTTCGGTGCGTGGAGCTTGACGTGGTCCAGACCGCGGGCCTGGAGCGCCGCACGGAGCCGTTCCGGCGTGCCGGCCAGGATCGGGTAGGTCCCGTAGTGGATCGGCATGACTTGCCCAACGCCCAGGAACTCGACCGCCACGGCCGCCGCCTCGGGGTCCATCGTGAAGTGCCCTCCGATCGGCAGGAGGGCGATGTCCGGCTTGAGCATCTCGCCGATCAGGCGCATGTCGCCGAACAGCGCTGTGTCGCCCGCGTGATAGACCCTCGTCCCGTCCTCGAGGGTCACGACGAAGCCGACTGCCTCTCCGAGGTACAGCGTCGTTTCCCCACCGGCATTCCAGTCGCCGCTCGAGTGGTCCGCGGATGTCATCGTCACCTGCAGGCCAGCTACCTCGACCGTGCCACCCTTGTTCATCCCGATGACCGCGTCCTTGCCGGCGTAGTTGCGCCCCAGCCAGAGGGACAATTCATGGATGGCCGGCCAGGCCGGCCGTGTCCGAGACGCGATCTGGAGCGCGTTGCCGAGGTGGTCGCTGTGGCCGTGGGTGACCAGGAGCAGGTCGCAGCGGTCGACCGCATCGGGGGACCGGGGGCTCATCGGGTTGCCGAACCACGGATCGAACAGGATCGTCTTGCCGCCCGGGCTGACGACCTCCACGCACGCATGTCCAAACCAGGTGATTGCCGTCTCGCCGTCGCGTCGCATGGCCTACCTCCGTGGCGATCGTACACTCGCCCGATGGCCGCCCAAGCGCGGCCGCTCGAACGCGGCACGCCCGCGCTTTCGCTTGACCGGGTCCGTGACGCCCGCGCCTTCGCTTGACCGGGTCCGTGACGCTCCCACCGTCAAATGCGGCTCTTGCGCCCCGATTTCGGCCAAGCCGAGGCCCGAGTCGTGGTCCGCGGCGCCGATCCCCTTCTCGGGCGCGCTGATCCCGTGCCCAGGCCTGCCCATCTCCCGCGCGGAGGTGGGGCGCCCACCCGCGATGGGCCGTCAATCAGGGGTCGCGTGCGCCCTTACGGCCTTCGATAGCCTGGATTTGACGATCCCAGCGTCATTGGTCGCCGGAGTGAGCGCCAGACTGGTCGCCAGACTGAGCCGCCAGACTGAGCCGCCAGACCGGGGCCCGACCGACCTCCACGCACGCATGCCCAAACCAGGTGATTGCCATCTCGCCGTCGCGTCGCATGGGCTACCTCCGTGGCCATCGTACACTCGCCCGATGGCCGCCCAACAGATCGCCGAGAACCTCGCATTCATCAACTGGGTCGTCGTCACCGGACTCGCGGTCGGGTCGTTTGCGGCGGTCGTGCTGGGTCGTCTGCGCACGGATGCAACGCGCGGCTATCTCGGCTTCGTGGCCTTTTGCGCCGTACTCCTGGCGATCCTGGCCATTCTCTCCAACGACGCGCTGCCGGCCACGGTGACGGGGATAGATGCGAATGCCGATCCCGCGTGGGCCGTCGTTCGGCGCGCTGCGCTGCTGGCGATGACCGTCCTCGCGGCCGCGTATCTCGTCGCGATCGCCCGCGGGCGGCGAGCGCCCGCCATTGGACTCGCGGGCCTCGGGGCCGCCGGGCTGGCGCTCGCTGCGGGCGCCATTTCGTGGGGTGGCTCGCCACTCGGGGCCGTGCTCCTGTTCGGACAACTCGCCCTGCTTGCCGGCGCTACCGGGGGAGCCTTTGCCGCCATGATCCTTGGCCACTGGTACCTGGTCACCCCGAAACTCGGCGAGGCGCCGCTCGTCCTCTATGCGCGGATCCTGACCGGGATCCTGGCGGCGCAGCTGGTCCTGTTCATCGCCTCGGTCGCATTCGGGGCCGGACCCGCCGGCGTTGCCGGATTCGGCGCTCTGACAGGCCCGTGGGCACTGTTCCTCTGGCTCCGTCTGCTGGTCGGTATCGTCCTGCCGCTGGCGGTTGGCTGGGCCTCGATCCAGACCGCGCGATCGCGGTCCATGGAGTCGGCGACGGGCCTGCTCTACATCAATGTCGGCACGATCGCGTCCGGCACCATCCTCGCGTCCGGGCTCTATTTCGGGGCAGGACTCCTGGTCTAGGAGACAGCATGCGCAGCGATGACTCGTGGTCCCCGGGAGCCGAGGACGCGGCCTGGATCGAATCCCTGGCCCGCCCCATTCACCCGAGTCTTGCCGCCATCGAGGCTGCGGCACAACCCACGCGAATCCCGATCCTCGATCGTGACGCCGGCCGGGTGCTCGGCGCGCTCGCCTCAGACCGGAGCCGGATCTGCGAGGTCGGAACGGCGATCGGGTATTCGACACTCTGGCTGGCGCTTGGCCAGCCGGCCGGCGGCCGCATCGTGACCATTGATCCCGACCGCGGACGGACGGACGTCGCGCGCATCCATTGGCGCGCCGCGGGGATCCCCGACGAGCAGATCGTCGTCGTGAACGCGCCGGCGCTCGTGGCCTTCGATGCAGCTCCGCCAGAGCTGGCCGGTCCCTTCGACCTCGTGTTCATTGACGCTCTCAAGGAGGAATACTCGGCCTATCTCGATGCGCTCTTCCCGCGCCTCGCGTCGGGCGCGCTCGTTGTGGCCGACAACGTCCTGTGGAGCGGCCGAACTTCCGGATTTCGCCCCTCCGCGCCGGGTGACGGCACTGCCGAGCTGCGGTCCTTCTGCGCCCGTGTTCTGGGCGATGCCCGGTTCAGCGGCACCATCCTGCCCATCGGCGACGGGCTCCTCGTTGCGGCGTGGCGTCCATGACCCTGCGCGTGCGGATCCGACTCTTCGCCATCCAGCGGGAGCTCGCGGGCACGCGCGAACTCCAGGCCAACTTGCCCGATCCGGCGACGATCGCGGACGCCTGGGAGGCCCTCGTCGGACTCCATCCGGTGCTCGCTCCGGGCCGGTCATCGGTCCGCTTCGCTCGCAATGGGGTCTATGCCGCGGCCGACGAGCCGCTCGCCGACGGCGATGAGGTCGCGATGATCCCGCCGGTGAGTGGTGGCCACGCACCCGTGCCGGGTAGCGCACGGATCCTCGAGATCAGGGAGGCGCCGTTCGAACCGGATCTCATTGCCGAGCTCTCTCGACGGCTGGCCACCCCCGAGGACGGGGCCATGGTCGGGTTTCTCGGGATCACGCGGGCTTCGCCCGGGACGCCCGCACCCGGACAGGAGGACGAGGCGGCACGCCACGCCGGACGAGCCGTCGAGGCGCTCGAGTACGAGGCGTTGGAGGAGATGGCCCTCCGGGTCCTGGCCGAGATTGCCGATGAAATTCGCGTGCGCTTCGGCGTCGAGCGACTGGCGATCGTCCACCGAACAGGGACGGTCCCCCTGGGCGACGCATCGGTCGCAATCGTTGCCTGCTCGCCGCACCGGGCGGACGCATTTGCGGCCGCGGCCTACGCGATCGACGAAACCAAGGCCCGAGCGCCGATCTGGAAGGCTGAGCGGTTCGCGGACGGGCACGTCTGGATCGGTGCGCCGGCGCGCCACGGGCCGAAGTAGGCCGAAGCAGGCCGAACCGATCGGGGGCCGCGCCCGTATCCTCTGTCCATGACGCCGATCCTCGGCACCAAGGACTTTGCGGCGGAACGCGATCTGCTGCTGCAACGTGCTTCGACCTTTGCCGGCGCCCTGTCCCAGGCGGCAACATCGGCGACCACCCTCGGCCGGGAACGGGCGATCCTGCGCCTCCTTGGTGTGACCGGGCTGGACCACGAGGGGCGGCCACTCGCGGCCGCGGTCGTCGATCGCTACGTAGCGGGAGATGCCGCCAGGCTGGCGACGGGCATCGGGCTTCCCTTCGCCGTGGCCCTGCTCGAGTACGACTCCAACCCGCAGCAACTCGCCCTCGACGTCGCGGCGGGATCCGTTGACCTCGCCCTGGAAGCACAGCTCCTGGATGCGCCCGACCGACGTGCCGCGGCAGAGGGGCACCTGCTCCAACTCGCAACGGCGGCCGTCGATCGGATCGATGCGAACCGGGTGGCCCGCACGGAACTCCTGGAAGCCCTCGGCGACCGCCGCCCCCCGTGGATCGCGGCCACGCTCAGTGAGTCGCTGCTCGTCCAGGGAGCGCTTGAGGCCAGCGAGTTGATTCGAGCGGGACTCGATCTCGTTCGCGTTGAGGTGCCGGCCATCCGGGAACTGGCGATCCGGCTCGGCGAGCTCGGGATGGATGTAGCCGGGCCACCGCAACGGGCTGGAGACGATCCCGAGACCACGCCGGTCGGTAGCCAACGGGGCCTGGCTCGCCTGCGCGATGTCCTCGATCAGGCGGCCGCAGAGCGTGGCGCCTACGTGCGCCTTGCCATTGCGCCGTCGGCCCTCGCCGGTTCGGAGGGCGCCATCGTCGCCGCGTTCGAGCGGGCCGACGTCATCGAGCTCGACCCCATGCGCGACATGTTCGTCACGGGCGTGGACGCGGAGCGGGCACTCGTGGATTTCGCCTTCGCCGCTCGCGTCACGCGCCGAGCCGGCGTGGCCCTGTTGCTCGATGCCGGGCCGCTGGTCGTCGCACCGGACATGGACTCGGGCATCAATGCCGATCCCGCCACACGATCCGGCCGCTCCCTGGTCCTGCAGCTCCTCACCGTCCTGGTGGCGCGGGCCAGTGGCGTCGCGGACCAACAGCTGATCGTCGGCGCGATTCCCGAATGGCTCGCCGGCGAATCTGACGCCACGGCGCTGGCCGTCGCAGAGGTCGCGCTCCGTCGAGCCCTGTTCCCATCTCACCCGCTGGCCTTCGTCGAACCGGCCGATTCCGATGGCTCTGGTCGCTGGGCAGCGATCGTCGCGGCCGTTCAGCCGGGCTCGAACGTGGCGCTCATCCTGCCGAGGATCGGGTCCGACCCGGACCAGACAGCGGCGGCGGCGGCCCGGACGCGATGGGCCGCCGAAACAGCTGAGCGGCTCGAAGGCGAAATCGACGGCTCGAGGCTCGCCGGGACGGCACGGGATCATGCAGGCCGCGCCCTTGCCTCGGCGATCGCGACCCTCGACCAGCTCGAGCGCGACGGCTGGCCCGCCCTGACCGGGGCAACGACATCAATGGGTGGGTGGGGATGGCTCGGCGCCGGCACCGTGGCCCCGAACGGACATCCGGCCGACCCGGTGGAGCGGGCGCTCTCCGGGTGACTGCCACGCGGCGCCGCGAGCGGCGGGTCGGCGGCGGCGTGCCAACGCTCCCGTGGCGCGCGCTCGTGAATCCATATCGGCCGGTGGAGATTCTGTCCGAGGACCAGATCGAGGCTATCCATCGCGCGTCGCTGCGCATCCTGACCGAGATCGGCGTGGAGGTCCTTGGTGATCGTGCGATTGACCTGCTCTCACGAGCCGGGGCCATGGTTGACCGCGGATCGCGGCGTGTGCGGCTCGACCCGGGACTGGTCGAGGAGACGATCCGAACCGCTCCATCGGAATTCCAGGTTCACGCGCGGAACCCTGCCCGGACGGTCAGTATCGGCGGCCGAAATCTGGTGTTCACGTCCGTCGGGGGACCGGCCTTCGTGACCGATCTCGACCGTGGCCGGCGGCCCGGGAACGTTGCCGATTTCGTCGATTACGTGCGGGTGATCGGCGCGCTCGATGTCATCCACATGGAGGCTGGCGGCCCGCTCGAACCGACCGACCTGCCGGTCCCGACTCGTCACCTCGAGATGTACCGGATCCTGGCCACGACGCTGGACAAGACGTGGCAGTGCCTCGGATTCGGGCGCACGCCGGTGGACGATGCGATCGAGATCATGGCGATTGCTCGCGGAGTGGATCGGGACGCGCTCCTGCGCGAGCCCAGCCTCATGACGATCATCAACTCCAACTCGCCGTTGCGGCTCGACGGCCCAATGTCCGACGGGCTCATTGAGATGGCGATCCACGGCCAGCCCGTGGTGGTCACGCCGTTCACATTGGCGGGGGCGATGAGCCCGGTGACGATCGCCGGCGCGCTCGCCGAGCAGAACGCCGAGGCCCTGTTCATGGTGGTCCTGACCCAGCTCGCCCACCGCGGTGCGCCCGTCGTTTACGGCGGGTTCACCTCGAACGTGGACATGCGGACCGGATCCCCGGCCTTCGGGACGCCCGAGTACGTGAAGGCGGCGTTTGCCACCGGGCAGCTCGCCCGGCGCTACGGGCTGCCGTTCCGGTCATCGAACGTGACGGGTTCGAATGTCGTGGACGCGCAAGCCGCCTACGAATCCGAGATGGCGGTGTGGGGCGCGGTGATGGGCGGCGTGAACCTGCTGTACCAGGGCGCGGGCTGGCTCGAAGGGGGACTGACCGCGTCGTTTGAGAAGCTGATTCTGGATGCTGAGATCCTGCAGATGATGAGCGAGGTCCTCCAGCCGCTCGTGGTGGACGAGGCCGAGATCGGCGTCGATGCCATTGCGGCGGTCGGGCCCGGCGGTCATTTCTTCGGATCGACGCACACGCTCGAGCGGTTCGAGCGGGCCTTCTATCGGCCGATCCTGTCCGATTGGCGAAACTTCGAGACCTGGCAGGAAGACGGATCGAAGACGGCCGCCGAACGGGCGAACGGGATCTGGAAACAGCTGCTCGCCGGGTTCGTGCCGCCGCCCATGGACCCCGGGATCAACGACGCCATCGACGCCTTCGTGGCCCGACGGACGCGCGAGATCGAAGTCGCCGGGAGCGGCTGAAAGCTCGACGACGACCGGATTGCCGCGAATCGCCAGGCGTGCTTGACTTGGCATCGGCCCGGCGGACTGCCGCCCCAACTGGAGGAACGATCATGGCCACGATGGGCAGCGGCACCAAGGCGGATCCCTGGGCGCTCAAGACAGCACCCGGCTCGTCCGACTACCAGATGTGGCGGGATGAAGCGGCCGATCCGCCGGCGCTCGTCTGCCAGGTCGGCTCGACCCAGCTCAAGTACCACCTGCGGGCGATCGAGGACCTCCACGCGATGCTCGTCGCCCACGGCGACTGGATGGCGCTGGGTGCCGCCGACGAGCAGAAGCCGGCCGCCGATGGAACGGTCGAGGCATGGGGACGGGCGGCGGACAATCCCGTGAGCGGTTGGTACGGTCTGCGCAAGGGCTATCGCGGCCGATTCGGGATGTACCTACCTCCGCTGCTCGAGGCCCTCGGGCTGGCCGAACTCACCCATGACGCGAAGAACAATCGCGTCCGGGCTCGGTAGGGGTCCGACGGGTCCGCAAAGTCCGCGTCGCCGCACAGCAGGATCCGATTTCGCGAGACAGGCGTAGGTATGACGATGAAGACCCTTGATTCACCGTCAGGAGAACCGCGCCGATGTTCGGTCGATCCCTCGCCCTCGCCCTCGCCCTCGCCCTCGCCCTCGCCGTATCGCTGATCCTCGTCGCCTGTGGGGGTGTGGCGTCAACCACGCCTGGTGTCACCTTCCGCGTCCCGGATCCGTCGCCACAACCGTCGGCGCTGATCACTGCGGCGCCATCGACTGCGACGCCAGCGTCGACTGAGCCACTGCCTACGCCGGTGCCCGGGGGCCCGACGGCCTCCGTTGACATCTTCGACAACGGGTTTAGCCGTGCAGCACTGACCGTTGCGAGGGACACCACCGTGACCTGGACAAATACGGGCCGACGGGCGCACACGGTGACAGGCAACAATGCGACGTTCGGCAGCGATGGCGTAGTGAATGGCGACGGTACGTACAGCTACACGTTCACCGAGGCCGGGATGTTCCCGTATGTCTGCCTCATCCACAACGACATGAGCGGGACGATCACCGTCACGCCCTGAGACGGGCGCCCGCGGCACTGCGGGGCGCGGCACTGCGGGGCGCGGCACTGCGGGGCGCGGCACTGCGGGATCCGATTTCGCGAGACAGGCGTAGGTATGACGATGAAGACCCTCCGATTCACCGTCAGGAGAACAGCGCCGATGTTCGGTCGACCCCTCGCCCTCGCCCTCGCCGTGGCGCTGATCCTCGTCGCTTGTGGTGGTGCCGCCGCGACTCTGGCCCCGGCCACCCAGGCACCAGCGACCGCCGGCCCTGCCACGATCCAACCGACCGCGGCTCCGACACCGACCGCGGCGACGACACCGACCGCGGCCGCGACACTGACCGCGGCCGAGACACCGACCGCGGCCGCAACACCGACCGCGGCCGCAACACCGACCGCGGCCGCAACACCCACCGCGGCGACGAACCCTGGGGCGCCATCAGTCGCGATCGTGGATAACGCATTCCAGCCAGGCAACCTCACGATCGCGGCCGGGACGACGGTGACATGGACGAACAGCGGCCGGCGTGATCACACGGTTACCAGCAATGACGGCACCTTCGGCAACGACGGGACGCTCGGGAGCGGCGCCACCTATACGAACACGTTCAGCACGGCCGGAACGTTTGCCTATTTCTGCGCGCTCCACGGTGCGATGAAGGGCACCATCACGGTCACGCCGTAGGACCGCCCCTCGACAGGGGACGGCCCCTCGGCCACCATCAACGGCATGCGAGAGGATGAGCGTGGATCCGCTGAACCCGGCAGAGCGGCAGACGACCGTCTGCTTCTCGCCCGTATCGGGCAGCGCGATCAGGTCGCGTTTGCGGCGCTGTACGATCGACACGCCGACGGTATCTACGGCACGGTGCTTCGCTTCATCCGCGATCGATCGACGGCCACGGAGATCGTCCAGGATACGTTCATGGCGGTCTGGCAACGGGGCTCGCAGTTCAATCCCGAGGCCGGTTCAGTCATCGGGTGGATGCTCGGGATCGCGCGGAACCGATCGATTGACCGACTCCGCGCTGAGGGAAGGAGACCGCTCCCGGAATGGATTCGGCCGGAAGGCGCGGCGCTCGGGGAGGGCGCTTTCGATCGAGGGCAGATCGGGCAGCGTGGTCGATCGGACGGTGATGATCCTGCCGCCGAAATGGGTCGGCGCTGGCTCAGAGCCGTGATCCAGACCGCCCTGACCGAAATTCCACCGAATGAGCGCGAAATACTCGTGTTCGCCTATGACCGCGAGCTCAGCCAGTCCGAGATTGCCGCGCGGCTCGGCCTCCCCATCGGCACCGTGAAGTCGAGGACCCGCCGGGCCCTCGCGCGACTCCGAGTTCGTCTTGAGTTAGTTCCGGAGATCCGTGATCCCGGATCAGCGACCGCAAGGCCCACTCGAATGGGGGCAGAACAATGAGCTTCCTCCGTCACGCGGAAGCGCACGAGCAGCTCATGGACCTGACCCTGGAGCCACAGCTGCTCCGCAGACTTGCTGCCGCGGTGAGCGAGGGAGGCCAGAAGGCGAAGGACGATCCGCTCATCGCCCATATCGTCTCGTGCGCCACCTGCCGGGACGTCCTTGCGTCGTGGGAACGCACCCACGCGACCGTGCGACAGGCCCTTGATGGCCCACCCGGTTCCGCCGCGGTTCCTCTCGAATCCTTGGCCGGCGATGCTCCGATCCTCGCGCCGGCCGAGCTGCGGTCGGCCGTCCTCGACCTTGTCAGTGCATCGCCTCAGGTCACGGACCCCGAGCCATCCCCGGATCGCCTCGCCGACGGCTCAGAGGCCTATCTGCGGCGGTCCCAGCCACGCAGCATGGCGCGCCGCTTCCTCCCGCTCGTCGCGGTCGTGGGTATCGTTGCGCTGGCCGGCGGACTGGCGATCAATCAGTCGACCCGCCTCGAGGACGCACGTCGCGAGACGGCGGCCCTTGAGGCTGTCGCAGCCGTCGTTGATCGGGTGCTCCGGGATCCAGGGCACAGGGTCGTCGAGCTGCGGGCCGCGGATGGCGTCGCCGCCGGCTCGATTTCGTGGTCCAGCCGTGATCTTGTGGTCCTGACGGGAGCCCTCCAGCCGCCACCAGCCGGGATGATCTATGCCTGCTGGATCGAGCGGGACGGTGCGCGTTCCCCGGTCGGCCAGATGTGGTTCGCGGGCGATACGGCGTTCTGGACGGGGTCGCTCGACGAGTGGGCGACGACTTCGTTCGGGAGCGGTACGTTCGGTGTCAGCCTTGAGCCCATCGTGGGGCAGCGCGGCCATCCTGCCGTGCTCGTCGGTGACCTCGGCACGTAGCCGTCCCCCGCGGTCGCGGTCGAGGCCGGGGTCGGCGTCGCCCGCCGTAGTTCAGCCGCGTCGCCCGCCGCAGCTCAGCCGCCGCGTCGCCGATTCAGCCGCCGCCCGGCGCCGGGATCTACGAGCGCGACGGGCTCCGGGGCCGGCGGGACGAACGGCAGCTCGGTCTGGTCCACCAGGCCGCTCCGAATGATCCGGTCCAGTTCCTCCACGACCCGGCCATCCGTCTCTACCGGCTGATAGGCGGCCAGCCGGCGGTCCACTTCAGCCACACAGCGGGCGTAGGTATCGGGGGCCCCGGCCTTCACCCAGTTCTCGCGATTGTCGCGCTCCCAGACGCGGCTCGGCAGGTGGAGCGTGGTCGGCCAGTGCGCCGTGGTGTGCTCAGCCATGATCAGGTGCTGGTCGGCCAGGACATGGGAAACGAGCGCGTCGATCGGCAGGTCGTCAACAGGCCGCACGTCCCGTACGAAGTGGAGCACCTGGGCGCAGACCTCGTCGTCGAACACGAGCTTCGGGAGGCTGAACACGAGCAGGAAATCGAGCATGCCGGGGCCGGACACGCTGTTGACGCCGGCAAGGGCGGCGAGCAGCGCACTGCCGAACGTCTCCGCGCCCGCCTGGGCATCGAGGAGCTTGGCGTCTGACAGCGCCATGTAGGACTGACATGGCAGGTTCAGCGCCTTGGCCACCTCCACATAGGCCACGTCCAGCTGGAGCGCCTCGATCGCCGCCATGGGCGAGCTGGCGATCTTCATGTGGAACGTGGCCGGCGCCCCGCCGAAGAGCACTGGCGCCCCGGGCCGGATGACCTGGGCCATCGTGATTCCGGCCAGGACGTCGATCGTGTGGAAGACGGTTGCGCCGACGGTCGTGACCGGGGCGATCAGGCCCTGAAGGGTGACCGGCACGATCTCAACCGGGATCCCGGCCTCGACGCAATCGATCAGGTTCTGGCACGAATCCTCGCTGTACCGGAAGTTGCCGCTGGCCGTGATCGTGAAGATGCTCATTGGGCGGGCGATCAGATCGGCGCGATCCCTCCGGAACAGCTGCATCATCGCGACCATGCGCTCGACGCCATGCTCGGTGAAGGCGCCCGAAACGATCGGGCGTTTCGAGTTCGTCAGCGAGAGGCGCAGGCGCCACGCATCGGACACGTTGGCCTCGATGTCATCGTTCGTGGAGAAGGCCGTCGCGAGGTAGGCGATGTTCGGCAGCCCATCGGCGAGCCGGATGTACTCGACGAAATCGGTCGTGTTGGCCAGGCGGACATCGCCGGTTCGGTGATCCATGACCTTGAGGCCCGACGAGCCAGGTACGAAGTGAACGCGGTCCCCGCCGAGGTCGGCGTGGGCATTCCCGTCGCGGTCATACAAGAGGAAGGACGAAGGCGCGCTCGCCAGCGCCCGCTCCACGACGTCGCGCGGGAACAGGACGCGCTCGCCCGTCGCATCCATCGGCAGGCCATGCTCCTGGAGCCGTCGGCGCATTTCCGCGCCGCGGATCTCCATCCCGGTCGTGGCCAGCACCCGCATGGCCTCGTCAAGGATCTGTGCGATCAGCGGCTCGTCCAGTACCCGAATGCTGGGACGCATGCGCCTCCTCGTCGTTCGGCATTTGACGCCGGTCAGATCATCCATGGTGGCGCCAATCGCGCTCGTTTGCAGGCCGAGGCCCGATGGTGGCACCGAGGGGCCCCATGTTGGCGCGGAGGCACCCCATGTTGGCGCGGAGGCACCCCATGTTGGCGCGGAGGCACCCCATGGTGGCGCGGAGGCACCCCATGTTGGCGCGCGGCGCGTTCGTGTGCACGCTCCGGTCGCGCGTGATGATCCGCCGCGACGCGTGGGTGGGGAGCATGGCGCCACTTTCGGATCCGCGGGAGGCGTGGTGCGGGGCGTGCTTGTTGACCCGCGTGACGCTGGGAGCGTCATTTCGGCGGCAAGCTGCCCGGTAAGCCGCGCCACGGCGGTCAAACGGCTCTGCGGGAGCCGCCGGGCGTAGCGCGCGTGTCGCGCCCGTGCTCATCCGCG
>JAQBHC010000028.1:0-5052 GCA_032128175.1 Chloroflexota bacterium | reverse complement strand
CGCCCGCCGCTGCGATCCATCCGGTTCGTCCTCGGGACTCGGCACGCGACTGGTGATCGGGATGCCCATACCGGGGTTTGTGCCGTAGGTGACCATCGGCTCGAGGGTCGACGCGTCGATCGCGATGGATTTGTCGAAGGTCGCCCCGTCGTCGGTCGGGAGGGTCCGCCAGCGCGCGACGGCCTCGTCCCAGGCGGGTCCGTGTGGCGAATGCGCCCGCCCCGCGAGGTAGTCGAACGTCGTCTCGTCCGGGGCGATGAGCCCGGCTCTCGCGCCGCCCTCGATGCTCATGTTGCAGATCGTCATGCGCTGTTCCATCGTCAGGCGCTGGATCGCCGCGCCGCGATATTCGAAGACGTGCCCGGTCCCGCCAGCGATCCCGATTCGGGCGATGAGGGCGAGGATGATGTCCTTGGCAGTGACACCGGGCGCGAGGGCCCCATCGACCCGAACTTCGTAGGTCTTCGGCTTGCGTTGAAGGAGAGTCTGCGTCGCGAGGACCATCTCGACCTCGGACGTGCCGATCCCGAACGCCAGCGCCCCGAACGCTCCATGCGTACTCGTATGCGAGTCGCCGCATACGATCGTCATCCCCGGCTGCGTCAGGCCCAGTTGCGGGCCGATGACATGGACGATCCCCTGGTTCGGGTCGCCGATTCCGTGAAGCGGGATGCCAAACTCGCGGCAGTTCGTGTCGAGTTGCTGGACCTGGGCGGCAGCCTGTAGATCGGGGAAGGGGAGTCCGCGCGGCGTCGTCGGGACGGAGTGGTCCGCCGTTGCCACGGTCCGCTCGGGGTGGCGAACCTTGAGGCCGCGCTGGCGGAGCCCGGTGAACGCCTGGGGGCTCGTCACCTCGTGCACGAGGTGGAGATCCACGGCCAGCAACGTCGGCGCGCCCTCATCCTCCGCAACGACGTGGTCGTCCCAGATCTTTTCTACGAGGGTTCGAGGCTGGCGGTCCATCGGGTTCAGGCGAGCTCAAGTACGGGTTCTCTTGGAGGCGAAAGGGTACCAGCAGGTGGCCCGGAACCCTGGCCGCGTTCTGGGCGGGTGATCAGCGCAGGCCGACGAATCGTATGGCCGCGTGGTCAGCAGGTGAGCGAACCCCTCGCTCGCGTTCTGGGCGGGTGATCAGCGCAGGCCGACGAATCGTATGGCCGCGCCCTTCTGCCCGCCCCAGGTTGCCCGCAAGAGTGATGGCCCCGGCCACGGCGCCGCGCCGGTCAGCGCCTCGAGCGCGTCCTCAGGATGGGCGGGGAAAGCCGCATCGAGTGTTCGCCGGAACTCGCGGACCACGGACCGAGTCGCCCTCGTATCGCGAACGATCAGCAATTGCGACACGTTCGGGGCTTCGCCGATTCGTGCCCAACCCTCCCAGGAAGGCAGCGAGGCGGCCTTTTCGCCGGCCCAGCGAATCAACTGCTCGAGGCGGCGGAGTTCGGACTGAATCTCGGTCGCGACGATCGTTCGGCTCTGGGGGTCGTGGAGCCCGACATCAATCCAACCGCGCGAAGGGCGCCGCACGGCAATCTCGGGGTACGCACGCCAACGCGGGTGCAGCGCGGCGAGCAGCGCTTCCAGGATTCGTGCCTGGTGGCGGTCGCGAATGGTGGGACCGGTGTTCGGATAGAGGCGCACGGACAGGTCAGCACCAAGCACGGCCGCCAACCGCGCATACGTGTCGAGCGTCGGATGCTCGGTGCCCTGCTCAATCCGACACAGGAAGCCCGGGTCGACGCTCGATCCTCGGGCCAGTTCGGCAGCGTTGAGACCCGCGTCACCTCGCAGACGTGCCACGTCGACTCCGAGCCTGCGGTGGAGTTCATCCGCAGTCCGCTTTGCGCCGCGCTCGAGATTGCTCGTCGTCACTTTTACAGTAGAGCGTCACGCGCTTATCGCCAGATCATCGGGCCCGCGCGGGGCCCGTACTGGGGGCAAGGCGCGGCCCGGCCCGTCTCGGGACCTAACCCCGGATCCACCGGTTCGGCCCGGGGCAAGGCGCGGCCCGCCTCGGGGCCTAAACGCGCGGCCCGGCTCGGCCCGGGGCCTAGCGCCCGGCCCGGCCCATGGCGGGGTCTCGCCCCGTGGCGAGGGCCTAGCGCGCGGCCCGGCCGAGGGCCGCCGATTGTCCGGGAGTCAATGTTTTTCGGTCGGATGGTTGCGTTCTTGCCTGCCGGTCAAGGTTCGTACCGCTTTGGGGGCCGAATCCGGCCCCCGCGGTCGTGGTCTTGTCCAGCGCACAATTCGACGACTTCGAGGCATCGAAATCTTGACTCCGGGTCAATATCCGCGTCAGCGAGTGCCGTGACGGCGCGCCTCCAAGCGCGTGTGATGCGAAGCAACATGCCGTCGAGCTCAAGTGCCGCTTCAGCGCGGGCCACGACTGCGCGGGCCACGACGCCGAGGGCAACCGGTCGTCGAAGTGGTTGCACATCGAACGATGGCACCGTAGACTGCCTTAACCGTGCGAACCTCGAATGGTCTGGATCGCCGCCGTGTCGCCGTCGTCGTGACGAGCGATGGTCGCCGCGTGCACATGCCGATCGACAACGATTCGCTCGAGGTATCCCTCCTCTCCCTTATTCGCTCGCTCCAGGTCGGCATTGAGAGCCTCCTTGGCCTCATTACCGGCTCCCGGCGGGAGAACCGAGGAACGCGGAGGGACGGGCGCTCGTAGCGCGACAACCACCGAAGACCTACGGGACCCTCGCCGGGTGGCGAGGGTCTTGTCATTTCTCCGGGACGGATCGGCGGCACGGGAGTCGGCGAGGCGGATCGGGACACAGAGGGGCCACAGGACGATGACGATCACGAAGCGGGGCTTGGCAAGACCGCCGGGTCCGGATTCGGCGGATAAGGCGCCACCGGAGCCGGGATCCGCGTCGGCCGCGGGCTCGCCGCCCGCCTCTGCGCCACCGGAGCCGGGATCCGCGCCGGCCGCGGGCTCGCCGGCCGCCTCTGCGCCGCCCGCAGCATCCGCGCCCGCAGCATCCGCGCCCGTGGGCTCCGCGCCCGTGGGCTCCGCGCCGGCGCCCGGCCGTATCCGGCGCAGCCACGTGCCCGGAGCTGGAACCGAGCACGCCGTTGCCGTGGAGAAGGCCCAACGCGAGATGCTCCGCGAAGGTGCCTCGACCACGTCCATCCCCATTGCCTCGACCGCGAAGGAACGCGCGCCTCGGGCTCGAATCGGGGCCGACGTCGTCTGTGAGGCCATTCTGCGCCAG
This sequence comes from Chloroflexota bacterium, assembly GCA_032128175.1. Classification (GTDB taxonomy): domain Bacteria; phylum Chloroflexota; class Limnocylindria; order Limnocylindrales; family CSP1-4; genus UBA5189. The sequence continues at coordinate 1,828 of JAQBHC010000028.1, read as the reverse complement.
GGCGTGGACGTCTTCTTCAGCTACCCGGGCGGCGTCATCCTGCCCCTCTACGACGTCCTGGGTGATCATCCCGAACTCCGCCACATCCTCGTTCGGCACGAGCAGGGCGGCGCCCACGCCGCCGATGGCTACGCCCGGACGACCGGCAAGGTCGGCGTGTGCATGGGCACCTCCGGTCCCGGCGCGACGAACCTCGTCACCGGGATCGCCACGGCGCAACTCGATTCGATTCCCATGGTCGCGATCACCGGCAACGTGCCCGCGGCGTTGATCGGCAAGGACGCATTCCAGGAGATCGATATCAACGGCATCACCCTGCCGATGACCAAGCACAACTACCTGGTCCGGAACGCGGATGACCTGCCGCGCGTGCTGGCCGAGGCCTTCCACATCGCACGCACCGGTCGTCCCGGACCGGTGCACGTGGACATCACCAAGGACGCGCTCCAGCAGGAGACGCGGGCAGAACACCCGACCGACGCCGAGGTCATCGCCGGGCTGCCCGGCTTCCGGCCGAACATGGACGGGAACTACCGGCAGCTCAAGACGGCCGCCGCCGAGATCGCCCAGGCCAAGCGTCCTGTGATCCTGGCCGGCCACGGCATCCTTCACGCGGGGGCCGAACAGGACCTCGTGGCGTTCGCCGAACAGACGAGCATCCCCGTCGCCTGGACCCTGCTCGGGATCGGGGCCATGGACGAGGAGCATCCGCTGGCCTACGGGTTCATGGGCATGCACGGCTGGAAGCACGTCAATCGGGCCATCCAGTCGGCCGATCTCCTGATCGCGATCGGCATGCGCTTCGACGACCGCGTTACCGGCAATGTCAGAACCTTCGCGCCGTACGCCCGGATCGTCCATGTGGACATCGACCCGGCTGAGATCGGCAAGAACGTGGCCGTCGAGGTCCCGATCGTCGGCGATGCGAAGCGGGTGCTCAGGATGCTCGCCCCGATGGTCCAGGCGACGCCCATGGATGCCCGCAAGGAGTATCTGGACCAACTGGCCGACTGGAAACGCGAATCCACGGCTTCTTCGTGGCACGGTTCCGGTGCGTGGCGGGACGGCCTGCTGTCCGCCGACTACGTAGTCCAGCGGATCGGTGAGCTGACCCATCACGAGGCAATCTACGTCGCGGATGTCGGCCAGAACCAGATGTGGCTGGCCCGCTACGCAGGATTCCGGCACCCGAACACGCATGTCAGCTCGGGCGGCCTCGGAACGATGGGCTTCAGCATGCCGGCGGCGATGGGTGCTGCGCTGGGGGTGCCAGAGCGCGAGGTCTGGGCGATCGCCGGCGATGGCGGCTTCCAGATGACGAGCCAGGAGCTCATGACCCTCGTTCAGGATCGAATTCCGGTCAAGATCGCGCTCTTCGATAACAAGAAGCTCGGGATGATCCGGCAGTGGCAGGAGATCATCTACGGCGGGAACTACCACTCGGCGCATCTGCCCGGGCCGGACTACCTGAAGCTGGCCGAGGCGTACGGCGTGCCGGCCGTCAAGGCCTCGACGCCCGCCGAAGTGGATGACGCGATCCGCTTCGCCCAGGGCACCGATGGACCCGCATTGATCTGGTTCGAGATTGCCGGGGAGCAGAACGTCTTCCCGATGATGCCGGCCGGCAAGGGGCTGTCCGATCTGATCGAGACCTGGGGCGGGCCTGAGGAATGAGCGACAAGCCATCGACACCGGCGCACGTGGCCCCGCCGCCGCGTGCCCTGCCCGGCAGCGGCGACACGAAACTGCATCGCCTTGTCGCCCTCGTGCTGGACAAACCGGGTGTGCTGAACCGGGTGTCCAGCCTGATGCGCGCCCGCAACTTCAA
>JAQBHC010000027.1:0-2971 GCA_032128175.1 Chloroflexota bacterium | reverse complement strand
CGCCAGCCGGGGCGACGTGGCATTCCGCGAAGAGCGCGGGTTCCTGGGACTCGGGGCCAGAAAGCTGACCCTCGATCTTGGCCCGAAAGCCAGGGCGGCGGCCGAGGACGATCTCGTACGCACCTCGACCGACGACGCGGGGGCAGGCGGCCGAGACGAGAGCAGCAAGACGACTCGATCGGAATCCGTCGCCGTCGCCCGATCAAGGATTGCGCTGGCCAACCGCCACCCGGTGTCGGCGGCCGAGGTGTACCTCCTCGAGCAACTCGCGGGCCTGAGCGACGACGACACGATCAACTCTGACGATGTCCCCAAACTCGCCGAACATGTCGCCCCGTTCCAGGCAAAGATCGAGCAGCACGCCGTGGCGCAGGGCTGGTTTGCGTCGAAGCCGTCGTCCGTGACCTCTCGCTGGCGCGGTATCGGGTTGGTGGAATTCCTCCTCGGCGGTCTCGCGGTATTTGCGGGCTTCGCGATACCGGCCAGTGGACTCACCCTGCTCGGGAGTGCGGTCATTGCCTCGGGGATCGTGACCTTCGTGCTGGCCTCGGCCATGCCGGCCCGGACGATGGCGGGCGCGATGCAGCGCGCGTGGCTGTTCGCCTACCGACGAACCCTGTCCAAGACGATGGACCAGGCCCGGTCGATGGACCAGGTGGTTCGTGAGGCTGGCCTCGACTGGCTGGACACGCCCGACCTGGCGGTCGTCTGGTCGGTTGCACTCGGCCTGGCCGGACAGGTCGAGGACGTGCTCGGTCGGACGGCCGAGGATTCGCGCGCGGGCGGCACCCAGATGGGGTTCTTGCCGCTCTGGTACCGCGGACCCGACGGCGCCGGTCTTGCCGGGGGGGTCGCCTCGGGTGGCGGCGGGCTCTTCGCGTCCACGGGGATGCCGGATATCGGGGGCATGTTCTCGACCCTTGGCACCATCGGTACGGCTCCGTCGTCGTCTGCCGGCAGCGGTGGTGGGTTCAGCGGCGGCGGTTCGGGTGGGGGCGGCGGCGCGGGCGGCGGGTTCTAGCCCACTGCGATCGCCCACCGGGAGCGGTGCGCGGCGGACAGCCGATCACCGCCGCCCGTACACTGCGCCGCATGGGTGCAGTTGACACGATGGAAGTCTTCTTCGAGAAACTCAATGACGGCGACCGCGACGGGGCCGTCGCGCTCATGGACGAACGCGTCGAGATGCGTATTCACGTCGGAGACAACGCGCGCACGCTGCGCGGGGTCGAACAGGTCGGGGGCTGGTTCCTGCGAGCCGAGGCGGGACTCAAGATGATTCCGGGCGAGGTCCGGGATCTCGGAATCACCTATCAGGCTGACGTGCTGACGGTTCGCCCAGGGGCGCTGTCGCAGCACCTCGATGCTTCATTCCGCGTCGAGGCCGGCAAGATAACCTCGATCAACCTCGCCCCGCGCTAGGTCGGGCGGGACCGGCCGGCGACTGGCGTCGTTCATGGTCGCCCTACGGCGATGCCGACGGCGCGACGGATGACCCGGCGTTCGGCAACAGGGTCGGCGCGACGGCCGGAATGATGACTTCCTGACCGATGTCCACCCGATCGGGTTCCGGGATGGCCAGCTTGTTGGCGTCAATCAGGACCTGCAGCGGTACGCCGAACCGATTCGCAATCCGTGACATCGTGTCGCCCGCCTGCACGACATAGATCTGGGGGGTCGGCGCTGCCACCGGCGTGGGCAGCGACGGTGTCGCGCTGGCAGCACCGCCGCCGGCGGGGCTCGCGGTCTGGCCGGGGGGTGGCGTTGGGCCCGGAGGATTTCCGACGCCGAGCAGGGCCGGCAAGGTGAAGAGCGCCACGGCCGCGATGACGACGGCCGCGACACCGATCAAAAGCGGCGGTACCGACACGCCATTCAGGCCCATCCGGGTCTTGATCGTCGGATACGCCTCACGGCGCGGGGGGCGCTCCCACGACGGAGCGGAACGCCCGGTCGTCCGCGGCCGATCCGGGCGCTGTCGACGGGTGCCGCTCAGCCGATCGTTCTCCGGGCCCTCCGACGAGCCGTCGTCGTCGGGATCTTCCGCGTCGACGGGGATCAGCGGCTGGCGCGGCGCTGGAGCGGACGGCGAAGGGGCCGCGGAACGGTCTGCCTGTCCAGTGACGTGACCTCCCACGATCCGATCGGCGAACGACCCGGACAGGCCCCCCTGGCCTGGCGTCGGCTGGGCCTCCCGCTCGTCGAGATCGTGCTGCTCGTCGCTCCCTCGTGAAGTTCCGGCCCACGGAGGCGGTGACGTCCAGTCGCGGGGGGGATTGCGGACTGCATCTTCGGACGGGAACAGCGTCCCCGGCATCGCCTCGAAATCGTAGGTTCGGGCGTCCGACTTGTCGCCCGGCTCGGCGTCGGGCTCGGCGTCGGTCCCGGCCGCGGCCACGCCGACGGACGGCCCCGAGGATGCCTTGGCCGCCTCGCGCTTGGCCCAATCCTGGAAGGTCGGACAGACCGGGAAGGCCGACGAGAGGCAGTACGCCTCCTGATGGGCGAGCGCGCGCGGCGCCGGCCTGACCTCCGCATAGCAGCGGTGCTGTTGATCCGGACTCGTGGCGCGCGCGTCACGATCCCCTGCGAACGCTACGAACGGGCAGGCCGGTGCACCGTCGACGATGGGCAATCCACGGTCAGTCATTGCGGGCATGATACCGGCCAGTCAGCCACCCGAGGCACCCCGGCGGTTGACAGGTTCGCCGCGCGTTCCGACACTCAATGCAGCATCGACAGCCGACTCGAGAGCGTCCGAAGGAGTCCCATGTCCATTCGTCGAGCGATTTCCGATTTCGTGGCCCCGAAGACCACCGCCCGCGGCCATTGCGATCTGCCCTGCGGGATCTACGATCCGGAGCAGGCCCGCATCGAGGCAGAGTCCTGCTATCGAATCATCGAGAAATACGCCGCCAACGAGGACATGGCGTTCCGCACCCGCGCCATCGCGATCAAGGAGCAGCGCGCC
>JAQBHC010000026.1:0-12849 GCA_032128175.1 Chloroflexota bacterium | reverse complement strand
GAGGACGAGAAGCCGGCTGGCTCTCGTGAAGCGGTCCGGCATGCGCCCACCCTACTGCAGGATCTGAGGCTCTGTCATCCGTCGGGTACGATGCGGACATTCTCGGCCTCGTCGCCTGGCTACCGGCCGCACCGACCTGGCCCGAGTTCGATCCGTGCTCGTATGGAGCACGTTGTGCGCCCGTAGCTCAGTGGATCAGAGCATCTGACTTCGGATCAGAGGGTCGGGGGTTCGAATCCCTCCGGGCGCGCCAGCTTCCGAATGAAGCGAACGGCGCGAGGCGGCATGCCCCGGCACCAAGCGGCACCGCGCCTGCGTCTTCATGCTGCAGCAGTTGTGAGTTCCGGGAACCGAGCGAGAGGCGAGCGGTCCAGCCTTAGTTGTTCGTCCGCGCCCGACACCCCAAGGCGCGGGGTTTCGTCGAGCCACGCCGAACACTCGGCGTTGGGGGCGCGCGCGTCGTCAGCTTGCCGGATACGCCACACTTCGCGCATGACACCGCCTGACGTCTCCTACGCTCGCAGCGGCGACGTCGCCATCGCCTACCAGGTGGTCGGCCATGGTCCCGCGGACATCGTCTTCGTGCGCGGGATCACCGGCGACCTGCTGTCTACATGGGAACAGCCGCTGCTCGTCCGCCACGTCGAGGGCTTGGCCGCGATGGGCCGGGTGCTGATGCTCGATAAGCGTGGCACGGGTCTCTCCGACCGCGTCCGCGAGGTGCAGTCCACCGAGACGACGATGGACGACGTCAGGGCGGTCATGGACGCCGCCGGATCGAAGAGCGCCGTGCTGTGGGGTGGCGGCTCGAGCACCGGCACGAACGCGCTATTCGCGGCGACGTATCCGGAGCGATGCATGGGACTCGTCCTGTTCGACCCGACCGTGAAGGGGACGCGGACCTCCGACTACCCGTGGGCCCGGACGCCGGAGGAATGGCGGGCTCGCCTAGCCGAGGTACGAGCCGGCTGGGGCGACCGGGCATACCTCGAGGCGCTCGCGCGCGAGTGGGCCCCGAAAGTGGCGTCGGACGAGGCGTTCCTCGATTGGTTCGTCTGGCACATGCGCCGAAGCCTGAGCCCCGGTGCCGCCCTGACGGCCTTCCGGACCGAAATGGAGCTGGACGTCAGCGACGTCCTCGCCGCCGTCCGCGTGCCGACGCTCGTCTTTCCTCGGCCGTCGATCCCCGGTCCCGCGCACTACGCGGCCGAGCGGATCCGTGGCTCGCTGGTCGTCGACCTGCCGTCGTTCGACGGCGTCTACACCTGGGTCGACGACGACGCCCACGAGGCGACGATGGCCGAGACCGCGCGCTTCGTCTCCCGCCTCACCAAGGGGCCGGCCGCCGAGCGCGTGCTCGCGACGATCCTGTTCACCGATATCGTGGGCTCCACCGAGCTCGCCGCCCGGCTCGGGGACACGGCGTGGCGCGAGCTGCTGGAGCACCACCACGCGATCGTGCGTCGGGAGCTCGCCCGATTCCGTGGCCGAGAGCTCGACACGGCCGGTGACGGGTTCTTTGCTTCCTTCGATGGACCCGCGCGCGGCGTTCAGGCGGCGGCCGCCCTTCGCGAGCCGCTCCGGGCGATCGGCCTCGAGATCCGGGCTGGTCTCCATACCGGCGAGTTCGAGGTGAGCGACGGCAAGATCGTGGGCATCGCAGTCTCGATCGGCGCCCGCATCTCGTCCTTGGCTGGGCCCGGCGAAGTCCTCGTATCGAGCACCGTCAAGGATCTGGTCGCAGGCTCAGGGATTCGCTTCGAGGATCGGGGCGAGCAGCACCTCAAGGGCGTTCCGGACTCCTGGCACCTGTACGCACTCGCCCCTGACTGACCTGTTGTTGTTCGTGCGCGCCCAACGCCCTCCGGGCGCGCCACACCAACCGGGTTGTGGGCCGTCGCCGAAGCGATGAGCGGCAGGTAGTCGTCATTCGCGAGTCTCGCGGTGACGATCTCGTCACCCCGGACCCTTACCTCGGAGAATAGGGTCGCGACGATCTCAGGATCGAGGTGCTCTCGCCACTGTCGTGAGTGCCGACACCATGCCGGGATCATGGCAAGCGGACTATGAAACCGCCCCCGCGGGGCCACTTTGATGTCGTGATGCCCCACGCGCCGCTACCGAATCCCTCTTTGATAAGAGCGGGCGCTGGCAGGGTCTTGTCAAGGCAATAGGCCATCTGCTTTAATAGCGGCATGGAGCCCCCTCCCGGTCGCCAGCGCGCCACATCCACTCGAACTGGGAGGTATATCCGACAGCCGACCGGATACAGCGCCTTTGTTCCAAACGAACTCCCGCCCGATCCTCCGGCGGAACCGGGGTCGATGTCTCGGGTCCTTTCAGAGGCCAATCTGGCAATCGGCCGCCTCGATGGAGTCGGCCGTACTCTGCCCAACCCGGATCTGTTCGTCGCCATGTATGTCCGGCGTGAGGCTGTGCTCAGTTCCCAGATTGAGGGAACGCAAAGCACTCTTGATGACGTGCTGGCGTACGAACTCGATGCGACCGCCGCCCGCCTGCCAGGCGATGTCTCGGAAGTCGTCAACCATGTGGCGGCCATGAACTACGGCCTACAGCGCCTCACGACTCTGCCTCTGTCGCTGCGCCTGATCCGGGAGATCCACGGTGTCCTGATGCAGGGCGTCCGTGGTGAACGCAAAGATCCGGGGGAGTTTCGCAGAAGTCAGAACTGGATCGGCCCCCGGGGTGGTTCCCTGGCCGACGCGGCGTTCGTTCCGCCGCCGACCAGCGAGCTCGATCGGCTCCTCGGGAACTTCGAGACCTTTGCGCGCGAACCGGGAGGGTTGCCTGCGCTTGTGCATGCGGGCATCGCCCACGCTCAATTTGAGACGATCCACCCCTTCGTGGACGGAAATGGGCGTGTCGGGAGGCTGCTCATTACCTTCCTGCTCGTCCACGAAGGCGTGCTCCAGCGGCCGTTGCTCTACCTCAGCTATTTCCTGAAACGGCACCGCTCCGAGTACTACGACCGATTGATGGCGGTCCGACACGACGGAAATTGGGAGGGATGGCTCGACTTCTTCCTTCGAGGCGTAGCCGAGACAGCCGAGGAGGCGACGACGACAGCCGGTGCGATAGTCCAGCTCCGTGAACGCGATCGAGCGGCCGTCCAGGATCTTGGAGCGCACGCCATCCAGTTCCTCGACTCCTTGTACGCGCGCCCGGTCATCAACGTGGCCTCAGCGCAGGATTCGCTCCATGTCTCTTGGCCGACCGCCAACAAGTTGGTCCAAGCGTTCGTCGGCCGCGGGATCTTGCGGGAGACGACCGGCCAAAAGCGGAACCGGGTCTTCCGATACCAGCCGTATCTGCAGATGTTTGCGGAACCCGCACCAGTGGAGCCGGGCGACCTCAGTCAGGCCACCGATCTATCCCAGAGCGCGGTGACTTCTCTCGATGCCCCGGCGTCGTCGCCGGAGTAGCGCTGCCCATCACGATGACCACATCGTCCGGCATCGAAGCTTCGACCCTGACGGAATGAAGACGAGCCAAGGGAGTGTCCGCTACGGGCACCAGCACAGCCTTCCTGAGTTATGTCACTCAAGGCCACGATAGGACCCCAAGTCTGTTCGGCCGGCCCGAGCTCGTTGTACGCGCCATCCCGCCAGGTCGGATCGAGCGCCACCCCGTAGGGCGGATCGGTGGCGAGAAGGGTCGGCTCCGCCCCATCGAGGAGCCGGGCCACATCGTCGGGGTCCGTGGCATCGCCGCACAGCAGGCGATGGTCGCCCAAGACCCACAGGTCTCCGGGCTCGTCCCTCATGCCAATCGCATGGCCGCGGCGATCCACTCATCTCGGCCTGCGATCGGGATCCGATAGGCTGTTAGCGCGCGCTCGACGCCCTCCGGGCGCGCCAGATTCCCTCCTCGGCACAAGTGAATCCAGCATGGTCTTCGTCCTCCGGAGCCGCTACGCTCCTCTCATGGACGTCGTCGATCTTCGCTCCGACACCGTCACCAGGCCATCTCCCGGGATGCGCCGGGCGATGGCGGAGGCCGAGGTCGGTGACGACCAGTTCGGCGAGGACCCCACCGTCAACCGGCTCCAGGACCGTGTCGCCGGGCTGCTGGGCAAGGAGTCCGCGCTCTGGATGCCGACCGGGACCATGGCCAACCAGGTGGCACTCCGCGTGTGCACAGTCCCGGGCGATGATGTCGTCGTCGCCCGTGAAAGCCACGCGATGTGGCATGAGACGGGCGCGAGCGGCGCGAACGCCGGAATCCAGTTCACCGAGATCGGTGATGGTGGGGTCTTCACGGCGGGCGACTTCCTCGGCGCCCTGAAGCCGCGGGGTCATCTCATCTACCCTCCCACGACCCTCGTCGAGATCGAGAACACGCACAACCGGGCCGGCGGAGTCGTGTTCCCGCTGGGCGAAGCGCAAGCCATCTGCGCTGCCGCCAGGGAGCGCGATGTCGCGTCGTACCTGGATGGAGCCCGGCTGTTCAACGCGGCGATCGCCGAGGGGCGGCGCCCGGAAGAGCTTGCCGCTCCGTTCGATCTCGTCTCGATTGCCCTCTCAAAGGGCCTGGGCGCTCCGGGCGGCTCGGTCCTGGCGGGACCCCGGGAGACCATCGCCGCCGCGGTCCGCTACCGCCGGATGAGCGGCGGCGCGATGCGCCAAGTCGGGATCTTCGCGGCCGCCGGCCTCTACGCCCTCGAGCACAACGCGGAGCGCCTCGCCGAGGATCACGAGAACGCCCGACGGATCGCGGTGCGCGTAGCCGAGAGCCGCTATGTCGACCTCGACGCGGCGGCGGTCCGCACGAACATCTTGGTGTTCCATCTCGCCGAAGGCGGACCGGATGCACCGGCCGTTGTGGCCCGCGCCCGCGATCGCGGCGTTCTCGTGTTCGCCTTCGGACCGCGGACGGTGCGAGCGGTCACGCATCTCGACGTCACGGCGGCCCAGTGTGAGCTGGCGGGTGCTGTGCTCCTGGACGCGATCGAGAGTGAAGGCTAGCGCCTAGGGTTCTGGCTCGCGGCCGTCCTCGTCCTGTGTGTCGCTGCTGCCCGCCCGATGCCCTCCGGGCGCGCCATGGCAACCCTCGCTATCGGGCTGGGTAGCAGCAGGCGCGCGTCCTGGTCCGGCTGCGCCGTTGTCCCTGTTGTTCGCACGCGCCCAAGGCCCTCCGCGCACGCCAAGTTCAGCCTCGCCTGCGGCGGGCACTCTCGTCGCCCGTGTCGTGACGCCGGCCATTGTCACTCCGGAGTCAGAACCTCGATCTCACGCCACGCCACCCACGAGGGGCTTGTCTCCGTCTCGATTCGCAAGAACCGGAGCGGCGGATCATCGGCGTCGGCGGTGAAGCGAAGTACCTGCCCGTCTGTGGTGCTGCCCTCGAAGGTATGGAGGAGGCCGAGCGATCGAGACGTCTCGCCGCCGTACAAGCGATGCCTGGTCGGGCCCTCAGGGGACTGGGCAACAACGAGCCGCACCAGTCCGACGGGCACCGCGAATCCGAGGTCGATCTGGATCCACTGCGCGGGGAAGGCGCCGGCATTCCACGTCGTTCCGAGGGAGCCGTCCACCGCCGCGAATGCGGGTCCGGTCTTGAGCTCGGCCGAGGCCATGACTTCGCGCCCGAGCGCGAGGTTCTCCGGCGCCGCCCCCTCGGCGGAGCACGGGTCCGGACGGTTGGCCGGGGCCAGGGCGGCGCTTACCGCCCCGTTCGCGTCCGTCTCGTTCCACATATCCCGGATCCCGCCGGCCGAGTCCCAGGTCCATGTGAGCCAGCCATCGAAGCCGAATTCGCACGAGGCGGCCTGCCACCCGATCAGCGCCTGCGCAGCGTCCCCGACCGTGGCATAGAGGTTGCGGAACGCACCCATCTCGCCCATCACGATCGGCTTGGCGGCTCGGGCCGGCAGGCCGTAATTCTCGAGGTGTTTGGCAAGCGGCAGGTCGAGGCCCGGGTACCCGTGGAGATCGATGAAGTCGGCCGTCGAGCGCTCGATCGCCTGCCGGGTCTCGATGATCCGTGAATCGCCGAGCCGCGTGGGGTTTGGCCCCTGCGGGACGAAGAAGCCGACAGCCACCAGGGCGGTCGGGTCGTGACGCAGGATCTCAGCACGGACCACATCGATCCAATGCACGACACCATCCTCCAGGATCCCTCGGCGCTGGTCGGCATCCGCCATGTCGTAGGTCCTGGCGTTGGCAGCAGTGACCTGCCCGGAGGTGAGACTGAACGGCCGCTGGCCGGCCTCGAAGTAGAGCTCGTTGCGCAGCTCGAAGGCCCAGATCGCATCGAGCGGTGCCCCCCGGGCGACGAGCTCGGCCGCAAAGTCGCCAAAGAACCGCGCATTTGCGGCCACTCCATCCGACGCGAGGAAGAGGGCGTTCACGCCCTCGATGCCGGTGCTGTTCGTGATGGAATACCGGGCCATATCCGGCAGCCAGTCCTGAGTAAACATCACGTAGATCCCGTGCGCCTTCGCCCGGCTCAGAAGGTCGGAGGCGTTGTCCATATAGGCGCTCGACAGGCGGAGGCCATTGCCGCCCGCAAGCCCACTTGACCTTTGGTCATGGAACACGCGAACCACGTTGTAGCCAAGCCGGGCCATGGCGGCCATTTGGGCGTCGACGTCTTCCGCGTTGTAGCGGCCCGGGCTGAGCGTCGCGTGATAGGTGTCGAGCCGGATAAGGTTGGTCCCTCGCGCGACAAATCGCTCGCCGGTTACGCGGTCAAAGAACTCGCCATCACCGTTGACCATGCGGACGCCGATTCGGTGCTCCGCCGGGGTGGGGATGGCCGTCGGACCGGCTGATTCGGACACGGGCGCCGCGGTCGGCCCTGGTGTCACGGGTGCCGACGCACCGGGCGTGCGGCTCGGCGCCGGCGAGCCACAGGCGGCGATGCCGGTCAGGATCACGAGCCCGACCCATCTCGCGCGTCGCCGTCCCTGCACCGCCACGACGCACACTCTACTGAACGGGCCACAGGCGGAAACGCCGGGAGCAACCGCCCACATCGGCGACGCCGGCTACGGCACTCCCATCGCGGGTTGCCTCGCGCGAATGACGTTGTTGTTCCTGCGCGCCCAACGCCCTCCGGGCGCGCCAATCCATGCTCCTAGGTCGGCGTCAGCCGGCGCGCCCGCGTTGCGCCGAACATCGCTGACCTCCCTCTTGACGTGAGGACGCCGGTGCTTCACGGTGACCGCTGGTCCCGAGGTGGAGGTTTCGCTTGTCCGCTGCCCGAAACACGCGAGCCGATCAGTGCTCGCCGTGGCCGCCGTTCGCGATGAGCTGGCTCGACCACGCCATCGAGTGGGTCGACCGCCTGCCTGGGCCCGCTTGGCTCTTCTATCTCCTTGCCGCCTCGGCGAGCGCCTCGCTGCTGGTCGGTGTCCAACGTATCTTGTTGAGCGACCCCTCCGCCGGGAGCGTCCCATTTCAGGCATTCGTGGGTATACAGCCCTGGCTCGTGCTGGGCACTGCCCACGCGGTGCGGAGCTCGGCGAAGCGATCCTTCGCCAAATTCCGTCCACTGCTGCCGGAGACTGCGATGGCGGCTTCCGAGGCGGAGTTCCGCGTGATCAATGCGCCGGCTCGAAGCGTGTTGCTGGCGTCGCTGGTGGCGGCGCTGGCCATCCCGCCGCTGATGCTCGGCGTGGTGGGGGCCGGCGCCGAAAGCCAGCTCCCATCGCTCGGCTTCGCTGCCGGTCCTGCCTCAACCGCCGTCGTGTGGGCATACGCGGCCATCCTGGCGGCCTGTCTCGGTGGGTTCGCCGTCCACCTCGTCCACCAGCTCCGAACGATCGCGCGGCTCGTCGGCGAGGTGACGACCATCGACCTGTACAGGCTGGAGCCCGCGTACGCCTTCTCGTCGACGACCGCGCTGGCGGCCATCCTGCTGACGCTCGACAACTACCTCTGGTACGCCGTCCAGCCGGCGCTCCTGCGCGATCCGTTCAGCCTGTCCATGGGGGCATTCTCTGGCGGCCTGGCCCTCGTCGCCTTCGCCTGGCCCGTCTGGGGAGCTCACGGACTGCTCGCGAAAGAGAAGGCTCTCGCGCTGGCCCTGAATGGAGCAGCCTTCAAGGAGCTGTCGCGGACCCTGCATCAACAGGTGAGTGGCGGACAACTGACCGGTATGGACCAGGTCGGCAGCGCCATGACGAGTCTCGACCTCGAGCGCGCCGCCATCGGAAGAATCCCGACCTGGCCGTGGCATGCCGAGACGCTCCGCACGATTCTGGCGGCCGTGTTCCTGCCAATGATCATCTGGCTGGCGCAGTACGTGCTCAGCCGGGCGCTCGGGGGATGACGCACCCGCCGCAAGATCGGCGCGAAGGCCGCGCTTATGGTGCGTCGCGACACCGTCAATCGTGGACAGCACTATCTATTCATGGTCCCAGACTGGCATACTCGGCCCACCAGCAGGAAAGGGCAGATCAATGATGCGACCCCCCATCTCGCGCTCGGCCAGGCGGATGGCGCTTGCCCTGTCATTCGGCTTCCTGCTTGCCTTGCTTCCGGCGATGGCGGTCGCCCAGAGCGGCGATGAGATCGGTCGGGCGATCCGGGTCCAGGAGCGGATTACCGCGCAGTTGATGGCGACGCCCGGCGTCGTGGGAACCGGGGTGGGCCTCAACGGCGCAGGCCATCCGGTGATCCGGGTCTACACGGTCACGCCGGAGGTCGCGATCCCGGGAAGCGCGGACGGCGTCGGGATCCAACGGGTGGTCACCGGCCTCATCGCGGCACGTGCCTGCCAGGATACGGGCAAACCGGCCGAACGATGCACCCGGCCGGTCCCGATCGGCGTGTCGGTCGGTCACCCAGCCGTCACTGCGGGGACGATCGGAGCACGGGTCACGAACGGCTCGGCCGTGTTCGCCCTGAGCAACAACCACGTGCTCGCCAACGCCAACATCGCCAACATTGGCGACAGCGCGCTCCAGCCGGGCAGCTATGACGGTGGCCAGGACCCGGCCGACAGGATCGGCACGCTGGCGGCCTGGAAGCCGATCTCGTTCAGCGCTTCCGCCTGCTCCGGAGTCGCGAGCGACTCCGACTGCAACACGATCGACGCTGCCATCGCGCTCACGACCACCGGGAACCTCGGCGTTGCCACGCTTCCGAGCAGCGCGCTGCCGGGCGGTTACGGCACGCCGAGCGCGGTCACGGTCTCGCCATCGGTCGGACAGAGCGTGACGAAGTGCGGTCGCACGACGGGCTGTACGACGGGCACCGTGGCCGAAATCAACGTCACGCTCGATGTCTGCTACAAGCCGCGCGGCCTGTTCATGTGCGCCCGGGACGGCGTCGCCCGGTTCGTCAACCAGATCAGCGTAAGCGACGGCACGTTCAGCGCCGGGGGCGACTCAGGCTCACTGATCGTGACAACCAGCGGGCAGAACCCGGTCGGCCTGCTCTTCGCCGGGGGTTCCAGCCTCACCTTTGCGAACGAGATCGGCCGGGTGCTCGCCAACTTCGGCGTGACCATTGATACGGGCGCGGCACCGCCGCCGCCGGACACGACTCCGCCTGTGGCCCCGACCGGCCTCACGGCCACGGGTGGCGACGGGCAGATCGTCCTCGACTGGGCGAACAACAGTGAGCCCGACCTCGCGGGCTACAACGTCTATCGCGTCACGACGAGCGGCGGGACATACGGCAAGGTCAATGCGAGCCTCGTCACGACGAGCGCCTACACGGACACGGGGCTCGTGAACGGAACGCCCTACTACTACGTCGTGACGGCGGTCGATCTGTCGACCAACGAATCCGCCAACTCGAGCGAGGCCAGCGCCACGCCGCAGGCGGCCCCGCCCGCCGGCGGACCGACCAACTTGACCGCGAGCGCCTTCCGGCAGGGCACCGTCAAGGTCGACCTCGCGTGGTCGGGCGGTGCATCGAGCATCGACGTCTACCGCCAGAACCCGGAAGCCACCTTTGCCCTGGTCGCCACCACGAGCAATAGCGGGTCGTACCGCGACAACCTGGGGAAGAAGGCCGTCTCCGGCACGTACGCCTACCGCGTCTGCAACGCCGGGACGACGCTGTGCTCGGTCGACGCGGCCGTCTCGGTGCCCTGACGTCCGGCGTCCGCCTGGGCGCGGCTGGGCGAGATCTGTCGATCCGCCCGGCGTCGAAGGCGGCGACCGGTGCACATCTTCGGAACTCCCCGGGCATGACGGCGTAGACGCGACCGTCCAGCGCTCGGGCCGGATGCGGCGTGGAGACGCGGTCAAGCTGCTGGAGACGACGAGCTGATGAACGTGCGGCACGGGTATTGGGTGGCCAACCTGCGAGACCGGCAGTAGCCCGACCTTAGCGGGGTCGGTGTGAGCCTGGCCGGGTCCCCTTAGCCGATCGCGTAGCTGCGGCTCTCTACAGCCGGCTCAAACCCGGTTGCGGATAGTCCCTGCGCCGGTTACTCCGGATGCCGCGATGATCGCCGCGACAGCCACCAGGATCACCCCGAATTCGCCCGCCAGCCAGGAACCCGGAAACACAAAGTAGGCGACCAGGCTCAGCAGGTTGATCGCCAGCAACAGAGCGAAGAGTGCACCGAGCAGCAGTCCTGCGCGCATGAGGGGCGATCGACCAACTGTCGCGTACCAGGTCCAGAGCACGGTCGCGGAAGCCAGCAAGACCGTACCGATGAGGAACATGAGACCGACGGTTCCGCCATACCTGTTGGTGCCGCCGTTCTCCCAGATCAACAGGACCTTGACGATCCAGAACAGCCCGCCAGTCAGCGCGAGGATCCTCGCAAGTCGCTCGGGCCTGACGCGGGCGGGGACGTCCACGCGGCCACTATATGCCTTCACATCGCAAGGTCATATCGTTATGTGAGAGCTCACGGGAGGGGCCACGATGATCAAGTTCTGGAGCGAATTGCCCGGCGCACGGGGGAGGGAGCAGGTCGCGGACCTCACGACGCTCCTGTGGGTCGCGTTCTGGGGAAGCCTTGCGTGGCGGTTGTTCCGGTTCCTGGCCAGCTTCTCGGAGGCCGGTCGAACGATCCGCGGCGCCGGCGAGACCATGATCCAGGGCGGGCGAGACCTCGGCGATTCGCTGGCCGGCGTCCCGCTCGTCGGGCCCCAGCTCCGCGACATCGCGCGTGACGCCCTTGCCGCCCCGGGCCGGCCGCTGTCCGACTTCGGCACGCAGCTGGAGGAGTTCATCGTCGTCGTCGCAGTCGTGCTCGCACTGTTGCTCGCCCTCGTGACGCTGGTGCCGTGGCTGAACCGCTACCTTCCCTGGCGCTGGGGGCGCCTGCGCGACATCCGGGCGGCCCATCGAGCCATCCGCACGGCACCCGAGACCGCCGATCCGTCCATCGAGCGCGTCCTGGCCATGCGAGCCGTGACGCGGCTCGACTACGCGACCCTCCTCGGGTACTCGCCGGATCCGCTCGGTGACTGGGCCAGTGGACGCCACGACCGGCTGGCCCGGGCGGAGCTCGCCAGCGTGGGGCTGCGGCCGTGACCGCGACCAGGGCGCCGGGCGGGCTCGGCCCACGCGGGGACGTGCGGCGCCTGAGCCAGGGCTGATCGGGTACGGCATGGTCGGGCTCGGCGTGGCAGCGATCGCCTGAGCGAGATCGCACAGCGGGGCGACAGATGCAGCAGACTCTGGCCGTGAGCCACCGGACATGTCCTACGCGCGAAGCGGCGAGTGTGCATCTGTGAGCGCCAGCGCAGCGACGCGGCGTTTGTGGAACGCAGAGCTCGAAACGATGTCGGCGGCGGACCTGCGGCGCATTGAAGGCGAGTTGCTCCTCGCGCAACTCGCGTACGCCGGCCGTGCCAGCGATTTCTACCGGGCGAAGTGGGCGGCGGCCGGTGTTGGCGCGAGTCGCGTCCGCACGGTTGATGCCCTGTCCGACCTGCCCTTCACGGAGAAGGCGGAACTCCAGGACAGCCAGGCCGCACGGCCGCCGTTCGGCACGAACCAGGCCGCCCCGGCCGATCACCTTGTCCGGATGCAGGCGACCGGCGGCACGACCGGGAAGCCACTGCGGATGGCCATGACCCGGGCCGACGTGGCCGGCTACAACGAGGTCGGCGCGCGGGCCGCGTGGGCGGCCGGACTGCGGCCGGGCGACATCCTCTTCGAGTGCATGAACTACAGCCTCTACGCCGGCGGAGTCAATGATCACGGCACGTTCGAGACGCTTGGCGCCTGCGTTGCGCCCGTAGGTGTGGGCCAGTCGAAACGCCTCCTCGAGATCCTCTCCGATCTCGGTGTCTCGGCCGCGTTGTACTCGACGCCGTCGTATGCGTTGCACCTCGCCACTGTGGCGGTCGGCGAGGGGCGGGTGCCGAGAGATCTCGGCCTGCGACGCGGCCTCTTCTCAGGCGATGCCGGCCTTGCGAACCCGGCCTACCGGGCCGAGATCGAGGACGCCTGGGGCATGGTTGCGCGCAGCATCTACGGGACCGGCGAGACCGCGCCGGTAGCCGCCGAATGCGACACCGCCGACGGGCTCCATTGGATGGGCCAGGCCGCGTTTCTCGCGGAGTTCGTGGATCCGGCCAGCGGCCAGCCGGTCGAGCGGCGCGATGGGGCCACGGCCGAGCTGGTTATCACCACGTTGCGCCGGGAGGCGCACCCGCTGATCCGCTTCCGCACCCATGACTACGTGCGGCTGATGCTCGAACCCTGCTCGTGTGGGCGCACCAGTCTCCGATTCGCGGTCCTCGGCCGGAGCGACGACATGATCATCGTCCGCGGAATCAACGTGTTCCCGTTGGCCGTCGCCGACGTCATCGACCAGTTCCGCCCTGATGTGACCGGCGAATTCCGGATCGTGCTCGATGAACCGCCCCCATTCGTGGCCGCACCGCGTCTCCGTATCGAGCACGCG
>JAQBHC010000025.1:0-6999 GCA_032128175.1 Chloroflexota bacterium | reverse complement strand
CGGCAGTCGCTCCGTGCCGACGCCCGCGTCCTCGACTATCGCCCGCCGCGCTCCTGGCGTGTCGCCGGAGCCGCCGAGCGCTCCTCGAGAGCGCGTTTGAGGCGAAACCTCAGAAACTCGTTGTCACCCGCGCGACCCACGCACGTGGGGCACAACTGCGCCCAGCCTTCGAGGTCCGAAGGGGATCGAGCGACATGATGCGCACCGCACCACAGGCAGTCGAAGGAGGGTCGGAAGGGCATGGCCTGATGGTCGTCAGTCGGGGCTCAGGCGCCGCGTCATGGCGCCACGCGCCGCTTGCCAGCGCGCGGTCAGCGAGGCTTGATGGCGTCGACGGCCTCTCGGGCGGCGGCGCGATCGGTGAACCAGGTGGCGTCGATCTGGACGAAGTTCGCCCACTCGCTCGGGACCTGATCCTCGGGGAAGATGGCGTTCACCGGGCACTCCGGTTCGCAGGCCCCGCAGTCGATGCATTCGTTGGGATCGATGAACAGCTTGCGGTCGACGCCTTCCTCGAAATGGATGCAATCCACCGGGCACACCGAGACGCACGAAATGTCGAGAACATCGATGCAGGACTCGGCGATGACGTAGGCCATGGGGCTTCGATCTCCTCGTGCGACGCGGCGCAATTACCCACTGGATTGGGCGTCCGGAAGCGTACCACCGGGCTTCGTCAGATGCCCTCACGCGCGCGTTCCGGGGCCGTCGGAGATGCACCGCGATCGCCGGGACTCCCGCAGCGCCGGGATTCAGGGCGCGCTGGCCGCGGAGCTCGTCGGCAGCGGCTCACCGTCGGGCCCGACGAAGCGGATCGGCACCACCATGCCTTCGGCCCAGTGACCGGGGATGTGGCAGCCGACGAGCCAGGGGCCGGTCAACGTGGCGTCGTCGGGGACCGTCCACGGGACGTCCACCCGCTCGCCAGACTCGACGACCACGCGCAGCCCACCGAGTTCCGGGGCAACGCTCACGACGGGGGTAGGCCCGGGAGGTGCCCCGATCGTGGCGGCCTCGGCCGCTTCCCAGGCATCCTGGACCGAAGGTGTCCCGATCACGACCTCGTGGACGATCAGTCCGCCGTTAACCACCTGGAGGACCACCGACTCGCCTGGGACGAGGTCAACGATGGCGGGCAGGTAGGTGTAGTCCTTGGCGATGATGATGACGGCCCGCGGCTGGTCGGACGTGCCCGGCGTCAGCGCGGGAGTCGGTCCGGGCGTGGCGTCGCAGGCCGCCAGCGTTGCCGCGAGCATGGCCGCCAGCGCGGCTGTCCGCAATGCCGCGCGGACCCGGGTCCCGACGCGTCTGTGCGCCCGGTGCCGAATCCGCCGCGCGGCGGAGCAAGCCTGATGGGCGAGACTTCGGACGGGCTGCACAGCGCCAGCAGTCTACGAAACATGCCCCGCGACATCGAAGCTGCTTGACACCGATGTCGTCGCGACCGGATAGTGCGGACCATTCGCGCAGTCGCTGCGCGGGCGTCGCGTGCGAAAGTCGCGGGGCGCCGAGTTGTTCTCCGCGAATAGTGCCGCTCTAGCCTTGCGTTCCAGCCGATCCCGCACGAAGGAAGCCATCCAGAAGTGACTGCCCCAGCGCAGCTCGGCAGCGCATCGGTCGACCACCCAAGCCCTCCTGGTGAGCGGCCGGAACCGGCCGTCCGGCTCGAAGGTGTCACCAAGCAGTTTGGCGATGGGGCCGCTCAGAAGGCAGCGGCGGGCGGAGACGCCGCGCGCGGCGATGCCGTCGTCGCCGTCTCCAACATTGACCTCGAAATCCAGGACGGCGAGTTCTTCTCGATGCTCGGACCGTCCGGATCCGGCAAGACGACCACGCTGCGGATGATCGCCGGCTTCGAGCGTCCGACCAAGGGCCGGATCCTGCTGCACGGTCAGGACGTCACGAACGTGCCGCCCTTCGATCGGGACGTCAACACCGTCTTCCAGGATTACGCGCTCTTTCCCCACATGACGGTCGGCCAGAACGTCGCCTACGGGCTCGTGGTGCGCAAGGTGCCTCGTCCGGAGCGGGATCGGCAAGTCGGTGAGGCCCTGGAGATGGTCCGCCTCGAGGGCTACGACGGGCGCAAGCCGAACGAGCTGTCGGGTGGCCAGCGGCAACGCGTCGCGCTTGCCCGCGCGCTCGTGAACCGTCCCCGGCTGCTCCTGCTGGACGAACCACTCGGCGCGCTGGACCTGAAGCTTCGCGAGGAGATGCAGATCGAATTGAAGGCCATCCAGCAGGGCGTCGGGATCACCTTCGTGTACGTGACCCATGATCAGCAGGAGGCGCTCACGATGAGCGACCGGCTTGCCGTTTTCAATCGAGGCCGGATCGAGCAGATCGGCACGCCCGCCGACGTCTACGAGCGGCCAGCCACCGCATTCGTCGCCGGATTTGTGGGGACCTCGAACTTGCTCACCGGTGAGACGGCCCGGACGGTCGTCGGCGCCGCGGGGACCTATACGGTGCGGCCTGAGAAGATTCGTATCGCGGCGCCGGAGGCGCAGCCAGGCGACGACGAGACGTCGGCCCTGGGGACAATTCGCGATGTGGTCTATCTCGGACCCGACACGCGCTATATCGTGGCGCTTGACGCAGGGGGTGCGCTCGTCGTAACGCAGCAGAATCTCGCGACATCATCGATGGAGGCGTTATCGGCACAGGGACGGTCAGTCCGTCTCGTGTGGAAGCGTGAGCACAACCTGTCCGTCGCCGACGGGCAATAGCAACGGGCGAAATCGACCCGCCGATGTCGGCGTGGCGCATCGAGTTGTTGCCGAAGGGCACCACCGGAGGAGGGATCATGATCAATCGACGGTTCACGAGCATGCTGGCGGTCGTCGCGATCGTCGCGGCGGCCTGCGGAGGTGGCGCGAGCCCAAAACCTTCCCTTGACCTGCCGCAGTCAATCGGGACTGGCGAGGGGGCGTTGAACCTCATCATCTGGTCCGGCTACGCGGAACGAGGCGAAATCGACGCTGGCTACGACTGGGTCACGCCATTCGAGACCAAGACTGGCTGCAAGGTCAATGTCACCGAGATGACGGACTCGAGCAACGGCGTCTCGCTCATGCAGTCCGGCCAGTACGACGGAATCTCTGCGTCCGGCGACGCAACGGCTCGGCTCATCGCCGGCAACATCGTCGCCCCGGTCAATACGGCGATCCTCCCGAACTATGCCAACGTGTTCGCGGGCCTCAAGGATCTCCCGCATAACACGGTTGACGGCGTGAACTACGGCGTGCCCCACGGTCGCGGTCCAAACCTGCTCATGTACAACACGGACGTCATCACGACCGCCCCAACGAGCTGGGATCCTGTCTGGGAAGACGGCTCGATGTACAACGGCAAGATCAGCGTCTACGACTCTTCCATCTACATCGCAGATGCCGCACTCCACCTCATGACCAAGCAGCCGGACCTCGGCATCAAGAACCCATACCAGTTGAATGAAGCGCAGTTCGCCGCCGCAATTGCGCTTCTGGAGACGCAGCGGGATAACGGCGCGAACTACTGGGGCCTCTATAGCGATCAGGTCGCCCAGTACGCCTCAGGCGACTTGGTCGTCGGCACGTCCTGGCAGTTCCAGGTCAACCTGATGCAGGCCGAAGGACAGCCGATCGCGGGCATCCTTCCGAACGAAGGTTCCACGGGCTGGTCGGACACCTGGATGATCGCGAAGGCCGCCAAGAACCCGAACTGCATGTACCAGTGGATGGATCACATGATGTCCGCCGAGGCCAACGGGCAGGCGACGGTCTGGTTCGGCGAGGCACCGACCAGCCAGCAGGCATGTGACTACGCGGAGACGCTCTCGCCCGGCCACTGCGAACTCACGCATGCCAAGGACGAGGCCTACTACGACAAGATCTGGTACTGGAGCACCCCGCAGGCGGATTGTGCGGACGCCGATGCCGCGACGACCTGCAAGGACCAGGACGCCTGGGTCGGAGCATGGACCGCGCTTCGCGGCGCCTGACCTTCGGCTCGAAAACCTGAGACCCGCAAAAGGGCTCCCCGGGATCAGCCCGGGGAGCCCTTTCCAATCTCGACCCGGAGATCGATGACCCCTCCGAACACGCCAGGCGCAGTCCCAAGGCCCCACCTCGGTCTGGCACGCCGTGTGGCGATCTGGTTATACCCGCGTCGCAAGGTCCAGTTGCGACTTCTGCTTGCCACCCCGGTCGGATGGCTGGCCATTGCCTATCTCGGATCACTGGTGATCCTGCTGCTCAACGCGTTCTGGGCCAAAGACGCGTTCACGGGCAACGTGGAGCCATTCGCCTGGACGCTGGACGCATTCAACACCCTGTTCCAGAACGAGGTCTACCGGACGGTCGCCCTCCGAACCCTCGGTATGGCCGCGCTTGTCACGATCACGGACGTCCTGCTGGCTTTTCCGATCGCCTATTACATGGCCAGGATCGCGTCCCCGCGCGTGCGCAACGCTCTGGTGATCGCCGTTCTCATGCCGCTCTGGGCCGCCTACCTCGTGAAGGTATTCGCGTGGCGGACGGTCCTCCAGGGGAATGGCCTGTTTGACTGGATTCTCGAACCGTTCGGACTCAAGGGCCCAGGTTTGAGCGAGATCGGCAACACCTGGCTGGTCCTGAGCTATCTATGGCTTCCGTACATGATCCTGCCGGTCTATGCGGGCCTCGAGCGGATTCCGAAGTCGCTCCTCGAAGCTTCCGCCGACCTCGGCGGGCGGGCCGGCACGACCTTCCGGAGGGTGATCCTGCCGCTGGTCTTCCCGGCGTTGGTCGCTGGATCGATCTTCACGTTCTCGCTCACCCTCGGCGACTACATCACGCCGGACCTGGTGTCGGATGCCAAGTTCATCGGCAATGTCATCTACGACAACTCGGGTCTGGGCAATCTGCCCCTGGCCGCCGCCTACTCGCTGCTGCCGATCGGGATCATGACCATCTACCTGCTCCTGGCCCGGCGACTGGGCGCCTTTGAATCCCTGTGAGCGATTTGACTGATGGTTGAATCTCGGGCCGTCCGTATCGCGCTCCGCGCGGTTTCCGCCGCGGTGGTCGGCTTCCTGTACTTCCCGCTCGTGGTGCTGGCGATCTACGCGTTCAATTCGAGCCGTCTGCAGGCCTGGCCACCTGCGTCATTCACCTTCCGCTGGTTCGGAGAAGCCGCCTCGAATCCCGCGGTCACCCGCGCTCTCGTGAACTCGCTCCTGGCGGCATCGACAGCCACCGTCCTGGCCTTGATTCTCGGCACGCTCGCCGCGATCGCGGTTCACCGCTTCAGCTTCTTTGGCCGGCAGACGATCTCGTTCTTCTTCGTCCTGCCGATCGCGCTTCCCGGCGTGGTCAGCGGCATCGCACTGCGGACCACGTTCGTCACCTTCGGCATTGACTTCGGCCTGCTGACGATCATCGTCGGGCACGCGACCTTCTGCGTCGTGATCGTTTACAACAACGTTGTGGCGCGTCTCCGGCGGCTGCCACGGTCTCCTGAGGAAGCGTCATCGGACCTCGGAGCGGACACGTGGACGACGTTCCGAAGGATCACCATGCCCGGGCTCGGCTCGGCACTGCTGTCGGGTGGCCTGCTCGCCTTTGCCCTGTCGTTTGACGAAATCATCGTCACGAACTTCACGGCAGGGCCCGGCACGCAGACCATTCCCATGTGGATCCTGACGGCACTCCAGCGGCCGACGGAACTCCCGGTGGTGAATGTCGTAGCGCTGGTTCTGGTGGTCGTCAGCGTGATCCCGGTGTACCTCGCCCAGCGCATTTCAGGCGGTGGAGCCGCAGGCGTATCGCGCTGACGCGGTAGGATCCGTCCATGGCCGGAATTTCTGACGCTGCGGAACCGCGCGCGACCCTTGAGGCCGAAGCCGCGCGCCTGCGCGAGTCCATCGGCGAGGCGATCGAGGGGCCGGGGCAGATGACGTACGGATCACAGGCGGCCGCGGCGACCCATGTCTTCGAGCAGCAACGCGATCTGGCCCTTCGGGACTACGAGCGAGCCCAGCTCGCGCTCGTCGAGGACGCGCTGGAACGCCTCGACGCCGGGACATACGGGACGTGTGTGTCCTGCGGCCAGCCGATCGCGCCGGCCCGCCTCGAGGCGATCCCCTGGGCGGGAACCTGCATCGACTGCGCGCGCAACCCCCAGCGATGACCCGGTTCGTGGCCCTGGACCCGGGCCGCGCCGCTCGGACACGGACGGACGATCCGGGGCTCGTCACCATCGACGACATTCGGGCCGCGGCCGCGCGCCTTGCGGGCATCGCCCTGCGCACGCCGCTCGTGGAGTTCGCTCCGGGACCGCCGCGGATCCTGCTCAAGGCCGAGTCCCTGCAGCCGATCGGCGCGTTCAAGATCCGTGGCGCCTACAACGCGATCGCCCAGCTCAGCGCAGCCGAACGCGCCCGCGGTGTGGTCACCCATTCTTCGGGCAATCACGCTCAGGGGGTCGCGCGCGCGGCCCGGATGCTCGGGGTGCGGGCCACGATCGTGATGCCCGAGGACGCTCCGGCCGTGAAGCGGACGCGGGTCGCTGCGGACGGCGCGGAAATCGTGACCGTGGCGATCGAGAGTGGCGCCCGCGAGGCCATGGCCAACCGTCTCGTCGCGGAACGCGATCTGGTCCTCATTCCGCCCTATGACGACGACCGCGTGATCGCCGGCCAGGGGACCTGCGGGCTCGAGATCGCCGAGGACGTGCCCGATCTCGCCCTCGTCCTGGTGCCGATCGGAGGCGGCGGCCTCGCAAGCGGGGTGGCAGCGGCCATCCGGGCGCTCCGGCCCACCGCCCGAGTTGTCGGCGTGGAGCCCGAGCTCGCGGCCGACGCCATGGAGTCCCTCGAGTCGGGGCGAATTGTCCGCTGGGACGGCGCCGCAACCGCGCGGACCATCGCGGACGGCACGCGCTCACAAGCGATCGGGGAGCGTCCCTTCGCGCACCTCTCGCGGCTGCTCGATGGCGTCGTGACCGTTTCGGAGACGGAGATTGCCGTGGCCATGCGCC
>JAQBHC010000024.1:0-5326 GCA_032128175.1 Chloroflexota bacterium | reverse complement strand
AGGAGTAGCAGCGGTGGACATCGGGGCACTGATCAGCGGCGCGCTCATCGGACTTCGAGAAGGCGTCGAGGCCGCCCTGATCGTGGCGATCGTCCTGGCCTATCTCGTCCGGACGGGCAACGGCCGCCAGGCCGCCAAGGTCTGGCTCGGCGCCGGCAGCGCCGTCGCGGTCAGTGCCATCGGCGGCCTCGCGCTCTTCGTCACCGTCGGCACGCTCGCAGAACCATACGAGCAGCTGTTCGAAGGTAGCGCGATGCTCCTCGCCGCGGTCGTGGTCACCTGGATGCTCTTCTGGATGCGCCGCCAGGCTGCTGGACTCAAGGGCGAACTCCACGCCGCCGTGGATCGGACGGTGGGCGAGGGCACCGGTTGGGGGCTCGCCGTCCTGGCGTTCACGGCGGTGATTCGCGAGGGCATCGAGACCGCGCTCTTTCTCGCCGGACAGGCAACATCCCTCGCGGAATCGGCCGCCAGCGTCGCGGTCGGGGCAGTCCTCGGTCTGGTGGTGGCAGCCCTCATCGGTTGGGGCTTCTACCGCGGCAGCCGCGCCGTGGACCTGCGCAAGTTCTTCCGGTGGACCGGAATTGCCCTGATCTTCATCGCCGCCGGCCTTTTGTCCCACGCCGTCCATGAATTCATCGAGGTGGCGGAGCTTGGCGGAGTCGCCCTGCTCGGTTCGCAGCAGGCCTTCGACATCAGCAGTCTGCTGTCGCACCAGGATGGGATCGGCCAATTCCTTCGCGCGATCTTCGGATACAGCGCCTCGCCCGAGGTGCTCACGCTCGTGGTGCACCTTGGCTACGTGATCGGCGTCCTGTGGCTGTACCTTCGCCCGATGGGGCCGCCGGTTCGACCGACCGCGCCTTCGTCGGCCCCGGCCTGACCGTCCCTCAGCGGGCCGTGGCCACGGCCCTCGAGATCGTTCCGTCGAGGTTGGCCGCGTAGAGCTCGCCCTCCGCGTCCTCGCCAAAGGCGGCGATTCCGGATCCCGTCGTCCCCACTTGCACCGGCGCCACGGGCCCATCGTCCGCGGCGGCGATGGCCCAGATCCGGCCCGAGCAGTAGTCGGCAAAGACGTACCCGCCCACCAGAAGCGGCTGTCGGGCGCCCCGGTAGACGGCTCCTCCGATGACGGTGCAACCGAGATCGTGCCCGTACTCCGTCACCGGCCACGTCAGGCCCTCCGTCGAGCATCCGCTCGATGGCGAGAAACAGTGAGTGCCCTCCGTCACCTTCCAGCCAAAGTTGATGCCACCGACGCCATCCCGGGCGACGTCGACCTCCTCCCATTTGCCCTGGCCCACGTCGCCGATCCAGAGGTCGCCCGTGTCGCGATCGAACGCCATTCGCCACGGATTGCGCAGTCCGGTGAGCCAGATTTCGGGCCGCGCCCCAGCCTGGGCCACAAATGGGTTGTCGGAGGGGACGACGTACGGCGCCGGCCCGCCGGCCCCCACATTGATGTCGAGCCGAAGGACTTTGCCGAAGAGCGTATCCGCGCGCTGCCCGTGGGCAAACGGATCGCCGCCGGCTCCGCCATCCCCGAGCGAGACGTAGAGCATCCCGTCTGGGCCGAACGCGAGCGCCCCCCCGTTGTGGTTCGGGAAGGGCTGATCCACCTTGAGGATGGGGAGTTCGCTCGCCGGATCGAGCCGGTTTGCGTTCGTGCTCGAAAGGCGGAAGGATGCGACAACCGTGTCGCCGCCCTTGTCCGTGTAATCCACGAATACCCGCGGATCCGACGGGAAGGCCGGATGTATGGCGACCCCCAGCAAGCCTTCTTCGCCGCCGGTTGACACCAGACTGCGCAGATCGAGGAAGGGATTCGCGGCCACGACGCCCTCCGTCAGGATCCAGATCCGCCCGTCCTTGGCGGCGACGAACAGGCGCCCGGATCCATCATCCGGCGCCGCGAACGCCAGGGGTCCACCCGGCACGCTGGCGACGGGCTCGAGGGTCACGGATACCGCGGCCGGATCAAAGGAATTCGCCGACGATGGGCCCGCCGTCGGCGCGGGCAGGCTGCTCGCCCCGGGGGAACCGGTCGAGGCGGTCGCCGAGGCGGTCGCCGAGGCGGTCGCTGCAGCAGTTGCGGTCGCAGCCGGGTTCGCCGGCGTTGCCGATGGGGCGGGGGAGCTCGGCCCGGCGCACGCCATCAGGCCCAGCAAGGCGGCCATCGAGGTTGCCAGCATCCCGGGGTATCCGGATCGGCCGGGCGCTCGTGGCTTCACGCGTGCGAACCGATCAGGGCGGACATCTCCATCGCCAGTTCCGCTGCCCGCCCGGATTCGTCATGACGGAAGAAGACGAAAGCCGGATGCCCGGCCTCCAGGAACGGCCGGATGCGCGCGACCCATGCGATCAGTTCCGGCGTCGTGTAGTCGTGCCGGCGCAGGCGCAGGTACAGCCCTGTGCCCGTCACTCGAATGTCAGGCGGGACGTCCGCGTCGGGGAGCTCGGTCGTGCACAGGACCGCGCCCGCCTCATGCAGTGCGGCAAACGTCTCGTCCACGTGCCACGACGGATGGATGAACTCCATGACCAGCGGCAGCGTGCGGGGCCAGGCAGCAAGGAGTCGCCGGATCGCAGCATCGGAACTGCCGTCCGGCCGGCGATGGATGTTCTCCGGGAGACGAAACAATACGGCCCCGAGCCGCTCGCCGAAACGGCCAAGCCGCTCGGTCAGCCATTCGACACTCTCCTCGGGCGTCGTCGTGAGGGCCCGCAGTGACGCGCCGCGCTGGGCTTTCACCACGAACCGGAATGCCGGCGGAACGGCCGCGCACCAGGCCTCGATTCGCGCCGTCGTCGGCCGCTGGTAGAAGGTGTTGTTCAGCTCAACCGTGCCGAGACGGGACGCGAAGAATGAGAGCCGGCCCGCGTCTGGAAGGCCCGGCGGGTAGAAGCGCGGCGCCCAGTCGGGATAGGCGAAACCTGATGTACCTGCGAGCAGGCCACCGGCTGGGCTGCCGAGGCCACGGATCAGGCTCGTGCGGCGGGCTCGGCGACCTGCGTGCTGGCAGCGGTCGCGGCCGATGGATCGACGGAGTCCCCCTCGGCGCCGTGATCACACGGACCATCCGACGTACAGAGGCGTGATGCGACCGCATTCATCGCACGTCCGACGACCGGCATGTCGTCACCGTCGATGGCCGCGTAGAAGTGATCGCGGACGCCGGCCAGATGCGTCGGCGCGGCGGCGCGCAACCGCCCGAGACCGCTCCCCGTCAACGAGGCCTCCGCGCCGCGCGCGTCGCTGGCGCAACTCGTGCGTTCGACCAGCCCATCGTCCACGAGCCGGTCGATGAGTCGCGTCACGCCGCTCCTCGACAGGAGCAGCGAATCGGCCAATCGGCCCATGCGCAGGCGATTACCAGGCGCCTCGGCGAGATGGAGGAGCGCCTCATATTCCTGGAGCGACAGGGCGTGCAGGCTTTGGAGATCCTCGTCGAGTCGCTTCGCGAGCCTTGCATGCGCGTGCAGGAACGACCGCCACGGACCGAGGTCGGGGTCGTGGGCACGCGTTGAGGCGGCACGCTGAGTCACGGCGACATCCTACCCTGTGAGTCGTTGCGTGGCGAACGAGATGGGCGTTCGGGCACGAACGGCGCGCACACCATGATCGGTTGCCCGGTAGCATCGGCACCATGACGACACTCGACATCGACGCCCTGCGCTCGCGGTTTCCCGCCCTGTCCCGCAAGCACGACGGGCAGCCCTACATCTACTTCGATGGCCCGGGCGGGACCCAGGTGCCGGCGTCCGTGATCGAGGCCGTCGCTCGCTACTACGAAACGTCCAATGCCAACCACGGCGGGACCTTTGCGACCTCGGCGCTGTCCGATGCGATTGTCGACGAGGCCCATGCAGCCATCGCGGATCTTCTTGGCGTCAGCGCCACCGAGATCGTCCTCGGCGCGAACATGACGACCCTCACCTTCCACCTCAGCCGCTCGATTGCGGCGGCCTTCGGGCCTGGCGATGAGATCGTCGTGACCGGACTCGATCACGCGGCGAACGTGGATCCATGGATCGCGATGGCCAAGGATCGCGACCTGGTGATCCGTTGGTGGGAGCCGCGTCTCGACGATTGCACCCTGCACCTGGAAGACCTCCGCTCGGTCCTGTCGTCTCGGACCCGGTTGGTCGCGGCGGGCTGGGCGTCCAATGCTGTCGGGACCATCAATCCCGTTGCCGAGATCGTCGCCGCGGCGCATGGGGTCGGCGCGTGGGCCTACATCGATGCTGTGCACGCCGCGCCACACCTGACGATCGACGCTCGAGCCGTCGGGGCGGACTTCGTGGCCTGCTCCGTGTACAAGTTCTTCGGACCGCATGTCGGCGCGGTCTTCGGGCGGGCTTCGATCCTGGAGTCGCTGGCGACCTACAAGGTGCGACCGTCCGAGTCGGCGTTCGAGACAGGGACCGGCAACTTCGAGGGCTACGCGGGCGCCCTCGCCGCGATCGGCTATCTGGAGGATGTCGGGGTCATGGCCGGAGCCCCCGCCGGTGCGAGTCGGCGCGCGAAACTCGTCGCCGCCATGACCGCGATCCGTTCGACCGAGCTGACCTTGTTCCGGCGCCTTCACGACGGCCTCGCCGCCATCGAGGGCGTGCAGCTCTTCGGGATCACCGATCCGGCGAGATTCGATGACAGGACCCCAACCGCCGCTCTGACCGTCGCCGGGGTAACCGCTCACGACGTCGCGACGGCGCTGGGCGACGAAGGGATCGCGGTCTGGGACGGCGATTTCTACGCCACCGGCCTGATCGAGCGCCTCGGGCTTGCCGAGAGCGGCGGGTTGGTGCGCATCGGCCTGACCCACTACAACACGGCCGCCGAGGTGGACCGGCTGCTCGACGTCCTGGGCTCAGTCGCCGCCAGCGGTCGGCGCTGACCTCGGCCATGGCGACCGGGGCGCGCACGTTTGGAGCGCAGAGCATGACCGCCCCCTTGCTCGATGTGCTCGTGAAGCGGCCGGGGCCGGCGTTCGGGGCGGCCTTCGACGATCCGGCCCACGGCTTCCTGCATCCAGTCGACCTGGCAGCCGCCCAGCGCGAGCACGCTCGGTTCATCGAGGTTCTGGCTTCTCTCGGACCGCGCGTCCACGTCCTCGAGGCAGAAGGCGCGAGCCCAGACCTGATCTATACCTTCGACCCGCTGCTCGTGGCCGATCGTGGAGCCATCCCGTTGCGACCGGGCAAGCCGAACCGGCTCGAGGAGCCGGCCATCATCGAGGCCTGGACGACGGCCGCGGGGATCCCGACCGTCGGACGGATCGAGGCACCCGGCACGATCGAGGGCGGCGACACGTTCTGGCTGCGC
>JAQBHC010000023.1:0-14113 GCA_032128175.1 Chloroflexota bacterium | reverse complement strand
GGGAATCGGAGTCTTGCCAGCGCTGGGGGCTCGCCGCCGCCGAGCCACTCTGCCGCACGCGTCCCGAGGTACGTGGACATGAGGACGCCCGTTCCCGAGTAGCCCGTCGCATACATCAGGCCGCCGAGACGTCCGATGTGGGGCATGCGATCGAACGTCATGGCGACCTTGCCGCCCCACGAATAGTCGATCCGGTAGCCAGCGACCTGCGGATGGATCTCGAGCATTCGACCGTGGAGGAGCTTTGCCGTGCGGTCGGTGGTCGTCGGGAGGAAGCTCACTCGCCCGCCGAAGATCAGCCGGCGGTCGGCCGACACATGCCAGTAGGACAGGAAGTTCTTGGTATCGAAGTAGGCGCGTCCGGTCGGAGAGATCTCGTGCGCGAGATCCGCCGGCAGGGGCTCGGTGGCGATGATGTAGCTGCCGATGGGAACGATGCGTCGACGCACGCTCGGGGCAGCGCCGTCGGCGTACCCGTTGGTCGCCACCAGGACGTCACGGGCCAGGATCGCGCCCCGCGTCGTCTCAACGACGAAGCGGCCGTCGCGCTGGCGGCGGATAGACAGCGCCGGCGTGGCTTCGTGCAGGTCCGCGCCGGCTCGTTCGGCCAAACCCACGAGTCCGGCGAACCACTTGGCGGGGTGCAGGACGCCGCCGGGCTCGATGGCCAGGCCGCCGTAGTAGAAGTCGGTGCCGATCTCCGTCCGGATCGCGTCCTGGTCGATGACCCGAGCTCGCATCCCGAACCGCTCGAGCGCGGCTGCCTCGCCCACAAACGCCGCTGCGTGGCTCGGGGCCCAGGCGAGTTCGAGCCATCCGCTGGTCCGGAGCTCGGCGTCAATGTCGTTGTCGCGGATGAGGCCGGCAACGAGCTCGAAGGCCTCGACGGATTCCGCAAAGATGGCACGAGCCGTGTCGGCGCCATAACGCTTGATCATCGTTTCCGGGCCCCACTTGAACCCGGGGTGGATGATCCCGCCGTTCCGCGAGGATGCGCCCCAACCCAGCGTTCTTGCCTCGACAAGGACGGCCTTTGCGCCCTGCAGGGCCAGCTTCCTGGCCGCGGCAACGCCGGTGTAGCCTCCGCCGACGATCGCCACATCGACGATGTCGGGCAGCTGTCGCCCGCTCCGGTCGTGGAGCGGGGGCATCGTGGCGTGCCAATACGGGCGGCGTTCGTAGTCGCGGTTGATCGTCAGCTTAGCCATCTGCTGCATCGTACCGGGACGGCCGGGAGTTCTCATCCGCCAGCGCCAAGCGTGTGCCCCGCGTGCGCCCCGCGTGCGCCCCCCGTGTGCCCCGCGTGCGCCAGCGCGTGCGCCCCCCGTGTGCCCCGCGTGCGCCAGCGCGTGCGCCCCCCGTGTGCCCCGCGTGCGCCAGCGCCAGGTCTCAGCTTGGCCCGCGTGCGCCAGCGCCAGGTCTCAGCTTGGCCCGTCCCGTGACGCCCCCAGCGTCAAATCCAGGACTTGCGTGGGGATAAGGTGGCACGAACGGCGGGCTGGCGGTGCGCGCCGCGGGATGTCGGTCGGGCTGGCGGTCCGCCCGAGCCGCCCGAGGGTCAGGCTGAGCACGCGGCGGCGGGCTCTGCCCACGGCCGGCCGACAGCAGACCGGCGCGCCGGACCTTGGCCGCCCAGTAACCGCCAATATGACGATCCCGGCGTCACGGCGGCCTGCAAGGACGGTTCGCCGGTTCGCCAGGTCGCCGGTTCGCGGCCACGTGGCGATCGAGTCAGGCGTCGAGCGCCTCGTAGCCGATCCGACCGCCGGCAACCGTGAGCAGCACCCGGCCGGCCAACTCGCGCCCGAGTAGCGGCGAGTTCTTGCCCTTGGAGGCCAGCATGTCGGCCGTCACGGTCCAACGCTCCGACCGATCGAATACGACGAGGTCCGCCAAGGCGCCCTCTTCGAACGAGCGCGACCGCGGGCCGCCCGGTTCGCGCGAGCCTCCCGGTGAACGAGGGCCGCCTGGTGCCCGCTCCCCGAGGACGCGCGCCGGACCCGTCGTGAGCGCTGCGATCGCGGTGCTCAGAGACAGCCGTCCGGCGTCGACGGCCGCCAGCACGAGGCCCAGCGCCGTCTCGATGCCGCTGATTCCGTTGGCCGCCAATACTAATTCGACCGCCTTGTCCACCTCGGTATGGGGGGCGTGGTCCGTGGCGATCGCATCGGCCGTGCCGTCGGCCAGGGCCGCCAGGCACGCGGCCGCGTCAGGAGCCGAGCGGAGCGGCGGATTCACCCGCAACGCCGGGTCGAACGGGAGCGCGCTGATGACCCCGTCGCGCCACGGGTCGCGAGCCGCGCCGTCTGCCTCGAGCGCCTCCCAGCTCCACCGTCGGGCTCCAGCGATCCATTCGTCGGTAAGTGCGAGGTGATGCGGGGTTACGTCGCAAGTGACTGGCAGACCAGCGGCCTTCGCCTGGCGGACGAGTTCGAGCGACGCGGCTGTGGACAGATGGGTCAGGTGCAGCCGAGCCCCTGGAACGTCGCGCAACACCTCGACGAGGAGTGCCAGGTCTCGTCCGACCGCTGTTGCCTCGGCCGCCCCGGGCCAGCCTCGCAGCCCGAGGACGGTCGCCACGAGACCCTCGTTCGCCTCCGCGCCCTCGGTCAGCGATCGATCCTCCGGGTGATCGACGATCGGCAGCCCGAGCATGCCCGCATAGGCCAGGGCGTTTCGGAGCAGGGACGCCGAGCCCACCGGCGCGCCGTCGTCACTGAACCCGACGACACCGGCATCGGCCAGCTCCCCGAGCAGCGCCAGCGCGACACCGGCCCGATTCGCCGACACCGCGCCGTGCGCGAGCAGCGTCACGGGCGATCCCGAGGCCGCGGCCGCGTCTCGTATTCGGGCGAGCACGGACGGCTCGTCGAGCGCGGGTGTGGTGTTGGGCATGATGCACACGGCAGTGAATCCACCGTGGGCGGCTGCGGCAAGACCAGTCGCAACCGTCTCGGCGTCCTCGTTGCCCGGCTCCCGGAAGTGAGCGTGCAGGTCCAGAAAGCCGGGTGCCACGATGATCCCGGTCGCATCGACGCCCTCGGCCTCGGCGCCCTCGAGCCAGGTGATCGCTTCCAGGACGCCATCGGTGACCACGATCTCGCCCGGGCCCTCGCGGTTGGTCGCCGGATCGACCAGCCATGCCCGCATGATCTCCAGGTCCGCGAGGCGCGCGCCAACGCTCGTGGGGCCGGAATGCGTGCGGACGGCGTCCACGGTCACTGGCCGGCCTCGCGCGCCGCGCCGTCATCGCGCGCCGCGGCCTCGCGCGCCGCGCCGTCACGTGCACCGGCCAGGAGATAGAGTACGGCCATCCGCACCGCCACGCCGTTGGCGACCTGATCCGTGATCAGGGATCGGGCGCCGGCCGCTACATCCGGCGCGATTTCCACGCCCTCGTTCATCGGTCCGGGATGCATCACCAGGGCGTCGGGCTTGGCGAGCGCGAGTCGCTCGCGGGTCAGGCCGAATCGGGCAGCGTACTCGCGCATCGAGGGCAACAACCCGGAGGCCATCCGTTCGCGCTGGATTCGGAGCGCCATGACGACATCGGCGTCCCGGAGCGCCGCTCCGATGTCTGACGTGACCGTGAACCGGCGCGACCCGCCCACACCGGAGGCAGCCCAGGCATCGAAGCCGCGGAGGAGCGTGGTGGGCCCGCAGACCCAGACGTCGGCCCCGGCCGCGGTCAGCGACCAGAGGTTGCTCCGCGCCACGCGCGAGTGGAGGACGTCGCCGAGGATCACGATCTTGTGGCCTCGAACCGTGCCGCCCGGCAGGCGCGAGCGCAGCGTGTACAGGTCCAGCAGCGCCTGGGTCGGATGGGCGTGCCAGCCATCTCCTCCGTTGAGCACGCTGCCCGAGAAATGCTCTGCCGCGAGATACGGCGCGCCCGATGTCCCGTGCCGAATGACCAGCATTCGGGCGCCCAGCGCTTCGACCGTGCGGATCGTGTCGATCAGCGATTCGCCCTTGGACACCGACGAACTCGCGGCGGCGATGTTGATCACATCCGCCGACAGGTTCTTGGCGGCCACCTCGAAGCTCACCCGCGTCCGGGTCGAGGCCTCGTAGAAGAGGATCGTCACGCCCCACCCGCGCAGGGCGGGCACCTTCGGGATCGGCCGGGCAAGGATCTCGGTCATCGTGTCCGCGGTCTGCATCACGAGGTCGAGATCGGCGTCGGACAGCGCGTCCACGTCCAGGAGGTGTCGGTGGAGCCATTGACCGGCCGGCGCCGCGTTCGTGCCCCCGATCGGGCCGGGAACGCCAAAGTCGGGGACGCCGGAGTCGGCCACGTCGTCCGGCGCCGCCAGCGCGGGATCCGTGGCCAGATTCACTGGACGGCCGCCGGCGCAGTGGTGGCGTCCGGCGCGCGATCGATGTCCACGGCATCCTCGCCATCGACCTCTTCGATGCGCACGCGCACGAGCTCCTCGCGTGAGGTCGGTACGTTCTTCCCGACGTGGTCGGCGCGGACCGGGAGTTCGCGATGTCCACGGTCCACCAGGACCGCCAGGCGAATGGCCTGCGGTCGACCGTACTCCATGAGGGCGTCCATCGCGGCCCGGATCGTTCTCCCGGTATACAGCACGTCGTCCACCAGGACAACGGTCGTGCCCGTGACATCGAAGGGAAGGTCCGTGCCCTTGACGACGGGCTGCTGGGCGAGCATCGACAGGTCATCGCGATAGAAGGTGATGTCGAGAGCGCCGACGGGCAGGGTCGCGTTCTCGTGTTCACGGATCGACTCGGCGAGCCGCCGTGCCAGGGGCACGCCCCGGCGCTGGATCCCGACCAGGACGAGCCCGTCCGTACCGGCATGCTTCTCGACGATCTCGTGCGAAATTCGAACCACGGCGCGGCGGATCTCCTCCGCCGTCATGATTCGGCGCCCGCTCACCGGTGTTGCCTCGGCCGGCGGGCCGTCGCCCTGGTGCGACGTGGCACTGATGTGCTCCTCTCCTTCCGGCCTCTCTGGGCCCGTCGTCCGGCTCTCATGGCCGGTCCTCGAAGGTTCGAGTGGAGTCTACCGCGCGAGGCGGCCGCGAGTCAGTAGACCGAGACGGTCACCGGCGTCGTGCCGGACCACCAACCGCATCCGCAGATCCGGAAGAAATCGGGCCGGTACATGTCCACGATCCGGATCTCGCGGACCGGCCCATAGTCATTGACGACCCGATCGATGCAGCCGGCGGCTCCGCAGATGACGATGACCGTTCCCCTTGGCAGGCGCATGGCCGTCGTGCCGTAGTCGTAAAAGCTCGCGTAGCCGGTCAGTTTGTACTGCGGGGTCTTCCAGCTCCACGTCGCCCGCACGGTGGGGAGCTTCACGGGAAGTCGGGCGGCCGGCGCCTCGGACACACCGACCCTGGGCTCGGTGAACGTGGCAGAAGGGTCGAGGCGGCTCGCCGACACATACGCCGAATCGGGCGAGATGATCGATGGGGTCGATCGTCCACCATTCGCCGCGAGAATGACTTCACGGAATGCTGCCGGCGTGATGGGCTGGTCCTTGCTCGGTTCACGGGAGCCGACCAGGCCCGGCAGCGATCCGAGCACGAGCACGGCGGTAAGCGCCGCGATCGCGACCGTCCTGCTGGGTCGCACGACGGGACTCTACGCCATGCGCCGCTCCCGTGTCAGCGCAGGGCGGCGTGTCAGCGCGCGGGGTGGCGTGTCAGCGCGCGGGGTGGCGTGTCGGCGCGCAGGGCGGCGTGTCAGCGCGCGGGGTCCCGTGTCAGCGCGCGACGAACAGACGCCCTGCCTCGATCGTGCGGACCTGACCGAACTCACGGCCGTACCAGCCGAGCACCTGGACGTGCGAACCCTCGCCGTCCTGCCCAGGCGGCGTGACCCAAGCGAGTCGTCCGCCGTTGATGGACACGCCGCGCAGCGCGGCGACCCCCGGAAGCGGGTCGGAGGTCGGGTCGATTTCCCGCGTCACGGGATCCAGGACGATCATTCGAAGCGTGCCCACTTCCGGAGCGGACGGGTCCGCGAGCCAGAGGGCGAGCCGATCGCCACCGGGGTCGAACCAGGCATCGAAGTCCACCGCCGGACCCTCCGCGAGGGTGACGGGATTGCCGGCCGGCCCAAGCACCGGGATGCTGGGCTCGATCGTCGGGTCCCCGCTACTCGGCACCACGGTCGTTGGCGCGAAGGTAGTCGGCGCCGCGCTCGCCGGCGCGAAACTCGTCGGTGTTCCGGTCGTCGGTGCCGCCGTGGAGTCGTCGATCGACGGCTCGGATCCGTCGGACCAACCATCGAGGACGTACCGGCCTGTGCCGAGGACCCAGCCAGTCCCCGTGCCGTCTGCGATCAGCGTCCCCGACCAATAGACGACCGAGCGACCGGTAGGATCGACGCTCGGATGCCACATGTCCTGTGCTGCCAGGGGCACCATTGAACCAGTTTCCGGGTCCAGGGTGAACGCGATCGGATGCTCCTCCACCACAGGCGTCTCAGGGCCTTCGGTCGCGTTGGGGTCGATGGTGGCGCCGGGATCGGGGGTGGCGGTCGGCGGCGGGGCGGTCGGCGGGGCGGTCGGCGGTTCCGGCGACGGCGCGATTTCGCCCGGGAGTGGTTCTTCGATCGTCGGTACGACGGAATTGGCAAGGACCAGATTGCCGAGCCACCCAGCGAAGAACGTCCGATGGTCTGTCGTCACAGGAATCGCCAGCGGATCTCCCACGCGCCAGAGGTATAGATCCGGGCCCGCGCTGCCATCCTCCGGCCGGGCCGAGAAAGCGAGCCACTGACCGTCCGGCGAATAGGCCGCATCACCGACGACGATGACGCCCGAGGCGATCGAATACCCGGCCGAGGGAATCGACGATGCGTCAGGCGTCAGCGATGGGCTCTGATCCAGGGTTGAACCTGGCGTCGGGGCGAGCGTCGGGGCGAGCGTCAGATCCGGCGTCGGATTCGGTGTCAGGGTCGGCGGGGGGCCCAGCGTGGAACCAGCGGGCGGGGTCGGCGCCAGGGACGCATCCGGCACTGTGGGCGATGGGGTGGCCTCGAACGGAGGAGCGGTCGGCACCGACACCACGACGACCCCGGCACCACCGACCGAGCTTGACGAGGTCACCACCACGATCTGAGCCCCGGTCGGCGACAGGACCACGGCCTCTGGCGCATACGTCAGCGCGAGGTTCGTTGCCGTGACCGAGTCGAGCGGCGCACACCCGGAACGAACGTCGGGGCAGACCGAGCTCAGGCTGGCTCGCCGGAACTGATACGAGCCGTCCGGCGCGACCTGGATCCAGGCGAGCGCATCGGCTGTGACGGCGAGCGGCGTAGGTTGCGCTTCCGGCGTGGTCACGGCAACGTCGCTGGCGGATGGACTGAGCGGAATGCCGCTCGGCGCAAGGCTGACGCCGATCACGACCAGAACGACCAGCAAACCAGAGGCCAGCCCAAGCGGGACGCGTCCGGCTCGCCACCCACGCGGCGCCCGAATCGCCCGGGTCCCGCGCCCGCGAGTTCCGCGCTCCCGTTGGATGGCCGCCGCGGTCCGGGCCCACAGGTCGCGGGGCGGTTCGGGTGGCTGGTCCCGGAGCGTTCTGACCAACGCTCGGTCGGCCGAGTACGCGGCCGCGTCCGCCTGGCACTCGGCGCAGCCCGCGAGATGGGCTTCGAGCCACAGCTCGTCCGCGGGATCGTGCAACTCGAGGAATCCGGTTGCGATGAGAGCCCGGGCGCGATCGTGAGATGCCTCCGCATCGTTGTGGCGACGGCGGAACGGAAGCGTCATCGGCCGTGCTCCCCGCCCCGCGCGAAGGCAATATCGCGCTCAGCTTCCGCGGCGGCCTCGGCCGCCTGCTCGGCGACCAGCGCCTGGCGCAGTGACTCCCGGGCACGCGTGAGCAGTGCGCGCGCCGCGACGTGGCTGATCCCGAGAGCCGCCGCGAGCTCAAGCCCGGTGAGATCGTGGACCTCGGCCATGAGGAGGGCGGCGCGCTGCCGTTCTGGAATCCTGGCCATGGCACGTTCGAGGGGCCCGGACAGTCGCGTATTCATGGCGATCCGCTCGGCGGACGGCGACGAGCCGGTGGACTCCCCCGTGAATGGCAGGAAGCGCACGAGTTTTCGCCGCCGAATGTGATCGAGCGCGACGCGATGGGCAATCTGATAGAGCCAGGCTCGGGCGTTCTCGCCCTTCTCCAGAGTGTCGTATGCCCGATACGCCTTGATGAACGCGTCCTGCGTCAGGTCTGCGGCGAGCTCAGGATCTCGAACCATTCGAGCGAGGTAGGCAAAAATCTCGCCCTGGTGGCGCGCAAACAGCCCCTCCACGAACAGGGCTGCCGAATCTCGATTCCAGGAACTCGTCACGCGGGCACCCAACGCGAGGCGCGCCAGCGCGCCGGTCGAGGTCGCGAAGCCCCCCGGCCCGCCCGAATCGAGCATCCAGTTCCTTCAACGGCAGGCGAGCATGGCGCGAAATAGCGTCGCGCGTCGCCGAGCCGAGGGACGATGCGCCCGCTTCGAATGTGACGCTTCGAGTTCAAACGGGCGCCTCCGCGGTGCCGCCCGCAGTGCTGGACAGAAGCTCCTCCACGGCGTCCTCGGGCGATACCGGGTTCACTGGGAGGCCGGTTCCGAGCTCGAGCCCGGCGATGTCCCGCAGGCGCGGATGGATCTCCCAATGCCAGTGATAGGTCGCATCCACCCGTTCGCGCAGCGGCGAGGTATGCAGGATCAGGTTGTAGGGCGGCCCATCGAGCGTTCGAGCCATGGTGGTAAGCACGTGGCGCAGGGCCCTCGCCGTGGCCGAGATGTCAGCTTCGGTCGCCCGTCCGAAGTCGGCATCGTGACGGCGAGGGACAATCCACAATTCGAACGCGGATCGCGATGCCCACGGTGCGAAGGCCACGCTGTCCTCGTCCTCCCACACGAGCCGGGTCCGCGTTCGCGTGGTCTCGCGGACCAGCCGGCAGTAGGGGCATTCCCCCTCGCGGATTACGAATCGGGCGGCACCACCGAGTTCCTCGGCGATTCGGTGCGGGATCTGGGGGAGGTCGTAGAACTCGAAGCAGAGGTGGTTGGTTCGCGCCCCGGCCTGGGCGCCCCAGTTCTGGACGACTTGCAGGTAGTCGGTCTTGTTCGCCGATTGGGCGGCCACGATTGCGTCCCGGGCGCTCGCGACCATCGCTTCGACGACGGCCGATCCAACCTGGTGGAGGGCACGGTGCTCACGGGGCGGCGCGACGACCGTGCGCCAGCTCCCCGCCGCGCCGGCATCGGTCAGGGCGACCTGCGCAACCTGCTGATCGAGCTCGCGTGCGGCGGCCTCCGTGCCGATGACGTGAAACGCGTATTCCTTGAGGACGCGGAGGCGGACCCCGTCACCCTCGGGCAGGCGGCAATTCTGGCAATCGTCCCCGTCGTCAATCTGATCGGCGCGCCGGGCGAACCGGTCGCGGTGGAAGGCCCGATCGACGATCGTTGCGACCCACCAATTCGTGATCGGATCCTTGCGCAGTTCGAACAGGCCGGCGGCCATGGTCAGGCGACCCGCGCCGGTGCGGCGGCCGGCGGTGCGGCGCCCGGCGGCGTGGCGGCCGGCGGCTCGACGCGGCCGGCGAGTTTGGTGGCGTCGTCGTCGCGCACGGTCCCGTGGCCGTCGACGAGGGCAGTTGCGTCGCCGCGTTCGATCCCGCCGTCGTCGCCCGGGAGCTCGAGCTCATCCGGGGACTTCCGCTCAATTGGAGCGCCCAGCGCCCGCGCAAAGGCCTCGGCATAGATCTCGCCGGCTCGGCGAACCGTCTCGGTCGAGGGTGGCTCCGCGGTCCGCCCCAGCTCCTCGGCGATCGACGAAGACACGACACCCGGCATACCGCAGGCATCGATGAGCTCGAAATCGCGCAGATCAGGGTCGATATTCAGGGCAATACCGTGGTAGCTGACGCCGCGCTCGACGCGGATGCCGAGGGCCCCAATCTTGCGCGGCGGTCGATTCGGGATGCCGTCGACAACCCAGCAGCCCGGGTGGCCGTCCCGACGTACCGCCTCGACCCCGAGCGCGGCCGCGGTTTCGATCATAGCGTCCTCAAGTGCGCGGACCAGGGGCCGAAGCAGGATCCCCCGATCACCGAGCCGAAGGACCGGGTAGGCCACAAGTTGTCCGGGGCCGTGATACGTCACCTCGCCGCCGCGCTCCACCCGGATGACCTCGATCCCCCGTTTACGCAGCTCGCGCGGCGTGGCGAGCACGTGGCTGTCGTCGGCCTGGCGGCCGAGTGTCAGGACGGCGTCATGCTCGAGCAGGAGCAGCGTGTCCGGCACGACCCCGGCCACGCGCGCATCGACGAGACGTTTCTGGAGCGCCCACGCGTCGCGATACGCGATCCGCCCGAGCCAGGCGACCGCGATCGGTTCTCCATTGCCGGCCGTTCGGATGGTGCCGCCCTTCTCTCGGATGGTGCCGTCCTTCGATCCACCGTCCATACGCTGACGATAGCAGGGGCTGATCACGGGCCGGTGCACGGCGAGCGCGCCCGGAGCGCGCGCCGCGGGCGGGTGGATGCGCCGACGTGACTGCGAGTCAGTGATTCAATCGCCAAGCCCTGGAAGCAAGAGTTCCAGCCCCTCGCGATGACTGCCAGTCAAGGATTTCGCCGCCGCCGGTTCGATTCCGGACTGGGAGTCAATCTCGCGACAAGATCTGGCCTCGCAGAGCGTTCCGAATGCTGGAATCTTGACCACCACGCAATAAGCCAGCGTCTGTGCGCAGAAATCCTGACGGACAGTCAATTCCGGCCCCGGCACGAACGTCCGGCCCCGGCACGAACGTCCGGCCCCGGCACGAACGTCCGGCCCCGGCACGCACCTCCGGCCCCGGCACGCACCTCCGGCCCCGGCACGCACCTCCGGCCCCGGCACGAGCGTCAGCCGACCGGCAAACCCTCGAGCGCCTTGAGCGCTTCAGCCACCTTTTCGGCCGGGTACTCGTAGTCCTCGAGCGCTCCGGACAGGTATCGCTCGTAGGCGGACAGATCGAAGTGGCCGTGGCCGCACAGGTTGAAGAGGATTACCCGCGGGCGTCCCTCCGCACGCGCCTGGACCGCCTCATCGATTGCCACCTTGATCGCGTGGGTCGGTTCGGGGGCCGGGAGGATGCCCTCGGTCCGGGCAAACTGGACGCCGGCTTCAAAGGTTGCTCGCTGATGGACGGCCTGGGCCTCAATGAGTCCTTGATCCTTCAGCATGGACACGAGCGGTGACATGCCGTGGTAGCGCAGCCCCCCCGCATGGATCGGCTCGGGAATGAAATCGTGGCCGAGCGTGTGCATCTTCACGAGCGGGGTCATCTGGGCCGTGTCCCCGAAGTCGTAGCGGTAGACGCCCTTGGTGAGCGAGGGCGCCGCCTCCGGTTCGACAGCGATGACCCGCGGCTTGGGGCCGCCGCGCAGGCCGCGCCCGATGAACGGGAAGGTCAGCCCGGCGAAGTTCGAGCCGCCGCCGGCGCACCCGATGAGGACGTCCGGCTCCTCGCCGGCCATCGCCATCTGCTCCATGGCTTCCTGGCCGATGACGGTCTGATGGAGGAGGACGAAATCGAACACGGACCCGAGCGAGTATTTCGTGCCGGGGTGGGTGACGGTGTCCTCGATCGCCTCGCTGATGGCGAGACCCAGCGAGCCAGTGTGGCCCGGCACGTCCGCCAGCACGCTGCGCCCGTACTGCGTGTCCGGGCTGGGGCTCGCCACGACCTGGGCGCCGTACGTCTCCATGAGGACACGCCGATACGGCTTCTGGTCGTAGCTGCTGCGGACCATGTAGACCTTGATCTCGAGGCCGAACATCGCGCCGGCGAAGGCCAGGGCACTGCCCCACTGTCCTGCACCGGTTTCCGTCGCGAGGCGGGTCACGCCCTCCTGCTTGTTGTAGAAGGCCTGGGGCAGCGCCGTGTTGGGCTTGTGGCTGCCCGACGGGCTCCCGCCCTCGTACTTGTAGTAGATGTGGGCGGGCGTATCGAGCGCCTTCTCGAGCCGATGTGCCCGGAAGAGGGGGCTCGGCCGGTACAGCCGGTAGGCCTCGCGAACCGGCGCGGGGATCTCGATTTCCCGATCCTGGCTGACGACCTGCTTGATCAGCTCCATCGGGAAGAGCGGCGCCAGATCTGCCGGCCCGATCGGCTGCCCCGTACCCGGATGGAGAACCGGCGGTGCGGGTGTCGGAAGGTCAGCGGCGATGTTGTACCAGGCGCGCGGGATGCGGTCTTCGTCGAGGATGAACTTCGTCCGATCGCCAGCCATGGTCGTGTACCTCTGCAGCCCCTGAGTATCGGGGCAGGAGAGCGTACCAGCCGACGATCAGGGGATGGGCGAGAAGTCGAAGAGCGTGCTGCGCAGGATCGGATCGGCGCTCGGCCGATTGGCGTTGAAGACACTGATGAAGACGCTGCCCGAGACCGTCCTGGTGCCGCTCGTTCCGATCAGCGTGACGCTGATGAGGCGACCGGAGACGCCGCGATTCTGCAGATCGAGGGCCACGATCGTACCGACGTTGGTCCGTGCATCGTTGGCGTAGAAGCCGGACAGCTGCGCCAGGCTGTACGACCTGGACTGCCACGTGGCGTACGGCGCAGCGGCGTCGTAGCTGACCCCCGACGCGTCGCGGTCCGATGACCCGCGCAGGTAGCTGACCACGCCGGCGATCTTCGCGCCCGTCGAGGACACGAACACGTTCTCGTTGTGTTCCGTCGCGCCGCCCGCGGTCGAGCTGAACATGGCGTTGGCGATGGAACTGCCGCTCATGAGGACCTGACCGGCCGTGGACGCCACAACGGCGTCGGCGTCCAGATGCTCCTTGCGCACGCCGAGGTAGACCTGGGACCGGGTGTCGTCGTAGACATCGAACGTGCCCCAGGGGACGAGATGGTTGGCCGCGAACGAACGGGCGACGATCGTCTGGGCGATTCGGGCCTCGACCGGCCACGACGTCGGCATCTCCGCCGGCACGACGCCCCGCAGATACGACTCGAGGGTCAGATGATTGATGACGTCCAGGGTGAAGCCAGACATCAGCACGCGCAACGAGCCGCGGTACAGGTCATAGGTGGAGGGCTTGGAGAAGAGCTGGATGGTGGTCGTGTCGCTTGTCGGGTTGAGCCGGAAGTCGGACGCGATGGGACCGTCGTAGAGAACTTCGCCCGTGGCTGCCTCGATCAGCGCGCGCCAGCCCGACAGGCTGGTTGGCGGGAAGACGCGGAATTTCGCATCGGCCGGGAGCACGAGGTTCACGCCGTCCACGGTCCAGGTACCGCCGCGACCGTAGATCAGCAGTGGTGCTGTCGTGCTCGGCACGTAGTTGTCCAGCAGCAGCGCACGGATCTGGGTATCGACCGAGATGCCGCCGATGCTCGTGCCGGGGTAGTAGTGGGCCAGGATCTCCGGGGCGGTCTGGCCGGCCAGGGCACGACCTCGGGCGCCGTACTGCGACAACCCGACGCCGTGGCCGTAACCGCGTCCATAGAACGTCATGGTCGCGCCGAGTGTCGAGACCCCGGTCGACGATGCCGTCGTGGGAGTCGTCAGGACGCCGGTCGCAGCGTACAGGTTCGAGACGCCGTACAGCGATGCGACGGGCTGGCCATTCACATGGGTGATGACATACCAGCCGGACCCTGCCGTGGCACTGGGGCACGCGGTGCTCCAGTACGCCCCCGTGACCGTGCTGGACACGGCCACAAGGTCATTGAAGCCGAGCTTGACCTTGATCGGTGAACTGGTCGAGGTGCCCGAGCGCAAGTTGACACCACCACAACCTGGCGCCAGGACGTTGGCAGCCGACGCGTCCACGGGCGCGGGCGGCACGACGGCTTGCGGCGCCGATGCGGGTGCGGTGGTGGGCACAGGATCGGGGGCCGGCGCGGGGGCAGCCGGCGCCTGATTCGGCGTGACGCTGACGGCGAGTGAGATGTTGCTGGCCGGCGGGGCCACGACGGGGCTGGTCGGGGCGGCGATCAGGACACCGGTCGCGGCATACAGGAACGCGACACCGTAGAGCGAGGCGACGGGCTGGCCGTTGACTTCGATGACCTTGTACCAGCGAGATCCTGATTCGCGGATCGGACAGTTGGCGCTCCAGAACGACCCGCTGACCG
>JAQBHC010000022.1:0-20544 GCA_032128175.1 Chloroflexota bacterium | reverse complement strand
TGTCACCGCCCCCAGCCGACGTGCCCTGGGATGACGAAGCCACAGCGGTCCATGCGTCGGAGAGTGACGTCGAGTTCGTCGTCGAGGCGTACAGCCAGGCATTCGTCGCGGAAATCCCCGCCCCGCCCGGCAGCGGCCGCGTCATCGGCGATCTGGCGACTCGCGGGTTCCGGGTCGCCATTCTCTCCAACTGGCCCCTGGCGGCGACCATCGATCGCTTCGCCCACGCGGCGGGCTGGCTGCCGTGGCTGTCCGGGATCTACGTGTCGGAGCGGATCGGCACGATCAAACCCCATCCGGCGATCTTTGCCCGGACGGCCCGTGCCCTGGGCGTCGAACCGGGTGCCATCCTGCACGTCGGTGATGACTGGGCGGCGGACGTGGTCGGCGCTCGGAGCGCCGGCTGGCGGGTGGCCTACCTGCGGGGCCGGCAGGGCGATACCCCGTTGCCCACATCGGCGCGACGGGAGGACGTTACGCCGGACCTCGAGCTCGACTCGCTCGACGACCTCGGTGCGCAGATCGACGACCCGACCGCCTAGACTCCAGC
The DNA here is from genome assembly GCA_032128175.1 of Chloroflexota bacterium. Lineage (GTDB taxonomy): Bacteria > Chloroflexota > Limnocylindria > Limnocylindrales > CSP1-4 > UBA5189. Next base: position 19,994 of record JAQBHC010000022.1, on the reverse strand, counting down.
GATGGAGCTCCGTGATCGCCGTGCCCATCTGGCGTTCTTCGGCGCAGCCATCGTGGCCTGGATCGCGGTTGGCGTCATCGTGCTGACCCAGGACCCGCTCCTCGTGCCGGCGGCCGGTTACGCGGGAGCCGCCGTCATGGGGTTGGCCGTGGGACTGTCCACGATCCCGCTCTTCTGGTTGGTGCCGTTCGCACGACAGCAGCGGATCGCGTTCCGGGGCGCCTGGACGCGGGCCATTCGGCGTGGGATCTGGGTCGCCCTGATCGTCCTCATCATCGTGGTCCTCCGGCTCCAGGCGCTCTTCCAGCCACAACTGGCATTCTTCATCATCGCCATGATCCTGGTCGCCGAAACGACCCTGTCCATGCAGCGCTAGCGACAGGCGACTCAGCGAGGCCCTCGCGCAGCTTTGCTAGGATGGTCGCGGCGCCCCGCTGGACGGCAGACATCGAACCGGCGGCGTCCCTGGCGAGCACGGCTGATCCCGCCCCTGGGATGAGTGGCCGTCCGGAGGAATCGCGTGAGCGAGCGCCCGAATGACCCCGCCCATGGCTTTGCGGCCATGAACGGCTGGGACCGTGACTACGAAGTGTTCTCCGACTTTGACCTGCCTACGTACGTTGGGCCGGCGACCTTTGCGAATCTGCCGTGGGTCACGGACCCGGCCGAGCTGCGCGCACGGAAGGTGGACGTGGCCATCGTGGGCGCGCCGTTCGACGACCTTGTCACCCACCGCTCAGGCGCCCGATTTGGCCCGCGAGCCATCCGCGAGGCTCAAAACAGCATCGGATCGCTGAACTCGCTCCAGCTCGACATCGAGCCGTTTTCCCACCTCACGGTCGTCGACGCGGGTGACGCCAACGTCGTCCCGGCGATGTGGGAGCGCGGCCACGCGATGATCTACCGCAAGGTGCTCGAGGTCGCGCAAACGGGAGCGATCCCCATCGTCCTGGGGGGCGACCATTCCATCACCTGGCCGTCCGCCACGGCGATCGCCGAAACGCGGAGGCCGGGCACGATCGGGATCGTCCACTTCGACGCGCACGCTGACACCGCCCCTGATTCCTGGGGTCAGTTGGCGAGCCACGGATCGCCGATGCGACGGCTGATCGAATCCGGCGCGGTCAAGGGCAGCAACTTCGTGCAGGTCGGCCTGCGCGGCTACTGGCCCTCGCCAGAGGTGCTTGCGTGGATGCGCGAGCACGGCCTCCGCTGTCACTTCATGACCGAGATCGAAGAGCGCGGTGCCGAGGCGGTCGTGGCCGACGCCATCGCCGAAGCCCTCGACGGCCCTGACTCCATCTATCTGTCCCTGGACATCGATGTCGTCGACCCGGGACTCGCGCCCGGAACCGGGACACCCGAGCCCGGCGGGATGCTGTCCAGAGAGGTCCTCCGGGCCGTGCGACAGATCGTGAGCGCGGTCGATCTGGCGGGCATGGACATCGTGGAAGTGTCACCCCCGTACGACTGGGCCCAATCCACGGCCATGATTGCCAATCGCGCGGCCCTCGAGGCAATCTCCGCGCTCGCGGTACGGCGACGGGCCGGGGCGACGGTCCGCTGGGAGGGCTGACGGCGACGCACCCGTTCCTGGATCACCCTGGGCCACTCGCCTTCGCCCACCGAGGCGGAGCAGACGTTCAGCCAGAGAACACGCTGGTCGCGTTCGCTGCGGCCGTGGACCTCGGCTTCACCTACCTCGAGACGGATGTGCACGTCAGCGCGGACGGGGTCCTGATCGCATTTCACGACGATCGGCTTGACCGCGTGACCGACCGTCGAGGTCTGGTGGCGAACTTGAGCTGGTCCGAGATACGCGTCGCGCGCGTCGCCGGCCGGGAGCCGATCCTCCGGTTCGAAGAGCTCCTGGCGACGTTTCCCTACGCCCGAATCAACGTGGAACCAAAGCACGACGCGGCTGTCGGGCCACTCGTGGAAACGATCCGCCGGAACGGGGCGCTGGACCGGATCTGCGTCGGCTCATTCGCCGACCGCAGGCTCGCCGCGGTCCGCGAGGCGCTGCCCGGCGTCTGCACGTCGCTCGGCACGCTCGAGATCGCCGGCCTTCGTGCGGCCGCCTGGGGAGCCGGTCCGTTTCGCCGGCGGCTCGCTCGCCGGCCCGGCCTGTGCGTTCAGGTGCCCACGCGGGCCTATGGAATCCCCCTCGTGAATTCGGCGTTCCTCCGCACCGCCCACGAGCTCGGCCTGCCGGTCCACGTCTGGACGGTCAATGATGCTGCCGAGATGGAGCGACTCCTGGATCTCGGTGTGGACGGTTTGATGAGTGACCATCCCGGGCGCCTTCGCGCGGTGTTCGAGGGGCGGGGAATCTGGTCCGCCTCGACGGCGAGTAGGATCGCGTGATGGAGTCGGTGGATCCGGCAGTGGCAGCGGCCCTGGCGCGCCTGTATGACCTGGACGTGTCCGGGGATCCTGGCGACCTTGATCTGTATCTGGCCCTCGCCGAGCGCGCCGGTGGTCCGATCGTCGAACTCTGCGCGGGCAGCGGCCGGATCGCCGTCCCGCTGGCACTGGCGGGCCACCGCGTCACGGGCGTGGATGAGGATCCCGCCATGCTCGAGCGCGCGGAGGCACGCGCTCGCGATGCGGGTCTCGATTCGCAGACGCGCCCACAACTCGTACTCGGCGACGTCCATAGTGCGTCCATCCCGGGAAGCGGCACCTTCGGGCTGGGGATCATCGGGCTCAATTCGCTCCTGCTGCTCGGTGACGCACGCAGTCAGCGTCGGGCGGTCTCGATCCTGGCCGGCCTTCTCGCACCCGGCGGACTGGCGGTCGTGGACCTGTGGCTGCCGCTCGCCGAAGATCTCGCGCGCTTCGACGGGCGACTCGGCCTGGAGTGGCACCGCCGAGATCCCGAGACCGGACGCGACGTGACCAAGGTGACGGCCGCCTGGTACGACAGCGCGACGCGCTCGGTCACGCTGACCACCCTGTTCGATGAGGGCCGCCCGGGCGAATCTGTCACCCGCTGGGTTCGCGAGGACGCGCTGCACCTCGTGGCCGCAGACGAGCTCCGGCTGTACGCCGAGGATGCCGGCCTCGAGGTCGAGGTGGTCGCTGGCGACTACAGCCTGAACCCGCTGGAGCCAAGCGATGGACGGGCGGTGATCGTCGCCCGACGCCCGCTCACATCGTGATACCTTGACCGGCATGGCTACGAGCGATCAAGTCCGCCTCCTGCTCGTTGAAGACGTGCCCCAGGTTGCCCAGTACGTCCGCGGCCTCCTCACAGCCCAGAGCCAGATCAAGTTGATCGAGGTCCTCTCCGATGGCGCGAAGGCCGTCGCCGAGATCCCCGAACTCCGACCCGACGTGATCATCATTGACGCGCTGCTCCAGGGTCGCCTCAAGGCAGACCAGGTGGTGAGCCGGCTGCGCGAGGCCGGTGTCGGCGTCCCGGTGATCATGCTCACCGTGCCGCAGAACCCGGTCGAGCCTGATCCGGAACGCGGGATTGACGGCGTCCTGTCGATGCCGTTCTCGGGTTACGAGCTCATTACCCAGGTCACCAAGGTCCGCAAGGATCACGAGGCGAGCGAGGGCGTCGGCCGCTCCGTCACGGTGGGAGTCTTCGCGCCCAAGGGCGGCGTGGGGAAGACGACGATTGCCTTCAACCTGGCTGTCGCGACGGCTCGTCAGGGGCGCCGGACCGTACTCGTGGACGGCAGCATCCAGTTCGCCGACCTGCGGGCCCTGCTGCGTGTTCCTGCCGATGCGCCCTCGATCCTCGACCTGCCAACGGACCGGGTCGCGGAATCTGATCTGGCCGAAGTGCTCTGGCGTGATACATCGGGTATCGACATTCTGCTGGCGCCACCCCGTATCGAGATGGCCGAGATGGTCACCGTCCGTGACGTCGAGAAGGTCCTCTCACTGCTCCGGCGCCTGTACGACGCCGTGATCATCGACATGTCGGTGGCGCTCGACGAGCTCAACCTCGCCCTGCTGGACCGCGTCGATACGATCCTCGAGATCGTGACCTACGACTCGACGACGATCCACAACACGATCGCCCTGGCCGATACGTTTCGGGTGATCGGCTACCCCGCAAGCAAGGTGCGGTACCTGCTCAACCGCGCCGACTCGAACGGAGGGATTGCCCCGTCCGATCTGGCTCAGGCCCTTGGCCGGGTGCCGGAATACGTCGTCCGATCGGACGGTCAGGTCGTGGTGGCCGCGAACAACCAGGGAGTTCCCTTCGTCCTGTCCGACCCGCAGGCTGGCGTGAGCCAGGACATCGACCGGATGGTTGCGACGCTCATGGCGTCCGGACAGGCGGCCGTTCCTGTGGGCGCTCGCTGAGGGCCGGATGTCCGACCCGCGACCAATCGGCGTGTTCGACTCCGGGGTGGGCGGCCTCACGGTCCTGCGGGAAATCCTTCGCCGGTCGCCGGCTGAATCGACGATCTACCTGGGTGACAACGCCCGGGCTCCGTACGGGACGCGCACCGATGACGAGGTCCTCGCCTTCAGTGGCGAGGCGATCAAGATGCTCGTCGAGCGAAATGTCAAGGCGATCGTGATCGCCTGCAACACCTCCACCGCCGTCTCGATCGGCGCGCTCCGGCGCCGCCACGACCTGCCGATCCTGGGCGTGATTCGTCCGGGCGCCGTGACCGCCTCGCTCACCACCCGCAACCGTCGGGTGGGCGTGATCGCGACGCCGGCAACCATCCGTTCGCACGCGTACTTCGCCGCCATCAAGGAGGAGAACCCGGCGGTCGAGGTGTACGAACATGCCACCCCGGCGCTGGTGCCAATGGTCGAGGCTGGCCACGTGGATGGACACGAAATCGAGGCGGCGGTCGCCGAGGCGCTCGGTCCACTGCTCGGCGAGCGGGATGCCGCGGGGGAGTTCATCTTCCCGCTGCCCGCGTCGGCCCGGATCGACACGCTCCTCCTCGGTTGCACCCACTACCCGCTCATCCGATCCACGATTGCGGCCATCGCCGGCGACAGGATCGCGATCGTCGATTCGGCCTCGGCAACTGCCTCAGCGCTGCACGACCTCCTCGCCATCAACGGACTCGAGGCGCCCGGGAGTTCGCGGGGAACGGCAGCGGATGCCGGCCGTGCGGGCCACGATGCCCCTGATCCACGCGGAGCGCCCAGCACCCACGTCCAGCTCACCACCGGGGACGTAGAGTCGTTCCGCGCGATCGCGGGTCGCATGTTCGGCGAGTCCTTCCCGGATGTTGGCGCGGTCGAGCTGGGTCATCGGACGGTCGCCCAGTTGGCCGGATGACCGCGCCCTCGAGCCGTGACGCTGCCGCTGCGCGATCGGCATCGGCCGCGGCGCCCCGGAGCGGCGGGAGAGCCGCGTCTCGGCGGACCTGGGACCGGCGCTGGCAAGCCGGGGTGCTCGTCGGTTCCGTCGTGGGCATCGCCGCAACAGTGCTTGGTCGGCGTGCCGAGCGCTCGGCTCGGCGCGGCCTCGTTGACTGGGACGCCGTCGAGCGGCTCGCGATCAGGCGGGTGGAGCGACTCCCGAACCGACTGACGCCGGTCGAGCTCCGAGCTGCCGGCGCGGCCTATCGCGACGCCATGGCGATCGTCGTCCCGCGACTGGCCGAGGCCCTCGGTTCGCCGCTGCCCGGTGTCGTCGACCGAGCCGCGGTGGTTGATCGCGCGGCGTGGATCCGCGCCAACGTGCCCACATTTCGGACACTGGTCTCGCGCATCGAGGGTCCGCTGATGACCCAGGTCATTCGACCCGGCGGCGGGGTCCCTGCCTCGATCATGATCATCGCCAATCGGTGGGTCACGACCCGCCAGCTGGGGTTCCTTCTCGGGTTCATGGGCGGCCGGGTGCTCGGCCAGTACGACATCGCGCTCCTGACGGCGGAGGCCGAGCCGGAGACTGAACCGGAGGCAGGCCGGCTGCTCTTCGTCGAGGAGAACATTCGAGCAACCGCGCGGGCGCTCGACGTCCCGGTCGGGCCGTTTCGAACCTGGATTGCCTTGCACGAAACGACCCACGCCTTTGAATTCGAGGGCCATCCGTGGTTGCGTCCGTACCTCGCCGAGCGCCTCGAACGCCAGCTCGCTCTGTTCAGCCAATCCACGGAGTCACTCGGGCGCGACGCCCTGCGAGCGCTGGCGCGGACGCTCCGCGGGGAGGCCAGCGGCGAACACTGGATGGAACGACTGATGAGCGACGAGCAGCGGACGCTGTTCCGCGAAACACAGGCGGTCATGAGCCTGCTGGAGGGATTCAGTGATTTCGTGATGGACGAGGTCGGTCGCGGGCTCATTCCCGGGGTTGAGCGGATCTCGGAGCGATTCCACGAGCGGCGGCGCCAGCACACGGGGTTCGAACGCGTCGTCCTCCGCGTCACGGGCATGGACCTCAAACTCGAGCAGTACCGCCGCGGCGAGGCCTTCGTGCGCGCTGTCGCGAGCCTTCACGGGCGCGCCGCGCTCGACCGTATCTGGGCGTCGCCGGACACGTTGCCGCGGCCCGAGGAGATCGAAACACCGAGCCTGTGGATGGCCCGCGTCCTTGACCGGACGCCGGCGATGACGACGTGAGCCAGACATCCTCGGGACCGGGCCCCGGCAGTGCCGCAGGCGGCGTGCCTACGGCGATCGCGGTGAGCCCGATCCTGTCCGCGCGCGTTCGCTCACAGGACCTTGACCGGATCCGCGCCGCCGCGCCGGGCAGCCGCATCGTGAACCTGTCCGTGGAAGGACTTGCTGACGGGCCGGTCGAGGACCTCGAGGTGCTCCTGCGTGGCTGGCTCAGCGCCGAGGCGTTCGATCGGCTCGTGATCCGAGCGCCGCGGTTGCGCTGGGTCCACTCGGCCACATCCGGTGTCGAGCTGGCCCTGACGCCAGCGGCTCGAGATCGACAGATCACGGTTACCAACGCTCGGGGCGTCTTCACCCGTCCGATTGCCGAGCATGTGTTGATGCTGATCCTGGCGATCAGTCGCCGCCTGCCGCAACTCCTTGAGCTGCAGCGCGAACGAACGTGGCAGCCGCTGCAGGGCGTGGAACTTCGCGAGCTGACGATCGGCATCGTCGGGTATGGATCGATCGGCCGGGCGGTCGCCTCACTGGCAGGGGCCTTTGGTGCCCGGGTGATCGCGCAGCGACGGCACCCAGCGAGCGCGCCCGGCGGACCGGATTCCGGGCCCGAGGCCGCCGGTCAGTCGCCTGATGGTGAAAATGCCTTCTCGTTCGCCCCCGCGCCGGCCCAGATCGTCGGACCCGATGGACTCCACGAGCTCCTGAGCGCTTCGGACATCGTGGTCCTCGCGGCGCCCTTGACCCCCGAGACCGAATCGATGATCGACGCTGCGGCGCTGGCGGTGATGGGACGGGAAGCCTGGATCATCAACGTCGCTCGCGGTCGCCTGATCGACGATCGGGCCCTGCTCGACGCGCTCCGCGAGCACCGCATCGGCGGCGCGGCGCTCGATGCCTTCAGGGAGGAACCCCTGCCGCCGATGTCGCCGTTCTACGACCTCGCGAACGTGATCATCACTCCGCACACAGCGTGGTCATCCGCCCGGGTCCTCGACCGGAGCATCGATCTGTTCTGCGAGAACCTGCGCCGCTTCGCGGCCGGGCAGACACTCCGGAACGTGGTGGATCCGGGCGCCGGGTACTGACCCGGCACGAGCCGCTCCGCCGTCCCGGGACGGACTGGGCTCGCGGCCCCACAATCCGCGGATATGCAGATTGCCATCGTGGGTCTGGCCGGAAGCGGCAAGACCACCGTCTTCAACACGCTGACCCGAGGTCACGCTGAGACCGGCGGCTTCGGGGGACTGACCCTCAATGTCGGCGTGGTCAAGGTGCCCGACGAGCGTCTCGATCGCCTCGCTGAAATCTTCAAGCCGAAGAAGATCGTGCAGGCAGATGTCACGTACGTGGACCTGCCCGCGCCGCCAGCCTCATCGGAGGGCCGGGTCGGCACCGAGGAACTGCCGGCCGAGCACCTGGCCCGCCTCCGTGATTCGGACGCGCTGCTGCACGTCGTCCGGGCGTTCGAGAATCCCTCCGTCCCGCACCCGGCCGGCAGTATCGATCCCGCACGCGATCTGGAAAACCTGGACCTTGAATTCATCCTCGCGGACCTGGCCATGGTGGATCGCCGTCTCGATCGCCTGTCGTCGTCCGGGCGGCACGGCACGACGGCCGAGCGCGAGGCCAACGAGCGGGAAGAGGTAGTCCTGCGCGCGCTCAAGGTTGGGCTTGAGGCGGGTCGGCCGATCCGCGATACGCCCCTCGACGCTGACGCATCCAAGGCGATCCGCGGCTTCCGGTTCCTGACCGAGAAGCCCGTCCTGGTGCTCCTGAACATCGGTGAGGGGGAGATCGGAACGGTGGGGGACCGACTCGATGCCGTCCGGGCCGACTACCAGCACAGCCAGGCGATCGTTGACTCGCTGTCGGCTCGAATCGAGATGGAATTGGGCGAACTCGAGCCCGATGAAGCCGCCGCCTTCATGGCTGAGCTCGGGATCGAGCGATCGGGGCTTGGTCGGGTGATCTCTCTCTCGTATCAGCTGCTCGGGCTGATTTCGTTCCTGACGGCGGGTCCTGATGAGGTCCGCGCCTGGCCGATTACCGACGGGAGCACGGCGGTGGATGCAGCAGCGGCGATTCATACGGATCTGGCGAAGGGCTTCATCCGCGCCGAGACCGTCGCCTATGAGGATCTCCTCGCGCTACGGTCGATGGCCGAAGCGCGCAAGGCGGGACGCCTTCGATCAGAGGGGCGGACGTACCGCGTGCACGACGGAGACGTTCTCGAGATTCTGTTCAGCCGCTGACAGTCGGGAAAGGCATTCCAGACATGGTCCGAAGGTCAGTTCCGGCCGCTGTCCGGCGCCTCGAAGTCGGCGTACACCCCGCGGTAGTCGGCATCTCCGGTCACCGAGACCTCCTCCTCCTCGTCGCCTTCTTCGAGGTCGGCGAGGAAGTTGTCGCTCTCGACCCGACTCACGTTGACCGCGGCGGTCAGGCGATCGTCCGATACGTAGACGAAGCCGTAACTGCGTTCCAGTTCTTCGGCGATTGCCTCAATGAGGGTGTCCGTCTCGAAGGATTCCTGGAGTTGTCGCCGGATGGTCTGCACGAGGGTGAAGAACTCGTCGGCATCCATCTCCTCGTCGCGGAGGACGATAGCGTCGTAGAAGACATCGTCGTCCCCCTCGTGGAGCTCGTAGAAATGCATCGTCTCGCTCCTCATCGAGGTATCGCCCCGTGCGACCGCTTCCCTGAGTATACGGTCCGGATCGCAGGCGTCGGCGAGAGCCCGCAGGCTGCGGCATGAGCGTGTGCCGCGGCCTGACCGTGCGCCCCGGCGAGCAGGCAGGGCACGGATGATCGGGGATCCGATCGTCGTTGTCGGCAGCGCGGCCCGCGACATCGCGGCGGACGATCCACGCGGGTGGCGTCTTGGTGGCGGCGTCACCTACGGCGCGATGACGCTTGCCAGACTGGGCCTGCCGACCAGGGTTCTCGTTGGCGTCGATGCGCTCGCCGCCGACGCTGCGGAACTGACAGCGCTGCGCGAGGCTGGAGCGGAGGTTCAGATCGTCCGCCTGCCCCGGACGCCGATCTTCGAGAACGTCGAGACACCCCACGGTCGCATCCAGACGTGTCTGGAGCCCGGGGATCCGCTCCCGGTCGAAGCGCTGCCGCCCGACTGGCGCTCCGCCGGCGCCTGGCTTTTGGGGCCGGTCGCGGACGAGTTGCCCGACGCGTGGGCGTCGGTCCCGCCAGCCGGCGAGCTCGTCGCCTTCGGCTGGCAGGGGATCCTGCGCGACCTGCCGCGAGGCGGGCGAGTCCTGAAGCGGCCTCCGGGCCCGTCGCCGCTGCTGCGCAGATCGAACATCGTCGGTATCAGCCGATACGACGTGGATGCCTCCACGCCGCTCGAGCGGCTCTGGCACCTGCTCGGCGCTGAATCGACACTCCTGATCACCGAAGGCCATCTCGGCGGGCTGGAGATCCGCCTCTCCGGAGGTGAACCAGCGACTCGACGCCGCTATGCGGCGGTCCCGCCGTCGGCCGACGTCGACCCGACCGGAGCCGGCGACGTCTTTCTCGCGGCGTATGTGGCCGCCCAACTCCACCGCTCGCTAGCCGGGTCCGGCGGCCACGGCAGCGATCTGAGACTGGCCGCGGCCGCCGCATCGCTGAACGTGGAGGGGCCGGGCCTGTCGGGCGTCCCGGTGCTTGCCGCGGTCACCCGACGGGTGGCGGCCATGCTCCACGAGCCGCCGCCGGGTCAGGTCTGAGGCGTCAGGATCCCGAGGGCGTCCCGGCCGTCTCGGGGGCCGCGTCGTCATCGACCCCGAACGGCGTCTCCACGAGAGTTGCCAGCTCACGCTCGAGCTCGGCGAACTCCTCGCCGCCACCCATCAGCCGGTGCAGCTGGTCCGCGTCGAGTTCCGCTCGCCGGAAAGTACCGCCGTGGCGACCACGGGACAGGATCGTGAACGTGTCACCGATCGGCAAGGCGTGCTGGACGCTGTGGGTGATGAAGATCACCCCCAGGCCGCGGTTCCGGGCCGCGATGACATGGCGCAGGACGATCGCCGACTCCTTGACGCCCAGGGCGGAGGTGGGCTCATCGAGAATGAGCACCCGTGCACCGAAATGCTCGGCTCGCGCAATCGCCAGGGTCTGACGCTCGCCCCCGGACAACGTGCCGACGGCCTGGTCCGTGTCCCGGATCTCGATTCCGATGCGGTGCATCTCCTCCTTGGATTTCACGGCAGCCGTCAGCGAATCGAACCGCTTGAATGGTCCCCAGCCGATCGTCGGCTCGTTGCCGAGGAAGAAGTTCCGGCTGACGCTCATCAGCGGCATTACCGCCAGATCCTGATAGACGGTCGCCACGCCTGCATCGAGCGCGTCGCGGGGCGACCCGAAGCGGACCGTCTCGCCGTTCACGGCAAGGACTCCACTGTCTGGCTCGAAGACGCCGGACAGGATCTTGATCAACGTGGACTTGCCCGCACCGTTGTCGCCAAGCAGGCAGACGACCTCGCCGGCGCTGACGGAGAGCGAGACGCCCTCGAGGGCAACGACGGCGCCAAAGTACTTCGAGACGTCGCGCGCCTCAAGCAGCGGTGTCCGGGTCCGCACCTGCGCGCCGGGCGCTGCCATCGTGCCGGTCATCGGGCCACCTCCATCAGCGGATCCCGGCAAAGCGGCGCCGGATCCAGTTGTTCAGGACGACCGATACCAGCAGGAGCGTCCCGATTGAAGCGAAATACCAGTCGGCATTGATGCTCGCGAAGACGATCCCGATGCGCGCCATCCCCAGAGCCAGTGCGCCGATGGCCGCCCCAACGACGGAACCGTAGCCTCCGGCGAGGATCGTCCCGCCGATGACCGCGGTCGTGATCGCGTCGAGTTCGATGCCACGGCCACGCAGCACGTCTGCCGAAAAGAAGGTCATGCTCTGGATCGTTGCGAGGAGGGACGCCGAGAATGCGGTAAAGGCGAATAGCGTGATCTTGACCCGGGCGACCGGAACGCCGACGTTGCGGGCCGCGCTGGCAGATCCGCCGACGCCGGCGATCCAGTTGCCGAAGCGGGTTCGCCCGAGGATGTACGCACCGATAACGGCCATGACGACCCACCAGATGATCGAGACCTTGAAATCGCCGGTCGGGCCGCCACTCCAGTTGAACATCCAGGCAATCGGATCCGCGGCCACCCGCTCCCTGCCCATTGGGATGTAGGTGATGTTCGTGATCTCGGCGGTGATCGCCTGGGTCATGCCGCGAATGATGAACAGGGTGGCCAGGGTCACGATGAAGGATGGAAGCCCGGTCCTGACGACGATGAGGCCATTGATCACGCCGAGCCCCGTCGTGGCGGCCATGGAGATGATGATTGCGAGCCAGATCGGCACGTTGAACTCGACCACGAGGATGCCGATCACGATCCCGGCGAAGCCGACAAGTGAGCCAACCGACAGGTCGAACTCACCGGCGATCATCAGCAGGGCGACGGACGTCCCGATGATTCCCACCTGGGCTGCGACGTCTAGATAGCTGAGGGTTCCCTTCAGGCCGAGGAAGACGAAGCTATTGCTCGTGATCGAGATCGCGGCGAAGACGAGCCAGACGAAGATCACGATGATCGCCGCCCCGGCCGCCGGGCGAGCGAGGAGCCGTTGGATGAGCGACACCTGACGCAGTCGCGCCGGTGCCGATTCCTCGGAGCTATCCGCGGGCGTCGTCGCCTTGATTCCTCCCGAGTTTGGTGCGCGCGGGGTCGGAGCGCTCCGACCCCGCTCGACGCGCCGGTTGCCCGACGCCATTCACGCGACTAGCGGAGGCCCTTCGCGGAGAGCGCGATGACGTCCGCGGCGCCGTCCTTGGTGACGAAGCCAGGGCCGGTCATCACGAGGCCCGAACCGTTGCCGGTGGGCAGGTTCCGGGTTTCCGCGTACATCGTGAGGATCACGATGGGCAGGTAGCCCTGCAGGTACTGCTGCTGGTCAATGCCGAAGTCCATCTTGCCGTCCTTGATCGCCGTCAGCACGCTGGCACTGAGGTCGAACGTGGCGAGATGAACGCTACCGGTCCGTCCCTGCGACTCGATCGCGGCGAGCGCCGGATCTGCGACGGATGGGCCGAGGGTCAGGAGCCCGTCGATCGACGGGTCAGAGCTGAGTGCGGCCTCAATCGTGGCCTGCATCCCGGCCGGGTCCGAGATATTGCCGGTGAGGACGGTGCCGTTGTCGGCGCCGATGCCCAGACCGTCGAAGAAACCGTTGCAGCGCAGAGTCAGCGCCTGGTTGCCGACTTCCTGGTTGAAGCAGACGCCATTCTTGACGCCGGAGGCCGCGAATCGCTCACCAGCACCGAAGCCGGCCTCGTACTCCGTCTGGCCGACGTGAGCGAGGATCCCGAGGGCCCTGAACACGTCCGAGCCCGAGTTCATCGAGACAACCGGAATTCCGGCGGCAATGGCCTTCTGGATGGCCGGACTGAGGGCGTCCGGGTTCGGGATCGATACCACGATGCCCGATGGGTTCTTGGCGACTGCGGCGTCAATGAGCTGCGACATCTTGACCATGTCGCTCTCGGCGTCCGGAGCGCTGTAGTTGACTGCGACGCCCATGTCCGCGGCGCCGGCCTTGACGCCATTGCGCACGACGCCCCAGAAGCCGTCGATCGCCTGGCCGTGGGTCACGACCTCGATCTTGATATCGGCGCGCTTGACGAGGGCGCCGTCAGGGCCCGTGGCCCCCCCGGTGGTCGCGCCGCCACAGGCGGCTACGAGGATGGCTGCGCCTGCGAGCAGCCCGACTGTCTTGCGAAGCTTCATCTACCTGGATCCTCCAGCGCCGCGCCTCCTGGGCGTGGCAAATACAAACTCCTCCGACAAATGCATCGTGGGACTTGTGTGGACCTCCTCTCGGCGCTGGGATGGTACCGCTCGGGGCGCAGCCCGTCTCGATGTTTTTCGCACTATCGGCGGGGGATCTCCTCGACTCGCACCGGCCGATGCTCGTGCAGAGAGCGAGTCGCAGCCTCGGCGACTCGGAGTGCCTCAATACCATCGCTGGCGGTACATCGGCTCGGTTCCTCTCCGCGGGCCACGCGCACGAAGGCTTCGAACTCGGCCGCGTAGGCGGCCGCGAATCGGTCGAGGAAATGCGGCCATGCCGGGCCGGCCGGTGGGGGGACACCCGGCTCGACGGAACGCATTGGCGTTCGCGGGCCGAGGCCGACGCTGACCGAATCGCCCGAGCCGAAGATCTCGGTCCGAATGTCATACCCGAGCGGATCGTGACGGGCCACGGTCAGGACGGCCAGGGTCCCATCGTCCAGCCGGAGCGTGGCGACGGCCGTATCGACGTCTCCGTACTTTGCGAAGACCGGGAATCCGCGAACCGTGCCGTCGGCATAGACCTCCTCGACCTCGCGGCCGGTCAGGTACCGGATCACGTCGAAGTCGTGGATCGAGAAGTCGCGGAAGAGTCCGCCGGACTGCGGGATGTAGCTCTCGTGGGGCGGCTCCGGATCGTGCCCCGCAAGGCGAAGCGCATAAAGGGTGCCGAGGGCGCCGGTCTCCACCAGCCGTCGCGCCTCTTGGTAGCCCGCGTCGAAGCGGCGCTGGAAACCCAGCTGGAACGGCACGCTGCTCGCCTCGACGTGCGCCCCGACCGCGAGGGTGCGGCCGACATCCTCTGCGAGCGGTTTCTCGCAGAACGTGGGTCGCCCCAGGTCGATGGCGGCGGTGATCAGCTCTGCATGGGCCGTCGTGGCCGCGGCAATGACGATCGCGTCGCCGGCGCGCATCGCCTCCGGGATGGAATCGACCGCACGGGCCCCGACGGCAGCCGCCACATCACGGGCACGCTCGGCGTCGGCATCGGCCACGATGAGCTCGTCGACGCCTGGTGTAGCGGCCAGGATCCCGGCATGGAGGCGCCCGATCCGCCCCGCCCCGACCAGCGTGATGCGCATGCTTGGTATGTCCCTTTCAGGCCGTAGCGCGCCGGCTCAGGGTGCTCTCACAGGCGGGATAACTCGACGTTCGCCCAGGCCGCGAGCATAGCACCGGCCGACTATTGGGCGGTCCAGCCGCCGTCCACGGCGAGCACGGTTCCGGTCACCATCGCGGCTGCCGGAGAGGCGAGATAGATGACCGCGGCGGCAACGTCCGCCGTGCTGGCGACGTGCCCTACCGGGATCCGCTCCAGGACCGAGGCCAGGAACGTCGGATCGTCCAGTCGCTCGGCGGTACCCGGTGTGTACACCCAGGTTGGTGCGATCGCGTTCACCGTGACCCCATGGGGTGCCCATTCGAGCGCCAGGACCCGGGTCAACCCGATGACGGCCGCCTTGCTCGCGGAGTACGCGGCGTGGCGCCGGATTCCCACGACCCCGGCCTGCGACGCCATGTTGATGATCCGCCCGGAACCCTGGGCGAGCATCTGGCGCGCCGCCGACTGGCACGCGAAGAACAGGCCGCGGACATTGACGGCGAACAGCTCGTCCCACTCCGCTTCGGTCGCGTCGATGGCGTCGTGGTTGGTGCCGATGCCGGCGTTGTTGACGAGGATGTCGATCCGCCCGAAGACGTCCACGACCCGGACGACCGCAGCCTCGATCGACGTGCGATCGGTCAGATCGAGTCCGATCGCCGCGGCTTCGCCGCCGGCGGCCCGGATCGCCTTGACGACCGAATCAATCCGGTCCGCGCTGCGCCCAGCAACGCCGACCCTCGCACCGGCGTGCGCCAGCGCTACCGCGAGGTCCGAGCCGATGCCTCCGGTCGCGCCCGTGACGAGAGCCACCCGCCCCTCGATGGAGAACGAGACATCAGTCATATGCGCAGCCTACATTCCGGACGCGGGAACCATCTGTACCGCTGGGAAGCCCGCAATTGACTGGAACCCACGCGCGGCGATCCTCCGGCGGAGTCGTGCGCTGCGGCGAATCAGCTCGGCTTCGAGGCGGCTGTGGGGTCGGCCGATGCCTCGAGACCGTTCCGCGAACCGGAGGGCCGCGACGGTGGCCACCAGTGCTCCCTCGGGATCGCGACGCCGGTGCTCACGGATCTTCGCGATCTCCACCCAGGCCATGGCCCCAAGCATTCCTCCGCCATCGGCTACCTCGAGCCAGGTCGTCTCTGCCTCCGCGTGACGCCCGAGCCGTCTGAGGAGTCGAGCTCGCTCCACGACGAGGCGCACTGGCGTCCAACTCGCGTCGAGCCGATCGCCGGCTGCGGATCGCATGGCAGACGCGCTGCTGGGACGACCGAAGCGACCACCGAAATCGGGGCGTCGTCGTGGCGACCACCAATCATCGCTCTCATCCCGGACGGAGCGAACCGTCGGCATGGTGATGGCGCCAACCGCCAATTCGGTGACGGCGCCGATCGCGGTCTCGATGCATTCAAGGGCTTCGTGGAGGCGTCCGTGTACGGCGAAGGATCGGGCGAGACCGGCGAGATCACCCGGGTGCGCTCGGCTGCGTCGCTCGGGATCACCCAGACCAGATTCGACGAGCGCGATGAGGCGCGCGAGCGAACGTACGTCCTCATCGTTGTGGCGAACGATCTCAATGAGACGTGCGGGCTCACCATCACGAAGAAACTGCAGGTAGCGAGCGGGTATCTCCCATCCCGGGACATCGCCGTGTCGGCGCAGCCCGAGGAGTTCAGTCTCAGCTGTCTGAAGCCGAGCATCGGGCATTCGGTGGCGAAACAGCCGTCGGACAACGGGCAGGAGGTCCAGATGCCCGGCGTGAATCGGCGGTCGATCCATCGCCATCCGGTACCGGGCGACCAGGAGTGGCCAGTCAAACCCCTTGCCGTTATAGGTGACCAACCAGCCGTCGATCGGGATGTTCCGCCGAAGCTCTTGGAGCAGGGCGGGCTCGTCAACATGGTCAGGGAGGAGCAGCTGGACCTGCCGGAAGCGCGCCCCTTCCCACCATCCCAGCCCGACCAGAAAGGCAAGCGTCCCGGCGGCCGTCGCCAGTCCTGTCGTCTCGGTGTCGAGACACACGAGCGGGACTTCAGCGGGCGGCTGACCCGGCAACGAGGCGAGCCGGTGACGATCGATCGGGATGACGGAGGACGGCCGTTCCACGCGCACGAATGAGCCCGCCGGCGTGCGAACCAACTCACCGTCCACCTCGGCGGCCAACCGCTCGGCGCCGACTGCCGCCGATCGTGCCCGCTGCGCGGGCTCCTCGCGGTCCGGCGCGTGCGCCCGGAAGTTGGCCAGCCGCCGTTCGAGGGTGATAGTCACGGCGGTCCCTCAGGCCACGGACCGCGTCGCAACGCGCGAAGCGCCGAGGTCATGGAGGAGGCGCAGGGCCAGGGCCTTTGCATCGACCGTCGGATCAAGCCGAGGGCCGGTGCAGGCAGGGCAGCCGCTCGCGCAGGAGCAAGCGGCGACAAGTTCGCCAGCCCCCGCCACGAGCTCGTCGTGCCGGTCCCACAAGCGCTCGGACAGACCGACGCCGCCGGGCATGGCCTCGTACAGGTAGATCGTCGGTGACTCCTCGTGCGGCGAGCGCACCTGAGCGACCAGACCGAGATCGCGTGGGTCGACCATCAGGAGGACAGCTGCGACGGCCTGGAGAGCGCGGCCAGCGCCCACGAGCGCCACGTCCAGATCGTCCTTTCGCCATCCGACCGCGGCAGCCTCTGCCGTGAGCCAGTAGGCGGTGGTCTGCAGTTCGAGTTCAGGAAGGTCGATCGGCCCCCAGCCGACGTTCTCGTCCGTCCCGAATTTGAGTTTCTTGAAGAGCGTGACAAGGCTCGCGACCATCACCTCGCCGTGGAGGCGCCGGCCGCCCGTGGATCCGGACTCCGCGAATACATCGAGCGGCTTGAGAGTCACGGCCCGGTTGGCATACGTGTAATGGTCCACGTCCACGCGATGGACGTAGGCCTTGCGCTCGCCCCACTCGAGGCGATCGACGTAGTACTGGATTGAATCGTGAAGGTAGATGGCCCGTTCGTGCACGAGGACCTGGGCCGAGAACAGGTCCACCTCGCCGAGCACTCGCGGCCGGTCCGGGGTGGTATCGATGATCACGACGTTCTCCGGGGCGGCGGACCGCAGGCTGACTTCCGAGGCCGGAAAGTTCTCTGAGCTCCAGTACCAGCGGCCGTCCCCGGCCTGCCGCACATGTCCCTCTTCGGCGATGAACGCGAGGAGATCGTCCACAGCACCCGGCCCGAAGACCTCGCCCGGCTCGAACGGTCGCTCGAACGTCGCGCAGCGCAGATGGGCGAGCAGAACATGGAGGTTGTCCGGATCGAGACGCGCTTCCTCCGGTGTCCGTCCCAGGAGGAACTCCGGATGATGGATGACGTACTGGTCCACTGGTGAGGCCGAGGCGACGAGGATCCCGACGGATGACTCGAGCCGTCGGCCGGCGCGGCCAAGTTGCTGCCAGGTCCCGGCCACGGAGCCGGGATAGCCGGCCAGAACGGCCACGTCGAGTGCTCCGATGTCGACACCGAGCTCCAGGGCATTGGTCGAGACAACGCCGAGGATCTCTCCGTTGCGCAGACCCCGCTCGATCGACCGACGCTCGGTCGGCAAGTACCCGCCGCGGTATCCACGGATCCGCGACCGTGGCCCGAGGTGCTCGCGCAGGGCTTCTCGAAGGCCCGTCAGCAGGATCTCGACGGCAACGCGCGCTCGACCGAAGACGATGGTCTGCCGGCCGGCCCGCAGGAACGGCAGGGCCCACTGCTGGGCATGGGTGAGCGCAGAGACTCGCGCGCCGGTGGCCTGGTCCAGGACCGGCGGGTTGACCAGCAGGAGGTGGCGCTCGCCGCGCGGGGCTCCGTTCCGATCGATCAGCCGGGGAGTGCGCCCAGTCAGCAGGGCCGCGAGTTCGGCCGGGTTCCCGATCGTGGCCGAGGCACACACGATCACGGGATTCGAGCCGTAATGGCGGCATAGCCGGAGCAGGCGGCGGAGCACGTTCGCAACGTGACTGCCGAACACGCCGCGATAGGTGTGCAGCTCGTCAACGACGATGACCTGGACCTGTTCGAACAGCTGGAACCACTTGGTGTGGTGGGGCAGGATCGCCGAGTGGAGCATGTCCGGATTGGTGACGACCACCTGCCCGGCCGTTCGGATGGCCGACCGGATGGGTGCGGGTGTGTCTCCATCGTAGGTGGCCGCCGAGATCGCCAGATGGCTCGCCTCGGCCAGCCCGGCCAGCTCGGCGACCTGGTCCTGCCCGAGCGCCTTGGTCGGAAACAGGAACAGCGCGCGCGCCGATGGATCCCGGGCGAGGGCTTGCAGGACCGGGAGCATGTAGCAGAGGCTCTTGCCCGATGCGGTTGGGGTCACCACGACGACGTCCTCGCCGGCGTGAACCGCTTCGATGGCTGCCGCCTGGTGGGTGTAGAGGGAGGCGATGCCCCGCGACTCCAGGCCGGACACGATCCGCTCGTCGAGCCAGTCGGGGAATGGCGCCGTCTCCGCGTCGCGTGGGGGAAGTACCTCGTGGTGGACGACGGCCGACGCGAGGGCAGGCTCCTCGAGCAAACGACCAAGCACGGCATCCGTCGTCGCGGGGGCATAGGTGCGCATCGATTCAACTCCAAACCGAACGGGTGTTCGACACAGCGTATACCCAACGTGCCGGTCCGGCGTGCCAGCTCGCGTGGCACACGCTCCACGGAACCGGGGTAGGTCCACACTCGCTCAAGACCCCTTGTTGACACGGGAGCTGCGGGTTAGCTACCCTCGGGCGGCGATGGAAGACGAGCTGGGCCAGGATCTGCAGGAAATCGCCGCCCGCGTCTCATCCGTCGATGACGATGACTGGCCCGACCTGTCCGCGGTGCCGCTCTTCCTGCGCGGCGCGTCGGGCGCGGAACGGGCCGCCTGGGAGCGTCGCCGACGCCTCGATGCCGGTGATCCGGCGGTCCCGATCGGTCCATCTCCGCTTGCTCGCCAGATGCCCGACGTCGCGGCCATGCCGATGGCGACGATCTCACCGCGTCGGTTGCTCCAGGCCGTTGCGCTGGTCGCGCTCGTTTGGGGTGTCCTGTCCTTCGGACGCCAGGTAGCGAGCGCGTCGGCGGCGACGAACCATGCGGATGAGCTGCGGGCGGCCACGGCGGCCCTGCAAGCGGAAGTCACGGCCATGCAGGGCGAGCTGGCGCTGGTGCAGGACCCGCGCTACGTGGACCAGGAGGCGCGCGCCTTCCGGCTCGGCGCGGCGAACGAGATTGCGTTTGCGCTGCAACCAGGCGCGTCAGCACTGCCCATCGACGCTCCCGGCTCAGCGGCCGTCCGACTCGGGGCCCCGGCGCCTGATGGCGGGCCGCTGAACAGCTGGCTGAATCTTCTCTTCGGGCCTGGCTGACGCCGTGCGGCCCGCGCCCCGGAGCGACCGCCGCGGACTCGTGCGGTAGGATGTTGGGCGCGGCGGAGTAGCTCAGTGGTAGAGCAGGGGACTCATAAGCCCTTGGTCGGTGGTTCAAATCCG
>JAQBHC010000021.1:0-8956 GCA_032128175.1 Chloroflexota bacterium | reverse complement strand
CGTCGATCTTGAAGCGGCGCTCCACGTAGTAGTGGCCCTTGTAGGCGACGACCGCGCCGGCCGCGCCGATCAGGGTCGCCTGAATTGGATGGTAAAGGTCATTGCCGGCCGAAGCCGCGATGATCCCGGTGAGGCCGCACGACAGGACCCAGTACGGGTCACCCTTGGAAAGGTAGTACCCGGCCATCAGGCCGCCGGACAGGGACATCAGGAAGTTGAACGTGATGCCCGACAGGGTGGTCGGCATCAGGTAGATGTTGGTGGCCGAGAAGTACGCTGCGCCATCCGTGCCGATGTTAAGGATCGGGATGTTGCACGCCGCATAGAAGCCCCAGAAGCCCGTGTACACGAGCAGCAACCCAACGCAGGCCATCCAGACGTTGTGCGGTCGGATGGTGCGGACCTCTCCGTTCGGGCCGAACTTTCCGATCCGTGGACCCAGGACGACCAGTACGCCAAGGGCAGCGCCACCGGCGATCGCGTGGATGACGCCGGACGCATAGGCATCGTGATAGCCCAGCAGCTGGACCATCCATCCGTTGGGCGCCCAGCCCCACGCTGCGTCGATGATCCAGAAAACGGACCCAATCGCCACGGCCATGATCAGGAAGGCACCCGTCTTGGTGCGCTCCATGACCGCGCCCGAGATGATCGACGCAGCCGTCCACGAGAACAGCAGGAAGGCTGCCCAGAAGACACCGGTGATCCGGTCCTGCAGGTGCGGCCCCATGACCTCAGACCATGGGTAGAAGCTGGCGGCCAGTTCGGGCACGCCGCCGTTCAGGCCCGGGCCATTCACGAATGCGAAGTAGATCCACCATCCAAACAGGAAGAAGGACACGGTCACCACGGGGATGACCATGATGTTCTTGATCAGGATGTGCTGGAGGTTCTTGCGCCTGGCCACGCCGACCTCGTAGGTCGCGAAGCCGACATGGATGAGGAACATCATGACGACTGTCACCCAGTAGTAAAACTCGGTGAACAGCACGTTCAATGAATCGGTCAGATCGGACATACCCTCCCTCTCCGATACGTCAGTGATGAGGCACTCGACGACACAATCCGGTCATCGCTCCTGGAACGCCGGGGCTACGAAACGACTGGGTGGGCCTCCTTCCTTACCTAGACCGCGCCGGCTCGCTCGTCGATTTCGAGCTCCACCGTGATGGACAGGAACCGTGCGGGCAGCACGTTCAGACGCTCGGGTCCATGGGGGATCTGGCCATCGAACATGAGTGAATCGCCGGGCTCCATGGGGTAGGTGTGGCGACCGTAGCGGTACACGAACGAGCCCTCCAGCCCATACAGAAACTCGACGCCGAGGTGCTGGAAGAGCGGGAACGACTCGGCCTGTTCGGTCAACGTGACCAGGAACGGCTGGACGTGGCGCTGCGAGCCCTTCGCCGCCGCGAGCAGTTCGTAGCGGTGGCCGTGACGGGTGCCCTGACGGACGAGTTCGATTCCCTCGCCTGCGCGAACATGCGACGCGTCGCGCTCCTCCTCGAAACCGCGGAAGAATGTCGTCACCGGCACTTCGAGCGCCTGTGACAGACGTGCCAGCGTCCGCAGGCTCGGTGAGGTCTGGGAATTCTCGATCTTGGAGATCATGCCCAGCGAGAGACCGGCGCGGTCCGCGACATCCTGAAGGGTCAGGGAGAGTCGCCGCCGTTCCTCACGGAGACGGCTGCCGATAGCCTGGTTGATGGCGTCCTCGAGGAACGCTGACTCATCCTCCAGCAGGGTCGATAACACCCCGTCCGTTCCTGGCATCGGCCACTCCACGGAAGCGACGGCAGGCTGGGCCGTCGAACCGGCAGCGTACACCATCAGGAAAGTGTCGAACGCGAATTCTTGCAACCATAATTGCATCGCAGTGGAAAGGGGACTATGATCTTCCCTGCGAGTGAAGCAGCGGGCGCAATACGCCCCCTGATGGGCCTCGCACGTGTTCAACCCGTGGTGGAGTCGGACCATGTGTGGCATTGCTGGCTACCTGTCCAAGCGGGACGATCCCGAGCCGGTCGGCCGGATCATGCTGGACATGCTCACGAGCCTCGCTCGGCGCGGCCCGGACTCAGCCGGGATGGCCCTCTTCCGCAGCGAGCCCGCCCATCGCGACGCCTGCTGGATCCGACTTCCGGAGTCGGGTGACGCGGAGGGGCATCAGCGGCGGATTCTGGCCGAGCTGGCGTTGCTTGGGAATGTCGGTGCCGTCGAACGCAGCCGCGGCGTCATGCGCGTCGAGCTGGCCAGCAACGTCGATCCGACCACGATCCGCGAGGCCGCCGAGCGCGGCTCGGACGACGTGGAGGTCATCAGCATCGGGCGTCAGCTGGAGCTCGTGAAGCAGGTTGGCCACCCCGACGAGCTGAAGAGCTCGCTCGATGTGGAAGAGTTCCGCGGCAGCCACGCCATCGGTCACACGCGGCTGTCCACGGAAAGCAAGGTGGACCTGTCCCACTCCCAGCCCTTCTGGGCCCGCGGCGTAGCCGACGTGGCGACCGTGCACAACGGCCACATCACGAACTACCACAAGATGCGCCGCCTCTACGAGCAGCGCGGCGTCCGCTTCTTCTCCGAGAACGACTCGGAGATCATCGGCGTCTACATCGCGGATCAACTGGTTCGGGGCCTGACCCTGGAAGAAGCGCTCGAAGCCTCGCTCGACGATTTCGACGGCAGCTTCTCGTACCTCGCGGCGAGCGGTGACGCGATCGGCTTCGCGCGCGACCCGTTCGCCCTCAAACCGTTGATCACCGTCGAGACAGACGACTACGTGGCCATCGCCAACGAGGAGATCGCGATCAGGACGGCGCTCGGATCTGCCGGCGTCGCCCATGAGCCATCCGGACACGTGTCCCGCGTGTGGCGACGCTCCGACTTTGCCGTCCCGGCTGCGGTGGCGTGATGAGCGCGCCCGAGGTTCGGACAAGCATTGAGATTGACGCCTCGCTCCAGCCGGTCCGCGAGGTCAATCGGGCCATCCGGGCGGCTCTGGCCGGCTCGAGTTCGGTCACCGTCCTTGAATCAGGCGCGCGGCACAATCTGGGCGTTGCGCTCCTGGCCCCTGGCGAGGTCACCTTCGACGGCAGCGTCGGCTACTACTGCGGGGGGATGAGTGATGGCGCCACTGTGCATGTCACGGGCAGTGCCGGATGGGGTCTCGCCGAGGGGATGCTCTCGGGAACGGTGGTCGTGGACGGAAATGCGGGCAACAGCGCGGCGGCATCCATCCGCGGCGGCACCGTCGTCGTGCGCGGCGACTGTGCCGCTCGCGCTGGCGTGTCCATGAAGGGCGGCCGACTGCTCGTCGCCGGAAACGTTGGCTATATGACCGGTTTCATGATGCAGAAGGGCTACATCGCGATCGCCGGCGATGCCGGCGACGCAACGGCCGACTCGATGTACGAGGGAACGATCTACGTGGCCGGCGC
The DNA here is from genome assembly GCA_032128175.1 of Chloroflexota bacterium. Taxonomy (GTDB): domain Bacteria; phylum Chloroflexota; class Limnocylindria; order Limnocylindrales; family CSP1-4; genus UBA5189. The sequence goes on along the minus strand of JAQBHC010000021.1, from coordinate 5,519 downwards.
GATCGCTTCGCTCGGCAACGACGCCGTCGAGGCGGACGCGACGGAGGAGGAGCAGGCAATGCTGGAACAGGCGTTTGCCGAGTTTGACCTGCCCAGGCCCGGGCATTTCCGCAGAATCCTGGCCGGCCGGAAACTCTGGAACTTCCAGACCCATGAGCTGGATACCTGGCGGGCTGCACTGTGACCCGCGAACCCGCTCGCATCGACCCGCAGGGAATTCGGACCAGCCCGATCTATACCCGGTCGGTAATCGGGGAGATCCAGGAGAAAGCGGCCCTGGGCCGGTACCTCATGCGCGGCTTCGGCACCCTTCGAACACGGCCGCTGCCGTCACTCGATGACCTGACCTTCCTGCCGGCCTCACTGACCCGCATCCCGCTCGAGGGCTATCGCGAGAAGTGCGTGACCACGACGGTCCTCGGAACTCGCTACGCCGAGCGGCCGATCTCGCTGGATATCCCGATCATGATCACGGGCATGAGCTACGGCGCGCTGTCGTTCAACGCCAAGGTCGCCCTCGCCCGTGGCGCCAGCAAGGTCGGCAGTTCCACGACGTCGGGCGATGGTGGGATGCTTCCGGCCGAGCGCGAGCACTCGAAGACGATGATCGTCGAAGTCCTGCCCAGTCGCTACGGGGCGAACGTCCACCACCTGCGCCAGGCCGACGGCATCGAGCTGACCATCGGACAGGGCGCCAAGCCGGGCACCGGCGGCCTGCTCCTGGGCACCAAGGTGTCCGAGGAGATCGCCGCCATCCGGGATCTGCCGACCGGCGTCGATCAGCGCTCGCCGGCCCGTCACCCGGACTTCCTCGGCCCCGATGACATGAACCTCAAGATCGAGGAGCTTCGCGAGGCGACCGACTGGCAGGTCCCGATCTTCGTCAAGATCGGTGCGACCCGAACGTTCGACGACGTGAAGCTCGCGGCCAAATGCGGTGCCGATGTGGTCGTCGTGGATGGCATGGAGGGCGGGACGGCCGCGTCGCCGGAGATCCTCCAGGATCACACCGGGATCCCGACCCTGGCCGCGATCGTGGAAGCACGCCGCGGGCTGGAGGACATCGGCATGCTGGGTCAGGTCCAGATCATTGCCGCAGGCGGAATCCGCAGCGGCGTGGATGTGGCGAAGGCCCTGGCTCTCGGCGCCGACGCCTGCTACATCGGGACCGCGGCCTTGATCGCCCTGAACTGCAACGCCCCGCTCTACCTCGAGGACTACGCGGCGCTCGGGACCGAGCCCGGCGCCTGCCATCACTGCCACACCGGGCGCTGCCCCGTTGGCATCACGACCCAGGATCCGGAGTTGACGGCCCGCTTGCCGGTCGATGAGGCCACCGAGCGCGTCGCCAATTTTCTGACCGCCATGACCCTGGAGGTCCAGATGCTCGCGCGGGCATGCGGCAAGGCAAACATTCACGATCTGGACCCGGATGACCTGCGAGCCCTGACCATGGAGGCCTCCGCGATCACCGGGATCCCGCTGGTGGGGACGCACTGGGTCCCCGGCGCCCCGACCGGACACGGCTGAGCGGCCGACGTCGTGTCGTTTCTGATCGGTTGCCCGCTATGCGGGCTGCGAGACGTCGTTGAGTATCGATATGGCGGCGAAGTCCAGGCCCGTCCGGCGCCCGGGTCCGCCCAGACGGAGTGGTCCGCCTATCTGTACGGCCGACGGAACGTTTCCGGCGTGGAGCGCGCGTGGTGGTTCCACCGGTCCGGCTGCCGGCGCTGGTTCCAGGTCGAACGGGATACGCGGACCAATGAAGTCATCCGGGCCGGATGGACACTGCCGTCACCGATTGCGCCGATTGCGCCGGGCCCGACTGATGGCTGATCGGCGTCTGGCCGATCCCGCCGGCCAGGAACTCCGTCGCGAGGAATCGATCGAGTTTCAGTTCGACGGGCGACGGCGCATCGGGTTGGGTGGAGACACGATCGCATCCGCGCTGACGGCGGACGGCGTGGAGGTCCTGTCGCGCAGCTTCAAATACCACCGGCCGCGTGGGGTCATGTGTGCGACCGGCCGCTGCCCGAACTGTCTCGTCGAGGTCGATGGCGAGCCCAGCGTCCGCGCCTGCGTGACGCCGATCACGCCGGGCATGCGCGTGCGCAGCCAGAACGCCTGGCCGTCGCTGCGGTGGGACCTGGTCAGCCTGACCGACCGATTTGATCGGTTCTTCCCGATCGGGTTCTATTACAAGACGTTCATCCGGCCGCGCGTCTTCTGGCCCCTGTACGAAGCTGTCCTCCGCCGGATCGCCGGGCTGGGCCGAGTGGACATCAATGCGCGCCCCGACCTGCATCCGCGCAAGCGCCATCTCCACGCTGACGTCGTCGTGATCGGCGGCGGGCCGGCCGGCTGCCTCGCGGCCCTGGAGGCGGCATCCGGCGGATCACGCGTGATCCTCGTCGATGACGGCACGCAGCTCGGTGGGCATCTCCGGATCCGCGTGCGTCCGGTGGAGGGCGATCCTCGCATTTCGAATCTGCCCGGGCCCCAGGCGGCAAGGCGGCTCGCCGAACTCGTCGCCGCCGAGACCCGGATCGAGCATCTCGCCTCGGCGACCGCGATCGGCATGTATGACGGAGGGCTCGTCGGCATCACCCAGGGCTCGACCTTCGTCCGGGCGCGGGCCGCCCGGATCGTGCTCGCTACGGGTGCCGCCGAGCGCCCGATGTTGTTCGACGCCAACGATCGCCCAGGGATCATGCTCGCCTCGGGCATCCTCAGGCTTGCCCATCTCCAGGCCGTCCGAGCCGGCGAGCGGGCGATCGTCGTGACCGACGACGACCACGGGTATCGGCAGGCGGCCGAGTTGATCGCCGCGTCGATCCCGGTGGTCGCGATCGTCGATACCCGCCCGACGTCGGCGGACCGCGCTGAGCCGGCGGAAGCGGACACCATCCGGGCGGGTGGTACGGAAATCCTGGTCGGCGCCGTGGTGGTCGGGGCCAGGGGCCGTTCGCGCGTGACCGGTCTGTCCATCCGCACCGCTGACGGGTCCGAGCGGACCATCGCGGCCGACCTCGTGGCCATGGCACCGCGACCAGAGCCGGTCGTCACCCTGGCCGCCCAGGCCGGCCTGACGCTGGCATTCGAGGAGCGGCTGGCTGAGTGGATCCCGGTTGCCGGCTCCGCCGACGTCGTGGTGACGGGGCACATGACGGGCCTCATCGACGATGAACTCATCGGCGCCGGCGCGGTGCTGGCCGGTCGTCTGGCGGCCGGCGTCGGCGGGGGCACGACGACGGCCGATCACGCCGATCACCTCGATCACGCCGCTCACGCCGGTCGCGTCGCGGCGGCCTTCGCCGCGCTTCCGGAGCCCGTGCCGACCGCGCTGCCAATCGGGCGCAAGCCGTTCGTCTGCCTGTGCGAGGACGTGACCGCCAAGGAACTGGCGCAGGGGATCCGCGAAGGTTTCGAGTCGCTCGAAACCCTCAAGCGATACAGCACCGTCACGATGGGCCCGTGCCAGGGCAAGCAATGCCACGGCAACTCCGCTCGTGTGACCGCCGCCCTGCGCGGCGTGACGCGCGCTGCCGTCGGGCTGACGACCTACAGGCCGCCCGTCCAGCCCGTGCCGCTGGCCGTCCTCGCCGGTCCGCACCTCAATCCCATTCGACGGACGGCGCTGCACGAGCGGCATGAGGCGGCCGGCGCCTCCTGGCTGGACATGGGCGACTGGCGGCGGCCACTCGACTACGGAAATGTCGACGCAGAATGTCGGGCGGTCCACGAGGGCGTCGGCCTCATCGATGTGTCCACGCTGGGCAAGCTCGACGTGCGCGGCCGCGATGCCGGGGAATTCCTGGACTGGCTGCACCCGAATCGCTTCAGCGACCTGCGTATCGGCCGGATCCGCTACCGCGCCATGACCGATGACGCGGGCATCATCCTGGACGACGGAACGGTCGCCCGGCTGGGCGAGGATCGATACCTCGTCACGACCGGAACGGGCAGTCTGGACGCCGTGGACGGCTGGCTGCGTTGGTGGCTGGCGGCGTCCGATCGACGGGTCGATGTGACCAACGTCACGGCACGCTATGCGGCGATGAACCTGGCCGGTCCGCGGTCACGGGACGTGCTCAGCCGACTCACGGATCTCGATGTCTCCCCAGAAGGGCTGCGCTACCTCGACGCTCGCGATGGCGTCGTCGCGGGCGTTCCGGCGGTCCTGTTGCGGATCGGTTTCGTCGGGGAACTCGCCTATGAACTCCACGTTCCAGCGGACCGCGCAGCGCACGTCTGGGATGCCCTGATGGTGGCGGGGGCCGAGTTCGGGATCGCTCCCTTCGGCGTCGAGGCCCAGCGGGTCCTGCGACTCGAGAAGCAGCACGCCATCGTTGGACAGGACACGGATGCCCTGTCCGACCCGCGAGCGGCATCGATGGGTTGGCTGATCAAGGCGGACCGGCCGGACTTCATTGGTCGGGACGTGATCGCGGCGCTGGATGGACGCGGACTCCAGGACGTCCTGACCGGGTTCGAGATGATCGGAACCGCCGTCCCGGCTGAGGGTGCCGCCATCGTCCGCGACGGGCGGCCGGTCGGCCGGGTCACGAGCAGCAAGTGGAGCCCGACGCTGGGCAAGGCCATCGGTCTCGCCTGGCTCCCGGCCGAAGACGTCGTGGAGAACCAGCCAATCGTCATCCGACTGGGCGTGGGACGTACAGGTGCTACGGCTCCGGCCGTCGTGCGGACGGCCCCGTTCTACGACCCGGCCGGCGAGCGGGTTCGATCATGACCGCCCCGAGTTGGAGCACCGTCGTGCGCCGGAGCGCGCTGGAGGCCAGGCACCGTGCCCGCGGTGCCCGGTGGATCGGGGAGCAGGCGCTGTGGCCGGTCGGCTACGGCCCCCCGGATCGCTCAGGGGAGGACATCGCGGTTGCCGCCGGTTCCGGCCTCGCCGAAATCGGTCCGTTCGATGAGTGGCTGGTCCGCGGGCCCGGGGCCATCGAAGCCGTTGCCGCGAGGCTCGGGAGCAGCGAGCGGGCCGGTCGCGTCATCACCAGTCCCACCCCGGGCGGGACCGAAGCCTGGCTCCTTGGTCCGGATGAAGTGCTGCTCCTCGCGCCGGTCGATGCAGGCGGCGCAGCGCCGACGATCCTCGATCCCGAGCCGGCCGACCTCTCTGTGATCGAGATGACCGGATCGCGCACCACGCTCAGGCTGGCCGGTCCGACCGCGCCGGCGATTCTTGCCGAGTTGTGCCCGGTTGACACCACGCCGAGGACGATGTCTCAGGGCGACCTGATCCAGGCGCCGCTCGCCTCGGTCCGGGCGTTCATCGTCCGCCTGGATAGCGGCGACCTGCCCGGGTACACGATCATGGTCGCGCGCGACGAGGCCGCCTACGTCTGGGATGCGTTCGTGGACGTCGGGCGTGCCCATGGCCTGACGCCGGTCGGACCCGCCGCGGTTGCGCCCGCCGCGGTTGCGCCCACCGCGGTCGCGCCCATGGCTCCGGCGGCCCCCACGGCGCCCGTGGCCCCCGGGGCCGCCGCCCCGTCGAC
>JAQBHC010000020.1:0-14287 GCA_032128175.1 Chloroflexota bacterium | reverse complement strand
CTATCGCGGAGCCCCGCTGGATGCGGACCAGCGGAGCCTCGCGTACCGACTGACCTTCGGTGCCGACGGCCGAGCCCTGACCGAGGAGGATCTCGAGGGTGCAATGACAACAATCGTTGCGGCGCTGCTCAGGGCGGGTGGCCGAATCCGCACCTGATCACGGCAGTCCGGGGTAGCCGACCCCGCATCCTCCATGTTGCGGCCGTCGTACGGGCACTGCTACGCTTCGAGATCCTCGGGTCCGGATCCGTTCACCGACGGGACGGCGGCACACACGAGCGGGAGACGCCAACACCGTGGACATCATCGCGGCCATCATCAGCATCAAGGGCGTCGATCTCCTCTTCTTCTTCGTCTTCTTCGCGCTATTCGTGCTGGGATTCATGCAGGGCACCATTCGGCGGTTGCTCGGGATCGGCACGATCCTGGTGTCGCTCCTGGTCGCGGCGCAGATCCGAGGGCCCCTCGGATCGTTCCTTGCCGAGAACTGGACGCAGTACACGGTGGCGTACAACTACATGATCGCGTTCGGGTCGGTGTTTCTGGCCGGCGTGATCGGATCGACGATCGTGCTCCAGCTGTTCTTCAAGCCCGTCCCACTGTTCGCCAAATACGCGGCCCTGGATGAGGTGCTCGGCGGACTGCTGGGTTTGGTACAGGGAGCCCTGATCCTTGCGGCGTTCTACCTGATCACCGAGCCGTTCTTCGCACTCGGTGGAGGGGCAAGGAGCAACGAGTTCCCGTTCATCAGGCAGATCTACGAGACGCTTCATGGCTCAGTGACGGCCGGCATCGTGCACGATGGCATCATCCCGTTCGTATTGGGCCTCTTCGGAGCCATCTTCCCCACGGACGTGACGTCGGTGTTCAGGTCCTGACGCCGCCAGGTCTGACCCTTCGACTCCTCCTGCCACGGCGCTTCAGGCGGGTACTGTCCAACGGGACAGTTGATCGGGATCGACTGCTCGGTCTACGTCGACAGCTGGGATCTGCGCCCCATGGATGACCGTTCGATCACGCTTCTTGAATTCCCGCTCGTCCGTGAACGGCTGGCCGAGCACACGTCGTTCGCTCCGGGCCGCCGCCTCGCCGAGGCACTCCAGCCGACATCAGAACCGATCCTCGTCGCGCGAGCACTGGATGAGACGGATCAGGTGCGGGCGCTGCTCGAGGAGCGCCCCGGTGTCGGCGTCGGTGGAGCGCATGACATCGGGCCAGCCGTTGATCGAGCGAGTCGAGGGGGAAGGCTGGAACCGCGCCAGTTCCTGGAGATTGCCGACACGCTCGAAGCAGCCGCGCGTCTGCGGGCGTTATTGGCCGAGGACCGTCGCCCGCTGCTGCGTGACCTGGCTGCCGAGCTCCACCCACTACCGGCGATACGCGCGACCCTGGCACGGTCCTTTGATCCGGCAGGGGAGCTCCTGGATACCGCATCGGCCAGGATCGGGCCGCTCAGGAACGCCGTTCGGATCTCCTTCGACCGGCTGCGCCGGCGCCTCGATTCGCTGGTGAGTTCGGAGCTCGGGAGCGCCCTGCAGGAACCGATCGTGACGCTGCGCAATGGCCGCTATGTCGTGCCGGTCAGGGCTGACGCGAAGTCGCGGGTCAAGGGCATCGTCCACGACGCTTCAGGATCGGGGCAGACGCTGTTCATCGAGCCGCTCGTCGTCGTCGAGCTGGGCAACGCCTGGCGCGAGGCGCAGCTTGCCGAGCAGGAGGAAGTCGGCCGCATCCTCGATGAACTCTCGGGACTCGTGGCCGTGCATGCGGGACCGCTGGCAGAGACCCTGGCAGCGCTGGCAAGATTTGACTTCTGGGCGGCAAAGGCAGCGCTTGCCGCGGACATGGACGGCACACGAGCCGCGACTGCGGAACGCCAGGAGATCCTGCTCCTGTCGGCGCGCCACCCGGGCCTGACGGGACGCGTCGTGCCGATCGACGTGCGCCTCGGCGACGGGTTCTCGGCGCTTGTCGTTACTGGTCCGAACACCGGGGGCAAGACGGTCACGCTGCGAACCCTCGGACTCCTCGCCCTCATGAACCAGGCCGGACTGCACATCCCCGCGGCCACGGGAAGCCGCCTGCCGATCCTGGTGGACGTCCTGGCCGACATCGGCGATGAGCAGTCGATCGCCCAGTCGCTGTCAACCTTCTCCGGACACCTTCGCTCGATCATCCGGATCGTCCAGGCCGCCGGGCCGGGGACGCTCGTTCTGCTCGATGAACTCGGGGCCGGAACGGACCCGACCGAGGGCTCGGCACTGGCACAGGCGCTTCTGGACCACTTCATCCAGGCCGGTGCGCTCGTCGCCGCCACGACCCACTACGCGGAGCTCAAGGCCTATGCCCACACCACACCGGGCGCGACGAACGCTGCCGTGGAGTTCGATCTGCGGACGCTCAGCCCGACCTATCGACTGACCATCGGGCTGCCCGGCGGATCGCAGGCGTTTGCGATCGCGGAACGGCTCGGGCTGCCGGACAACATCGTGGCGGATGCCCGCTCGCGCCTGAGCGATGCCCAGCGCTCCTTCGAGGCGACGCTGGCCCAGATCCGGGCGACGGAAGGTGCAACCACGGATGCGCTGGCTCGCGCGCGGACGGCCGATTCACGCGCCGCCGACGCGCTGCGCGCTGCCGACGAGGAGCGGAAGCGGGCCCGTTCGGACCGGGACGATGTGACGCGCGAGGCTCGCGAAGAAGCCGAGCGCCTGCTCGAGGCGGTCCGGGCGGACGTCGCGGCGTTACGGCAGACGCTCGAGCGCGGCCAGCTTGCCGCCCCCGCGCTCGACGAGGCGGTGACACGGATCGAAGCCGGCGTCGCCCGACTACGTGGCGCCGACGGGACCGCGGAAACCGCGGTCGATCCGGCATCAGGTCCGCGAACATGGTCCGTTGGAGATCTGGCGCGCAGCGCTTCTGGTGGCTGGGAAGGGCGGATCTCCTCGATTGAGCGAGACGGGCAGTCCATGACACTCGAAACCGGGGGCATGCGCGTACATGTCCAGGCCGATGACCTGGAGGAGGTTCGGAATCCCGACCGCGGGTTCGGCAGCCGCGTCGGACGAAGTGGCGCTGGCGCCGCTGATGAGGCGAGCAGCGCGGAGGCGCTGCGCCTCGCTCGGGCGCGCACGGTGCCGTCATCGCTCGATGTCCGCGGGGCGAGGGTCGAAGAAGCCCTCGATGCACTGGACCGCTACCTCGAAGACGCCTCGTTGGCGGGATTGCCGCGCGTGACGATCATCCACGGGATGGGCACCGGCGCGCTGCGCGACGCCGTCCGATCAGCGGCGGCGGCGCATGCCCTGACCGGCGACGTTCGTCCCGGTGGTCGCGGCGAGGGCGGGGACGGAGCGACGATCGTCAGCTTCGGGTAGCTGGAAGGCGTGCCGCGAGGAGCGGATCGAGACGCCGTCGGCGGCGTCCGCTCAGCTGCGCGGTCGGACTCGGCTGCGGCGGCGTCGGCGTCGGCTTGCCGTTCTTGCGTGGTGTCGGGTCGGGTGCCTCACCGGTCGTGGGGTCGACGCTCGGCTCGGGCGTCGGCTCGACGCATGGGGTCGGCAGGGGGGTACCGAATGGATCGATGGTGGCAAATGGATCGATGGTGGCAAATGGGTCAAACGTGGCGAATGGGTCAAACGTGGCAAATGGATCGCAGGGAAGCAACACGACCGGCGTGCACACTTCGGTCGGCGCGAAGACGCCACCCCACGACTTTCCGTACGGGGCAAAACTGTTGTTGTAGAAGTAGCTCGTCTTCGTCCCTTCGACACTGACGACGCCCGGTCCTGACGCCGCGCGCGCCGCCCAATCCTGGGTGTACGCCTGCCAGCCCGGGAAACGGGCTTCGACATTGCTGAAATCCAGGAATCCCTGCCGGACGATCGGGCCCGCACAGCCATCCTGCCACAGCAGGCCGCTGCTCTCATCGACGTCAAGCTCGACATGGAGATCGTCGGTGCGCGTCGGAACGGTTCCTTCGATGAACAGTTCGGTAACTGTATTGGTCGTATACGGCCCTGGGAGGAGTCCGCTGAAGGCGTCGACTTTCGCCTTGACGATCCCGGCCGGCTGCACAAAGCTTGCGACCGGAGTGCCCTGGCTGATCTCGGTGAGGATGCGTGACCAGACCGGTGCCGACGAATCGAGTGACAGGCTTCCCGTGTTTGGGGTCGCGTCGGAATTCCCCATCCACACTCCCACCGCGAGGGCAGGGGCCACCGGATCCTCAGGCGGGGCGAGGAAGCCAAAGGCCAGCACGTCCTTGTTGTCCGAGGTCGTACCAGTCTTGTACGCCGCCGGACGCCGCTTGCCATCCTCTCGGATCACCCACTTGGACCAGTATGGATTGACGTTGTTGATCGTATTTCCCTGGAGAATGTCGGTGACGATGTAGGACGCTTGGGCGCTTGCCACGCGCGTCCCCGCGGAAGCAGCCGAGTCGATGGAATAGACCACTGCGCCGCTCGAATCGCGGACCTCGTTGATCAGCTTCCGAGGCATGAGCACGCCCCCGTCCGCGATGGCCCCATAGGCGGACAGGAGCTCAATGGGGTGGACTTCGATCGTCCCAATGGACATAGAGCGGACCGGTATGGCCCCCACTGGAGAGGCCAGGCCGAAGTCCTTCATTCGCTGGAACAGATGGTCGAGCCCGTTCACCAAACCCGCCTTGATGGACGGAATGTTGAGCGAGAACTGCAGCGCTGACCGGAGCCGTACCGGCCCACGTTCAAGACCGTCGGCCTGCCTCGGGATGAATGGCTCCTGGCCGCCGAAATCCGTCGAGACATCCATGAACATCGTCGCCGCGGTCATCGTGCGGTCGTCGAGGCCCGTGATGTAGTTGATCGGCTTGATGGCTGAACCCGGCTGCCGAAATCCATCCGAAAGCACGTCGAACTGTGGCTGGAACGTGACGTCGCCCGCGGCGTAGTACGCGGCACTTCCGGCGTACGCCAGTACTTCACCCGTGCGGTAATCGAGCACCGCGGAGGCGGCGTTGTGGATGTTCCGGTCCCGCAGCTCGAAAATCCACTTCCAGTCGTCCTCCGGGATGCCGAGGAGCTCGAGCCGCCTTTCCGTGTTCGAGAAGTTCGGCGCGATCGCCGTCGCGGACAACCACTTGTCGACAACCTGCTGCATATTCCAGTCAAGCGTCGTGACGATTCTGTAGCCACCCGTGTCGACGGCTTCGCAGGTATCAGCGTTCGGTTCGCCGCAGATGAGCACGCCAAGTTGATGGCGAACCTGCCACACGAAGTGCGCGGCCTTCCAAGGCGTCGACGCCTGTCGCGCGAGCATGACCGGTTCGGACTTGGCCGCCACGTACTCCTCGATCGTGTGCTCTGACCCGGACAGCACGCTACGCGTCTGCATGAGATCAAGCACCCTGTTGCGGCGGACGACGATGTCCGATTCCAGGGGTACGACCAACCGGAGACTTGCGCTCGGGCACGGCTCCCCTGGCGCCACGGTCACCGTGCACACGCTGTCGGCATTCTTGACGAGATCGAATTGGGTGGGCGACTGCGGGATCGCGGCCAGGATGGCTACCTGTGCGAGCGTCAATTCCTCGAGGTTCTTGCCGAAGTACCCGCGCGCCGCCGCCGCCACCCCATAGCTCTGGTTTCCGTAGAAGTTCTGGTTGAGGTAGGCCGTGATGATCTGTTCCTTGCCCACCTCGTCCGGGAACGCCTGTGTCAGGCGGACGGACTGAATGATCTCCCGGATCTTGCGTTCGTAGACCGATCCAGCGAATGCCGCCTGGGGGAGAAGGCGCGCCCGCACGAGCTGCTGGGTGATCGTCGACCCGCCGCGAGGCTTGCCGACAAAGGTGTCAACCGTCGCCGACAGGAAGCCACCGAGATCGAAGCCGGGATTGCTCCAGAAGTCCTTGTCCTCGACGGCGGTGGTCGCATCGAGCAGCTCGGCCGGGATCTGATCGAACGTGACGAGTTCACGCTTGCGCTCACCGAGGCGGGCCAGTTCAATCGTCCCGGTGCGGTCGTAGATGATCGATGGCTGGTCAAAGCCGAGATCCGCGAAGGCCTTCTTGGGATCGGGAAGGTCGCGGCTGTAGAACGCGTACGCGCTCACGGCGCCGACAAGGACGGCGCCGCCGAGCGCGAGGAAGCTCGCGAACAAGAGGATCGGGACCGCCAGTGCGGCCCAGCGCGCTGGGCCCCCACCGCCTCGACCTCGCCGCGCGGCGCCGGTGCGGCGGTGACGCTGGCGCCGTGAGAGGCTGGTCTGCATGTCGGCGGCGACGATACCATAGGGGCTGTGGAGGACCCTCTCGTGTCCCGGCTCGCCTCGTGACCGCCTGCGTGCGTCTCCTGTGACGACCTTTGATCCGGGGCCGGCCGGCCTGCTCGATGAGCTCCGCTGGCGCGGCATGTTCCACATGGCGTCCGACGGCCTTGAGGCCCGCCTCGCGACTGGTCGCCCGCTCTCCGGCTACGTCGGCTTCGACCCGTCCGGTCCGTCAATGCACATCGGCAACCTGGTCCCGATCTTCGGGCTCATCCAGCTGCAGCGCCACGGTGGCCTTCCAGTTGCCCTCGTCGGGGGCGGCACGGGCATGATCGGCGATCCATCGGGGCGCTCAGCGGAGCGCAACCTGCTGGATCGCGAGACCCTCGCGTCCAACGCCGACGCCATCCAGGCCCAGCTCGAACGGTTCCTCGACTTCGATGGTGGCACGACGGGCGCGCGTCTGGCCAACAACCGGGATTGGTTGGAATCGATGACCGCCATCGATTTCCTGCGCGACGTCGGCAAGCACTTCACGGTGCCCTACATGCTGGCCAAGGATTCGGTCCAGGTTCGCTTGGATCGTGGGCTGTCCTTTACTGAGTTCAGCTACATGCTGCTGCAGTCCGTGGACTTCGCCCACCTCCACGACACCATGGGCGTGGAACTGCAGATGGGCGGTGCAGACCAGTGGGGCAACATCACGGCCGGGCTCGAATTGATCCGCCGGACGACGGGATCGAGCGAGGGCCGCGAACCCGCGTACGCCCTGGCGTACCCGCTCCTCCTCTCTCCGTCCGGGACCAAGTTCGGCAAGAGCGAATCCGGCGACTCGATCTGGCTCGACCCTGCCCGGACGTCGCCGTTTGAGTTCTACCAGTACTGGCTCAATTCGGATGATCGCGATACGGGTGTCTACCTCCGCTGGTTCACGACCATGAGCCCGGACGAGATCGAGGCCCTCGATGCGGCACTGGTGGGCAGGCCCGGGGCACGGGAGGCCCAACGAACCTTGGCTCTCGACGTGACCGCACGGACGCATGGCGCGGAGGTGGCGCAACAGGTGGCCGCCGATTCGGTTGCCCTGTTTGCCTCTGAGCCCATTCAGGACCCCGCCTTGCTCGAGCGACTGCATGCCAGCGTCGGCGGCTTCGTTGTCCCTGCCGGCGCGGTCGGGGACGCCGCCGCGTCGGTGCTCGGGGACGCCGGGATCTTCACTTCGCGGGGCGAGGCGCGACGGATGATCGAGAATGGCGGCGTGACCATCAACGGGGAGACCCTGCGGGATCCAGCGGCCCTGCTGCCGGCACCACTCGCGGGGCGCTGGTGGGAAGTTCGCATCGGCAAGCGCCGACGGGTGATCGGCCGGCTCGAGGCCTGACTTCGGCTGGTGCGCCTCAGCCAGCGTGGCGCGCGCGCAGGATCTCGATCACCCTGGCCGGGTCGACATCGCGCTCCGCAAGCAGCACGAGTGCGTGGTACAGCAGGTCGGCGGCCTCGGCCGCGAGGGCATCCCGGGTCTCGGCGCGATCCCGGCCGGCCCGCTCAGACGCGTCGTCGTCCTTTGCGGCCATCAGGACCTCGGTCGCTTCCTCGCTGAGCTTGCGCCCGGCAACGTCGACGCCGCCGTCGAGGAGCGACGTCGTGTACGAACCGGCTGGGCGCATTCGCCGCCGGTCATCGATCACAGTCCAGAGCTCCTCGAGCCATCCGAATCCCCGGGGCGGCGGCGAGACCGACGCACCCGTGACATCGGTCGCCGGCCCGGCGACGTCAAAGCAACTTCGCGTTCCACGATGACAGGTCGGACCAGCCGGCCGAACGGTCGCCAGGAGCGCATCGCCGTCGCAGTCGAGCTCGAGGCGGACGAGCCGGAGAACGTTTCCGCTCGTCTCACCCTTGCGCCAGAGACGACCGCGCGACCGCGAATGGAAGTGAACATCGCCGGTCGCGACTGTCTCGGCAAGGGCGGCTGCGTTCATGTAGGCAACCATCAGGACTCGGCCGTCGGTCTCATCCTGAACGATGACCGGCACGAGCCCGTTTGCGTCCCACGCTGGGCTGAGGGTGCTCACGCAGTTACCCCGACCGTTGCCCGGACCGGGATCCCGGCCCGGGCCATCGCATTCTTGACGTCGGCGATCGAGTGAAGGCCACGGTGGAAGATCGATGCCGCGAGGACCGCCTGGGCGCCGCCCACTGCCACCGCCTCGACGAAATCGGCGGGTCCGGCGGCACCGCCGGACGCAATGACGGGCACATCAACTCGATCGCTGATCGCGCGGAGCAGGGCCGTGTCGAAGCCTGCCTGCGTACCGTCTCGGTCGATCGACGTGACCAGCAACTCGCCCGCCCCCAAGTCCGCTGCAGTCACCGCCCAGGTGATCGCGTCGAGTCCGGTGGTGTCTCGGCCGCCGCGGACGAGGACCTCCCAGGACGTACCGACCCCGGATTGGGAGGTGACGAGCCGGGCGTCGATCGCGACGACAACGGCCTGGCGCCCAAACCTCCGCGAGCAGCGCGCAACCAGGTCGGGATCCGCCACCGCCGCGGAATTCAGCGATACCTTGTCCGCGCCGGCGCGGAGCACGCGGGCCATGTCCGCATCCGAGCGAACGCCGCCGCCCACGGTCAGTGGAATGTAGGCGCGGCGGGCCGTCCGCTCGACGACCTCGAGCATCGTGTCCCGGCCCTCCGGAGCCGCTCCGATATCGAGAAAGATGAGCTCGTCGGCACCTTCATCCGCATAGCGGGCGGCCAGCTCTGTCGGGTCGCCTTCATCGGTCAGATTCCGGAAGCGCCGGCCCTTCACGACTCGTCCATCGGTCACGTCGAGGCATGGGATCACTCGATAGCGGAGCATCAGTCACCGCCCGCGGTGCCGCCGGCGCCAACGGGGCTCCGTTCGGCGCCCATGCCGGCCGACAGGGCCGTGGCCCACCGAACGAAGTTTCCGAGCATGCGGATCCCGCCCCCGCCACTTCGTTCCGGGTGGAACTGGACGCCGAGGACGTTCCCGCGTTCGATCGCCGAGACGAACGGACTGCCGTGCACCGTCTCGGCGAGGACGGACTCCGCACCTGCCAGCCCGCTCGGGACGCCCGCGTAGGAATGAACGAAGTACATGTCGGCACCGTCCTCGATCCCCGCGAAGAGCGGATGATCTCGACGGCGCTGGACCTGATTCCATCCTATGTGCGGCAGCGTCGGCGCTCCGGCGAGCTGGACGGTACGCCCCGGAATGACCCCGAACGTAACCGCGTCGTCTTCATCGCTTCCCTCGAACAGGAGCTGCATGCCCAGGCAGATCCCGAGGAACGGCCGTCCCAGCGCGATCCAGCGGAGGATCGGATCGACCAGATCGACCTCGTGCAGGCGTTGCATCGCCGGTGCGGCCGCCCCGACTCCCGGCACGATCAGCGCATCCGCGTCATCGAGGTCCCGGGCGGACGTGGCCACGCGGACCTCGGCGTGGACGAAGGTGAGGGCCTGATCGATGCTCACCAGGTTCCCTGCGCCATAGTCGACAACGGCGACGCGCAGCGGCCCAGCGCCGCGTTCGCGCATGCCGCGGCCTGGCGTCATCCGGCCGAACCCTTGGTGGATGCGATCCCGAGGCGGCGGGGATCCGGTTCGCAGGCGTCCCGGAGGGACCTGGCGAGTGCCTTGAATGCGGCCTCGGCCAAATGATGGTCGTTGCGGCCGGTGCCGCGGACGTGCAGCGTGCTCCCGGACGCTCTTGCGAACGCCTCGAGCGCGTGCTCGACCATCTGCGTCGGCAGGGCACCGACTCGTTCACCACGGAAGGGCAGATCGATCACGGCGTACGGCCGGCCGCCAATGTCGATCGCGCTGCTGGCCAGCGCCTCATCCATCGGCACGGACGCGTCCCCGAACCGCCGGATTCCGGCGCGATCACCCAGAGCCGTGGCCAGCGCGGCGCCGAGCACCAGCGCGACATCCTCGACCGTATGGTGCTCGTCAACTTGGAGATCACCCGTGGCCATGATCTCGAGGTCGAACAGTCCGTGATGGGCCAGGGACCCGAGGAGATGATCGAAGAAGCCCACGCCCGAGGAAACGGCGGCAACCCCCTGACCGTCGAGCACGAGACGCACGGTGACGTCGGTCTCGCGTGTCACTCGCCGAAGCGCGGCCATCCGTGAGCCGGACGCGAGGACGTCGATAGTGCCGAGCGGGGTAGTCATGCCGAGTCCTCCATGAACGCGCCTGCCGCTGCGATGAGCCGATCGTTCTCGACGCCGTTGCGAACGGTGATGCGCAGGCAGTGGGCCAGTGGGTGGGATGGTCCGAACGTGCGCGGGACGAGACCTCGGCGGAGCATGTGCTCCGCGACGGCCGCTGCCCGGGCCGCGGTCTCGAAGTCAACAAGCACGAAGTTGGTGACCGATGGGTAGACCGTCCAGCCAGCGGCGCTGAGTGCGGCCTGCAAGCGGGCTCGTTCGTCAACCACGCGCGCCAGGTTCTCGAGCAGAACGTCGTCGTCGCGGAGCGCTTCGGTGACGATGGCGACTGACGGAACGGAGACGGATCCCGGTGGCCGGTACGGCGCCATCCGGGCGATGAGATCTGGTCGGGCGAGTCCGAACCCCACTCGGAGGCCGGCCAGGCCATACGCCTTGCTCGCCGTGCGGATAACGACAAGCCGCGGATAGCTCGCCCGGAGGGCAAGTGATGAACGGCCGACGAACTCCGCGTACGCCTCGTCGATCACGACCACGGGTGGCTCGTGGCCATCGTCCCCGGCATCCGTCGCGAGGCCGGTGAGAAGTCCCTCGATCGCGCCCTCCGGCTCCGACAGCCCGGTCGGGTTGTTCGGATCACAGAGCCAGACGAGATCCGCGCCACGTCCAGCGGCGCGCAGCGCAGGAACGTCGATGGCGAATCCGGCCTGAGCCCCGAGGCGGGGCACCGCCCTGACACTGGCGCCACGCTGCTCGGTCTCGACGCGGTACATGGCATACGAAGGGGTCGGGATCACGGCTGATCCGCCCGGCGGAAGGAACGCCTTGGCGATGAGATCGAGGACTTCGTCGGCCCCTGCTCCCACGATGACCTCGGCTTCCGCCACGCCGTAGCGTGCTGCCGCCGCGGCCACGAGCTGGCGGTAGTCCGACGGCGGGTACTCAGAAACCGCCCGGTCGAAGGCGTTCGCCGCGAGCAATCGATTGGCCAGCTCGGGCGGCGTTGGCGACGTGTTGAGATCGAAACGCACAACATCGCCCACCGGGATCCCATATCGAGCCGCCACGACTTCGTCCGTCGCCTCCCACGTGTAGGCGCTCGGATCTGTGGGCGAGCTGAAGGTGACGGGCGTCGGGCTCACCGGACACCCTCGCTGTCACGTGCGGAGTAATCAGAGGGGGGCAGGGAGGCGGCTCCGAACCTGACCTCGACGGCCTCCCGGTGCGCGAACAGCCCCTCCGCCACGGCGAGGGTGCCAATGGTCGGACGAAGGAGCGCGAGGCCCTCTCGGCTGATGCGCTGCACCTGGAGGTACTTCCCGAACGTCTCGACCCCCAACGGGCCACAGCCGCGGGCGAGCCCCCCAGTCGGCAGCACGTGGTTCGCACCGGTCGCGTAATCACCCGCCGATTCCGGCGCCCAGGGCCCAACGAAGACCGACCCGGCGTTGCGGATTTCGGCAACCGCCGCCTCGAGGTCGGGCACGTCGAGGGACAGGTGTTCCGGTGCGTACGCGTTCGCGACGGCCATCGCGGCGGCGACGTCGGCGACGAGCACGATCCGACCGTGACGCGTCAGCGCGGCTCGCAGGATCGCGCTCCGTGGCGCGTCACCGATCCGGGACTGGAGCGCGACCTCCACGGCATCAGCAAAGTCCGCATCGGTGGTGACGAGGATTGCCGGGGAATCGGGTCCGTGCTCGGCCTGGGTCAAGAGGTCCGCCGCGATCCGGTCCGGGTCGGCTGGCGGCGTGGCCACGACCATCCCCTCCGATGGCCCCGCAGCCAGGTCGATGGCGGTACGCCCGGCGAGCTCGAGCTTGGCGGCCGTGACCCACGCATTCCCAGGCCCGACCACGAGGTCGACAGCAGCGATGCCCAGCGAGGGCAGCCCGAATGCCAGTGCCCCGACTGCCTGGGCTCCGCCGGCCACGATCAAGGCATCGATGCCCAGCACGCCGGCCGCTCCGAGCAGCACCGAGTCGACGCGGCCGTTCGGCGCAGCGGGCGAGGCGACGACAATCGACCCGACCCCGGCCACTTGCGCCGGCACCACGGTCATCAGAAGGCTCGACGGATACGCTGCGCTGCCACCCGGTACGTAGGCCCCGACGCGATCCATCGGCACCCAGCGGCGTTCGATGTCAACGCCGGGCGCAATGGCCACATTCGATGAAACGGGTCGCTGCGTTGTCGCGAAGCGCCGCACGTGCTCAATCGCGACGTCCAGCGCGGCGCGGACGGACGGCTCGAGTTCGGCCGCGGCCTCCGCCAGTTCGTCGGCTCGCAGCACCAGCCGGCCATCACCGTGACCGCCGCCATACATCCCGTTGGCCAGGGAAACGGCCTCCGCGCCACCTTCTTCGACGGCCGCAAGGATGTCCCGCGCACCTGCGCGGACAGCTGGATCGGGCGCGGCTCCGCGTCGGGCAAGGGCCTCGACGGCCGGGTCCAGGACGGCCGCCGGACCACGTCCTCGCAGATCGAGTCGGATCAGTCGAATCTCATCTTGCCTGCCTCCGTCCGGCGTTGGGTTGCTGCTCACGGCACGATCTTCTCGATCGGCAGCACCAGGATCCCGGACGCGCCGGCTGCCTTGAGCTTCGGCAGGAGCCCCCAGACGTCCTCCGCACCAACGACCGAGTGGATTGCAATCATCCCGGCATGTGCCAGCGGTATCACGGAAGGGGAGTCAAGGCCCGGCAACAGGTCCTCGAGGTCGGCCAACCGATCGGCGTGGGCGTTCATCATCACGTACTTCCGGTCCCGTGCCGCAAGGACGGCGCCGATCATCGTGTCGAGCGCGGCCACCTGGCCGACCTGCTCTCCGACGAGATCGGGCCGGGCCACGAGGACGGCCTCCGACGACATCACGTCCTCGACCGCTCGGAGTCCATTCATGGCCAGGGTCGAACCGGTCGACACGAGATCCACGATGCCCTCGGCCAGGCCGAGCCTGGGAGCCACTTCGACTGCACCGGACAGCGCAATGACTTCGACCCGGATGTCCTCGCGCTCGAAGAAGGCCCGCGCGATGGTCGGATGCGAGGTCGCGACGCGCTGGCCAGCAAGATCCTGGGCACGGCGCACCGGACTATCCGCCGGAACTGCAATGGCCAGTCGGCAGCGTCCATAGCCAAGGCGCCGCATCACAGGCAGCGACGAGCCTGACTCGGCGAGGAGGTCCGCACCCGTGATCCCGAGGTCGGCGACGCCATCAGCGACAAACTCGGCCACGTCGGCCGCTCGGACGAAGAGGATATCCAGCTCGAAGTTCTGGACCAGGGCCACCAGGCTCCGGTCGTGCTCCTCGAAGATGAGGCCTGACCCGTGCAGGAGTGCGATGGTTGGTTCTACGAGGCGTCCCTTGTTCGGGATGGCCAAGCGCAGGCGGTCGCGGGTCACCGATTCGCCATCCGGTCGAGCAGCATGCGGTACCCACCCTCCCCATGACGCAGCCACGCCGCGATCCGTGTGATCGTGGCCGTGCTTGCGCCGGTCGTCGAGGAGATCTCGGCGTAGTGGAGTCCCTGGTCCAGAAGCCGGGCGACGGACCAGCGCATAGCGAGATCCCGAAGCTCGCCGAGCGTGCACAGGTCGCGGAAGAAGCGCTCGGCTTCAGCTCCATCGCGAAGCTGAAGAATCGCGTCGAAGAGCGCGCTCGTCTCGTCGGTGCGCCAGGAGTCGTCTGCGGTCATTGGTCGGGTCTCCCGAGTGGTGGCTGAGCGGGCGCTCTCGCGCATCGCACTATGGTAGCGTAGTACTATGCTAGCAGAGTAGCAAGCGGGAGGCGCGATGGCAACCTTTGATCTTCTTCCTGCCATAGA
>JAQBHC010000019.1:0-6822 GCA_032128175.1 Chloroflexota bacterium | reverse complement strand
CAGACCACGCGGCCGTGGCGGATGAGATTGACGTGCGCCTCGTACATCTGCTCCGGCTGAAGCAGGGCGAGATACAGGTCGTGGGCGTCGTCGGCGCTCGCCTTCCCCGGGATCACGCCGACCCGCTTGGAAACGCGCTCGACGTGCCGATCGACGGCCATCAGCGGCATCCCGAACGAGAACATCAGCAGCACGGACGCGGTCTTCTTGCCGATCCCGTCGATCGCAGTCAGCCAGGCGCGCGCCTCAAGCGGCGCCATCTCGGCCAGGAACTCCAGCGAGTAGTCGCCGCGTGCCTCGCGGATGGTGCGCAGCGTGGACTGGAGCCGTGGCGCTTTCTGATTGGCGAGGCCACCGGGCCGGATGACCTCCACGAGCTCCTGCACGGGCGCGGCCTCCATAGCCGCCCAGTCCGGGGGTGATCCGTCGGAGAGACCGTCGCCGCCCCACCCGGGCCCCGGAATGTGTCGCTCGGGCGCCAGTCCCGAGGGATAGGCGCTGCGCAGGCCTTCGAATGCCTGCTCCGCATTCGTGTCGGCGGTGTTCTGGGTGAGGATCGTGAGGATCAGCTCGCTGGTCGGATCGAGCCGACGCTCCCACTGGGGATGGCCGTGAATCGTGGCCAGCCCGCCCAGCACGTCGCTCACCAGATTTGGGCGCGTTCGGTCCAGCTTTCGTGCCCACGCTTTGGCAGGATCCGGCGGGCGCCGCTTCTTCCGCTTGGCCCCGGGCCGTTTCGCCTGGGGCTTCAAGCCGGAACGTTCTTCGTGCGCACCGCTAGAGATTGGGCCGGTGTCACCAGATGACCTCGACCTCATATTGGGCGATTGCTGGGTCGGCGGTGATGATTGGTAGTCCCTCGAGCTGCGCCTGGGCAATCAGGAGTCGGTCGAAGGGGTCTCGATGGATCAGGGGGAGGCTCGCGGCACGAAGCGCGTGGCCCATCTCGATCGCCAGCGCTTCAAGCCCGTTGGAGGCGAGTCGACTTCGGACATAACCGTCAGGGGCTTCCGGGAGGGTCAGCCGACCGTGGCTCGCCTTGTAGGCCAACTCATATCCGCTGACCGCGCTGAGGAAGACGTCATTTGCCCCGTCGCCGAGGATGCGGCGACATTCGGACGACAGTTTCGGGTCGTCCAGCACCCACCAGAGGAATGCATGCGTATCGAGCAAAGCCCTCACTTCGAGACGGCACGCATGGGATCGCCGGGATGCATGTAGTCCGGATCCCATTCCGGGATGGGATCGTCGAAGTCCGACTGAATGATCACTTTCCCCTTATCCATCCCGGGGATGCGTTGAGCGGGTCTTTCCCGGATGGCGACCAGACGAGCCACGGGCGTTCCGGCCTTCGCGATCACGACCTCCTCGCCATTGCGGGCCTGCTCAAGGAGTCTTGAAAGGTGCGTCTTCGCCTCGTGGATGTTGACCGTCGTGCTCATGTCAGGATGATGGACTTAGTCCTGGACTTAGTCAAGTCATGAGAACGAAGCTGCGATCCTCGCGCCGCACTCGACGAGAGGTGCAGTCCCGGCGGCCATCGCCTGCTCCACCGGGACCGGCCGCTCCCACACCGGCACGACGATGACGCCGAGTGGCTCGAGAGCTGCCACGCCCTCCGGCTCCACGCCTCCGCCGACGGCGATGCAGCGAACACCGGCCGCCTGCGCCAGCCGTGCGACTCCCAGGGCCGTCTTTCCAAATGCGGTTTGCGCGTCGATCCGGCCCTCGCCGGTGATGACGAGGTCGGCGGCCGCGAGCATGGCCGCGAGGCCCGTCTCTTCCACCACCAGATCGACGCCCGGCACGAGTCCCAGAACGCGGAAGCGATCCTTGAGGCAGAGGAGGCCAAAGGCCGTGCCACCCGCCGCACCGGCCCCCGCCGTCTCCCGCTCGGAGCGTCCCGTTGCGGTTTCGAGGGCGTCGGCCCAGCGCTCGAGCCGCGCGTCGAGAGCCGCGACATCGTCTGGCGCCGCGCCCTTCTGCGGCCCATAGGTCGCGGCGGCCCCGCGCTCACCGAGGAGCGGGTTCGTGACGTCGCACGCGATCAGCAACTCGGTGTCGCCGAGGCGCGAATCGAGGTCGCTCAGATCGATGCTGAACGAACCGTGCGCGGCGAACGAACCGTGCGCGGCGGTGGTCACGCGGGCGCCCAGAGCCTCGAGGATGCCGCGACCGCCGTCGCTCGTCGCGCTGCCGCCTATCCCCAGGACGATATGGCGAATGCCGGCGTCCAGCACTGCCCGGATCACGTCCCCCGTGCCGCGCGTTGACGCACCGAAGGGATCGCGCTCGTCGGTGGTCAGCCGCGACAGACCCGATGCGCTGGCAAGTTCAACGCAGGCACGGGCGCCATCTTCGGATTGCAGCCACCGGGCGATGATGGGTCGCCCGATCGGGTCCGTGACCTCGGCCTCCTGCCACGACCAGGCTCCGGTCGCGGCGATCGCCTCGAGCGTGCCCTCGCCGCCATCGGCCAGTGGCGCCAGGGTGATGTCGTCGTCGGGCCTGACGCTTCGCCAGCCTGCGGCCAGTGCCTCTGCCACCTGCACCGAGGTGAGTGATCCCTTGAACGAATCGGGCGCGATGAGGACCATGAGTGAATCGTCGTAGTGCCGCGGGGTCCGACGGGAGCCCCGAGCGGTGTCTCGATCCGTGCCCCGGCCCCGCACCATCAGGCCGCCGATTCCGCTGGGGGCGTCATATCGGGGCTTAGGGCGGCCCCAAGGCGCTGGGGGACCGGGCCCGCGGGACGATCCGGGCGATCCGCCACAGGCCGCTGAGCGTGAGAGCCGCCGCGGGTGGGTTCCGCGCCGCCGCCGCTGGACTCCGCGCCGCCGCGAGATGTCGGCTCGGGGCCAGCTAGACCGGGATTTGACGCTGGGGGCGTCATCGGTGGCCGCAACGCGTCCAGAAGGTCTGCCAAGGGACGCTCATTCGCACGGGACGCTCATTCGCAAGGGCCGCGCAGCGCACGGGACGCTCATTCGCACGGGACGCTCATTCGCACGGGACGTTCATTCGCACGGGACGCTCATTCGCACGGGACGCTCACGTGCTCGATTGCAGCTCGCGCGCGGGATCGAGCTGACGTTCGCGCCGCTCGACGTACTCCGGGATGCGGATCATCGGCGGACGCTCCATGTCGGCCAGCTCGATGACCTCGAGCGAGAGCCTGCCACGCCCGGATCGCGGCAGCTTCATGGTCGAACCGAGTTCCGCGAACAGGCGCGCCTTGCGGCGCTCCTCGAGTCGCTTCATGACCGCCTGCAGGATCACGAAGCTCATCCGGGACAGGCCCTCGAGCTCCTGGTTCCGGTGTACCCGCCGATCGAGGTCTACCTGGCCGAGGCCTTCGATGCCGACGCGCTCGGAGATATCGATCAGGTGTCCGATCTCGACGGCATAGCCGGTGAAGAACGGGAGCTGCTCAAGGATCGATCGTCGCCCGGCGTATTCCCCGGCCAACGGCTGGATGAACCCGGACAATTCCGGATAGAAGAGGTTGATCAATGGTCGAGCCACGAGCTCGGTGACCCGGCCGCCGCCACCCTCCCGCAGGATCCCGTCCACCACGATCGGGCGCTGGTAGTAGCCCTTGATGTACTGCAGGCGTGGTTCATGGAGGAGCGGCCCAAGCGTGCCGTAGACCATCCGCGGGTGCCAGTTCCGGACGTCCGTGTCCGCCCATACGATGATGTCGCCGGTCGTCTCATGGAGCGACTTCCAGAGGGCCTCGCCCTTGCCCCGGAACGACCCGTATCGGGACAGCACGTCCGGGTGCTGGACGACCCGGGCGCCTTCGGCCTCGGCAATCTCGCGGGTTCGATCCGTGGATGCGGAATCAATCACCAGGATTTCGTCCAGGAGCGGGATCCGGCCGACCATGTCGCGGATGGCCCGGCGCACGATCGGGCCGATCGTCTCCTCTTCATTGAGGGTCGGCAGGACGAGGCTGACGGTGAGGCCCTGCTTCTCCTTGAGCAGGGTCAGACGGCGCAGGTCGGAGAACTCGGTGTGGTGGAAGTTCGCTTCTCCGAACCAGCGGTCCACGCGGGTCGGGACGGCGCGGGCCTCCTCCGCGGCTCGATCGGCTGCCGCGAGGGTTTCGCCCCGAGTTGCCAGCTGCTCAAAGGTCTGGCGACCGATTGCCTCACGGGTCTTGACGACGATGACGGTCGATTTCGAGCGCGTCGCGACCGCCTCCGGCATCGCGCCGAACAGGTGGCTCGAGGCCTCGCCGGAGGTTGGCGCCGCGGCTGCGCCCATGACCACGAGGTCGGCCCGATCCGCCTCCTTGATGATCGCGTTGCGGACGTTGGTCGCCTCGCGAACGACGGTTTCCGTCGGCGCGGTTGCGTGCTGGCGCACGAATGCCTGGAGGGCGCGCTCCGCCTGGGCCCGAACGGCGATCGTGATCCCGGGCGGCACGATGTGCAGGGCGACCAGCTTCGCGCCGCGGCGGTGGGCGATCGCATCGGCGAAGCGCATGGCGAGTTCGGCGTGTGGGCCACCGCGGATCGGCACCACGATCCGCTTGATCTGGGCGGCGCCGCGCTGCTTGACGATGGCGATGTCGCATGGCGCATCGCGCACGACCTCATCGATCGTCGACGAGAACGGGGCATCCCCGCTCGTCCGGCCCGTCGGTGCCTTGCCGCCCCAGCCGAACACGATGAGGTCCGCGTCAAGCTCGGCGGCAGCTTCCACGATCCCTTCCGCGGCGTGCCGCCCGATTCGGACGATCGGATGGATTGGCGTTCCGTCCGGCGCGAAGTCGAGGACCCGCTGGAGGAGCCGGCGCGCGTGCCGCGCCCGCGTTGCACCCTCGGATAGCGCCATCCCCTCGGGCACCTCGACGATGCCGAGTGCCGTCAGTTCACCGGTCCGGGACTGCAGCAGATCGGCGCCGAGGCTGATCAGTTCCTCGGCGGTTGTCGGGTTCGCGACGGGGATGAGGATCCGTGCTGGAAGTGGCTCTGTGGTCATTTGGCGGCCCAGCCGTCAATGAGGTAGGGCTTCAGGAGCTCGAACTCCCGGGCCTGGCGCATGACCCGCTCTTCGGCCTGGTCGGTGGTCAGATCCCGATTCTCGATGATGAAACTGGCGACGCGCCCGAAGTACACCGGCACGAACGAGGCGACCATGCGGTCCACGCCGTCTGGATCGCGACGGGCGGCGATCACCATGTCGTACACGGTTCGCGCCCACAGGTCGTCGGGGAAGTGGAACCCGGCCAGGGTCGCGGCCATCTGCGCGGTCGTCGGAGTGGCGGCCCCAGGTGCGTCCATCTCGAGCTTGGCCCGAGCCGCTTCGCTCATCTGGCCGGCCTCGCCGGCCAGCTCGAGGATGGCTTCCACGTTGGCCGGCGCGAACATCCCACGCCAGGCATCGGCGAGGGTCAGCGAGCCGCTGTGGAACTCGCTCAGGAGTCGGACCGTGTTGACGTCGAGTGGCGGCGGATCCGCGAGCCGCTCGAAGCCATAGGCCGGAATCTCGTGGCTGCTTCGGATGCCCTCCCAGCGGTCGGCATGGCGGACCGCCAGCCGAAGGATGGTCCCGACGACCTGCCGGAACATCGGGCCCAGGTCGGAACCCGGATCCTTGGGGTCGTGGACCTTGGACCCGAGGCGGGCCTGGCAGATCGCAAACCCGCCGGCCAGCGCCGTGGTCGTCATCCAGATATCGATCCCGAACTTGCTGATGTCAGCGGTCCAGTCGTCGGCCTCGAGATAGTGCTTCACGAGGTCGCCGCTGACCCCGAAGTCACCGCCGATGGGCTGCCGGATGCGATGTCCATAGAGCGCCCGGGTCAGCGGATAGGTGACCGTGTTGGTAATCGTTCCGTCGTACTTGTAGCGGGAGTACAGCGGGGCGACGAAGTCGTAACCGCCCTTGAGGATCGGACCGGCCAGGAGCTCGACCCATTCGGGCAGGATGGAGCGGAGATCCGAGTCGACCACCACCAGCGCCTGCACCTGCAGGGCGTCCGCGATCTCGAAGATCGTGCGCAGGGCAGCGCCCTTGCCGCCGACCCCGTCGATCTCGGGATAGGTCAGCGAGACCCGCGACAGCTTGTTGGTCGGCCGGACGAGGAGGATCTCCTCGATGTAGTCGGGCGGCTCCGTCTCAACGACAACGCGCTGCGTGCCGTCCGGCGACCCGGCGTCGGAGTTGACCACGACCGGGCGCAAATCAGGGAAGTACTGGACGAGGCCGGCCTGCGCGGCGTGGACCACATAGCCGATCGTGGCTGCGTTCTTGAAGCTCGGGATTCCGACCATGATGTCGGCGCGATCGAGGCGGGCGATCTGCTCGCGAATAGCCGGCGTCAGGAGCGATTGGGGCATGGCTCACCCTACCATCCGGGGAGGGGATCCGGCCCAGCGGGTGGCTCAGCAGGCCGCGCCGCGCTCCGGCACGACTGCACGCACAGCGCCCCGGCCCAGCGGGTTGCTCAGCGCTTGGGCATCAGCGCGATCGCCCACTCCTCGCTTGGGTCACCGGGTGTGTACCGGCTGTTGGCACCCTTGACGGCGGCCTCGCTGAACCCGAGCGCCCGCCACTGGGAGAACCAGCTCTCGACCGGCGGTCGAACCCAGACCGTCCGGCGCACCATGGCCGTCTCCGACAGGACGCCGTCGAGCAGTCGTTTTCGCTCGGCGAGCGGCACATCGAGGATCGGCTCGCCGTCGAGCCAGAGTAGGTCGATGGCGACGAAGGCGGCCGGCAACTCGGGCGACAACTCGGCTCGCTCCTCATCAGCCCGTTTCTCGACCGCATCGCGCCGCGCGGCCCCGGCCCCGCCCATCAGGAAGTGTC
>JAQBHC010000018.1:0-2704 GCA_032128175.1 Chloroflexota bacterium | reverse complement strand
CCACGTCGGCCGGGTTCCGTGCCTCCTCGACGGTGTAGGCGGGCGCGGCCGACGTCGTTGCCGTCATCGGGTGGCGGCCACGGCCAGGGCGGCGGGAGGGGTCGTGGCGCGCGCGAACAGCGCGTCCACGTTGCGCAGCGCCGCGTTCAGATCGAAGCAGGCGGCGAGCTCCTCGGCCGTCAGCCGTTCCTTGACCGCGGGATCGGCCTCCAGCCGCGCGCGGAACGAGCCGTCCCCATCGAGGGCCGCCAGTGCGTGGCCCTGGACCACCCGATACGCCTCATCGCGCGCCACGCCAGCGCCGGTGAGCGCCAACAGCACGCTCTGCGAGAACACCAGCCCCCCGCCCGCGTTCAGATTCCTGAGCATGCGCTGCGGATAGACGCGGAGGCCCTCGAGCACTTCGGTCATCTCGGCGATCATGAAATCGGCGGTCAGGAACGCGTCGGGGATGATGACCCGCTCGACTGACGAGTGGCTGATGTCGCGCTCGTGCCAGAGCGCCTGGTTCTCGAGCGCGGCCAGCGCGTAGCCGCGCAACAGTCGGGCGAGCCCGCACACCCGCTCGCACCGGACCGGATTCCGCTTGTGCGGCATGGCCGATGAGCCCTTCTGGCGTTCGCCGAACGGTTCCTCGGCCTCGCGCACCTCGCTGCGCTGAAGATGGCGGATCTCCATCGCGATGCGTTCGAGCGTTCCGCCGATGATCGCCATCCGCGCGAGGATGACCGCGTGCCGGTCGCGCGCCACGACCTGCGTCGCCACCGGCTCCGGCGTCAGCCCGAGCGAGGCGAGGGCCTCCACTTCCACCGCCGGATCGAGATGGGCGAGCGTCCCGACCGCACCCGAGCACTTCCCAACGGCGCAGCCCACCACGGCATCGTCCAATCGGGCCCGGTCACGCGCCAGCTCCTCGCTCCAGCTCAGGCACTTCATTCCGAACGTGATGGGCTCGGCGTGCACGCCGTGGGTCCGCCCCACCATCGGCGTCGCGCGGTGGCGGTGGGCGAGCGCGAAGACCGCCCGACGCAGGGCGTCGAACCCCTCGCGGATGAGGCCGCCGGCCTCGACCAGCTGCAATCCAAGCGCGGTGTCCACCACGTCCGAGGAGGTCAGACCGACGTGCACGTGGCGGGCGTCGTCGCCCAGCGATTCCGCCAGCATCGAGAGAAACGCGATGACGTCGTGACCGACCTCGGCCTCGATCGCCGCCATGCGCGACGCGTCCAGCTTCGCGCGGGAGCGCAACCGCGCGGCGGTCCCGGCCGGCACCTCGCCACGCCGCTCGCGGGCCGTCGGTACCGCCAGCTCGACCTCGAGCCACAACTCGAGCCGCCGTGCGTCGCTCCAGACGCGACGCATGCCCGGCCGCGAATAGCGCGCGATCACTCGTTCCCCCGTGGCGCCTCGGGCAGGATGAAGGAATGGGTGAGCGCCTTGCCGTCCCGATCCACGACCAGGATGATCCGGTCGCCGACCCCGGCCCCATAGATGCTGCGCTGCACGTCGTCGAGCGTGGTGATCACCCGGCCGTTCACCTTGCGGATGCGGTCGCCGACCTTGACGCCGGCGATCGCGGCAGGGCCGCCCTCAATGACGCCGGAGACCACCCAACCGGTCGCGTCCGAGAATCCCAGCCGTCGCGCGAGGGCGGGGGTGAGGGGTTGCAGCGAAAGGCCGGGCCAGGCCGTCCGCACCCGGCCGTAGCGCGCGACCTCGTCCATCATCCGCCGCGCCAGGTTGATCGGGATGGCGAACCCGAGACCGATCGAGCCGCCGCTCTGGGTGAAGATGAACGTGTTGATGCCGATCACCTCGCCGTCCCCGTTGACCAGCGGCCCCCCGCTGTTGCCGGGATTGATCGAAGCGTCCGTCTGGATCATGTCCTTGTAGACCCCAGACTCGGTCGCCGTCGACTTGACGTCGCGATGCGTCGCGCTGATCACCCCGGCGCTCACCGACGGTTGGGGATCGTTGAGCAGGTATCCGAACGGGTTCCCGATCGCGATCGCCCATTCGCCGACCATGAGGTCGTCGCTGTTCCCGAGCGGGGCCACCGGCAGCCGGTCACCCTTGATCCTGAGTACCGACAGGTCGTAAATGGCCGAGGCGCCCAGCAGGGTCGCCGGGAACTGGCGTCCGTCGGGCAGCGTCACGGCGATCTCCTCGGCATTGCGCACGACGTGCTCGTTGCTGATCACCAGTCCCGAGCGGTCGACGATCACCCCCGAGCCGAGCCCCGAGACCCGCTCGCGGTACTGGGTCGGCGGGAAGAATCGCTCGAAGAACTCGTCCCGGAACATGCCCTGGAACGGGTCGGCGCGCACCAGCCGCGTCGAGACCACACTGACCGAGACGACCGAGGGGCTGACCCGCTGGGCCGCGGTGACGATGGCACTGCGGCGCGACGACGCGATGTTCTGCGCGTCCGCAGGTCCCACGCACTCGATCTCATAGCCTCGCCCGTCACGACCGGGACCGAGCCTCGGGCCGAATACGAGGATCAGGATGAGCATCCCACCGAGCGTCGCCACGCCGCGCCGGGTCATCCGCGAACCTCTTCGGGATAGAACACCTCTTCCAGGCAGAGTCCGTGCGCCGGCGCCGTGGGCCCGGCCCGCCGGCGATCGTGCGAGGCCAGGATTTCGCGCATCGCAGCACCCGGATCGGCGCCCGCCTGCAACTCGAGGGCGGTGCCGACGAT
>JAQBHC010000017.1:0-3574 GCA_032128175.1 Chloroflexota bacterium | reverse complement strand
TCATGACATTAACGGACGAGGAATCGTGACAGAGGGGCCGTCACACACGCGCCGCAGCACCCGACGAGTCCTCGCGGTTTCGACAAAGGCCAACGCGACTGTATATGCCGGGAGGGCGCCGGGAGACGCCACCGAACTCTGGGGGGCCTCGCATCTCACAACGCGGCCGTCCAGGCGAATCGTCTCCCGCTCGAGTTCGAGCTTGATCGGCCACGTGCTCCCAACGGGCAGACCCTCAGCCGCCAGGATGCGTGTGCCCGTCACGCTGAGGGTGTCCAGTGCCGCCACGGTGTGAGCCACGTGCACCCGCGCGCCGGGGATACTCACGCGCGTGGCTCGTGGCGGTGGGAGGCTTCCGACCAGTAGCAGAGACACCGCTTCGAGGAGGCCCTGGACGGTGGCGGGTTTCTCCAGGAAGGCCTC
Organism: Chloroflexota bacterium; assembly: GCA_032128175.1. Taxonomy (GTDB): domain Bacteria; phylum Chloroflexota; class Limnocylindria; order Limnocylindrales; family CSP1-4; genus UBA5189. Next base: position 3,151 of record JAQBHC010000017.1, on the reverse strand, counting down.
GTCTTCCCGCAGGGCAGCGCGTGCCTCGAAGAGCCGGTCACTGAACGCAGTCAAGTAGAGGGTCTTGATGGCCGGATGCGTCTGACGCACGCGTCGGGCGAGTTCGTCGCCGCGCATGCCAGGCATCGCCACATCGGTCAGCAGCAGGTCGAATGGAGCCTGTGCGGCAATCAGGTCGAGCGCCTCGGGGCCGCTGATCGCGACGCCGGTCACGCACCCTCGCTGGCGAAGCACCCGATCGACAAACGCCCGCACAGGTTCCTCGTCATCGACGATCAGCACCCGGTAGTCATCGATCGCGGTCGGCATCCAGACTCCTCGACATCTAGCATCAATTACCTGCCCAATCTAGACCAATCCTGCCCGATCAAGAAGGACATAAGGACATATCGACCGAGAGCCGAATGCGCGTCAGTCGGGGAGCGCCGATGTGGCCAAAAACTTGGCCTGTGGCCTCGGGGCTTTGGTAGTATGCAGATTGCTTGGGTTTCCGGGCGATCCGGACGCCGAGTATCAATCCGGCGCCATGCAGTGTCCAGAGTGCGGGAGTTCGCAGGCCGACAACGCGACCGTCTGTGGGTCGTGCGGGTCCTCGTTCCGCCTGCCGGCGTTCGGCGCCCCCGGCCACTCATTTCGCGCAAAACCAGACGAAGCCACGGACATCACGAGCATCAATGACGCCCTCCCGGGCGCCGACGGCGAGCTGACGCTGGTTCCACCGGCTCGCCCAATCCCTACAGCGGCCTCCGACAACGACGCCACGATAGCCATGCCGGCTCGTTCGAACTCGAGCGCGACGGCGGACGACGTCACGATCGTGCCGGCCAACACGCGGTCGCCACTGACCCGCAGCACGGCCAGGCGGCCCACGCCCGTTCCGATCGCGGCTGGCCCCGCCGGGGCCGCGGGCGCTGGGGGCGCCGCCGAGACCGGGCCGCTCGCCATCGGCCAGCAGTTCGGGCGCTACACGATCATCCGGCTGCTCGGCATCGGCGGCATGGGGGCGGTATACCAGGCATGGGACGAAGACCTGGAGGTCCCGGTCGCGTTGAAGGTCATCCGCCCCGAGGCCATCGCCGACGACCCGAAGGCCGCCCGCGAGCTCGAGCAGCGGTTCAAACGAGAGCTGCTGCTCGCGCGTCAGGTCACGCACCGCAACGTCGTGCGCATTCACGACCTCGGGGAGCTTGAAGGCATCAGGTACATCACGATGTCCTACGTGCAGGGCGTCGACCTGTCGACGGTCCTGCAAGAGAAGGGGCCCCTACCTGTCCCGCACGTCCTGCGCATCCTGCGCGGCGTCGTCGCCGGCCTGCGGGCCGCGCACGAAGCCGGCGTGGTCCATCGCGATCTCAAGCCCGCCAACATCATGGTGGAGAACAAGACGGGCGAGGCGCTGATCATGGACTTCGGGATCGCGCGCCTGGCCGGGTCCGAAGGCGCGGAGAGCACGCCGGCGCCCGGGTCGGTGTCGATCGACGTAGACTTCGGCACGCCGAGCGCGCTGACCAACAACACGATGGCCGGCACGGTCGTCGGGACGGTCGCCTACATGGCGCCCGAGCAGGCGCGCGCGCAGGACGTGGACGGCCGCGCCGACCTCTATTCGTTGGGACTGATCGTCTACGACATGCTCGTCGGCCGAACGCGGTTCGAGACCGGGGCGACACCGATTCAGGAACTGATGAAGCGGCAGGCCGAGGCGCCGCCGTCCCCCCGGTCGATCAATCCGGAGATTCCCGAGCCGTTGGATGCGATCGTCATGCGGGCGATCCAGCCTAAGCGCGAGGACCGCCAGGCCAGCGTCGATGCGCTGGCGGGCGAGCTGGCTCGTCTGGACGAGGACGGCCATCTCCTGCCGACGATTCGGCGGCTGACGGGCGGGATGGTTGCGGCGACCGTGGCGATGTTCCTGGCGCTGGCGGGCGGCACATGGTGGTACGTGAGCGGGTTGGCGCCCGACGCGCCGCACGACCCGGTGTCGGTCGTGATTGCAGACATTCAGAACGACACGGGCGACGCCGCCTTCGACGGTGCGCTCGCGCCGATCCTGAAGCTCGCACTGGAAGAAGCCAAGTTCATCAGTGCGTACGACCGGCTCGAGATCAGACGCACGCTCGGCGTGGCGCCGCCTGACGTCCTGGACGCCACCTCGGCGCGGGAGCTTGCCGTGAATCAGGGTGTGGGCGTCGTGCTCTCGGCTTCGCTGACCCATCCGGGCAACCGGTACGAGCTTGCGATGCGAGCGGTCGAATCCGTGACGGGAAACGAAATCGCCGCGGTCACCAGGCGAACCTCCGACCGGGATCAGGTGCTGTCGATGACGGCGGAGCTGGCCGGTGACGTTCGCGAGGCGCTTGGCGACGATCCGTCCGAAGCGGCTCGACGGTACGCTCGGGAAACGCTGTCGACCACGTCTCTCGAAGTGGTGGGTGAGTACGCCGGAGCGATGGAGGCCTTGTCGCGGCGTGGGTACGACGACGCGTTGCGACGGTTCTCGAACGCCGTCGCGCTGGATCCGAATTTCGGCCTTGCCTATGCCGGCATGGCCGTGGCGTCGCGCAACCTCGACCGGCAGCAGGACGCCGAGAACTACCTGAAGCAGGCCGTCGGCCACCTGGAGAGCATGACGGAGCGCGAGCGCTACCGGACGCGTGCGCTGTCCTACGCGATGACGGGCGACAACAAAGGCTGCGTGAAGGAATATGGCGATTTGATCGCCCAATACACGGGCGATACGGCGTCGCGCAACAATCTCGCCCTCTGCGCGACGTTTCTGCGAGACTGGCCCACGGCCCTGCGGGAAATGCAGCAGCTGGTTGCCATGGTGCCGGCGCGCGACTTGTACCGCGAGAACCTCGCGCTCTACCTGAGCTACGCTGGCGAGTTTCTGCCAGGGGAGGAGGCGGCGCTCAAGGAACCGGGCATGTATGGCCAGGTCGCGCTGGCCTTCGCCCGGCTGGGACAGGGGCGATTCAGCGAGGCGGGCGAGACCTACCGGCAGATAGGGGCGATCGACGAGTTCGGGGCCTCGTACATGGCGTCAGGCCTCGCCGATTTGGCCGTGCTCGAAGGCCGGTTTTCCGATGCCGAACGACTCCTTCGCGAGGGCGCGACGGCGGACGTGATGAACGAGGACCCCGACCGGGCC
>JAQBHC010000016.1:0-5110 GCA_032128175.1 Chloroflexota bacterium | reverse complement strand
GACGTGGCCCTGGCGCCGCCGGGGGACGACAGCTCCTGGGCGATCGCGCCCAGCTCGCGGCGCAGGTCCCCGATGTCGCGCGGGCGCTCGCGCGCGTCCTTGACCAGGCAGCGCTTGATCACCTCGCGCAGCCGTGGCGGAATCGTGTTCGGCAGGGCGCCCCAATCGGGCTCGCGCTCGAGGATCCGGGCGACCACGTCCGAGACGGTGTCTCCCGCGAAGGCGCGCCGGCCGCTCAGGCATTCGTAGAGGACGCAGCCGAACGCCCACACGTCGGTGCGCCGATCCACCGCGAGTCCGCGCGCCTGCTCCGGGCTCATGTAGGGCGCGGTGCCGAGGATGATCCCATCGCGGGTCGCCGAGAGCCCGATCGTCGGCGTCGCCGACAGGTTCGGTGACGAGCCTGGGGAGGGCGCGTCCCCTCGCGCGAGCCCGAAGTCGAGCACCTTTACTCCCCGCGACGGCGTGAGCATCACGTTGCCCGGCTTGAGATCGCGATGGACGATCCCCTGTTCGTGCGCCGCCTCGATGGCCGAGGCGATCTGGCTGCATGTTTCGAGCGCCTCGCGCACCGCGAGCGGACCGCGCGCCAGCCGCTGTTCGAGCGTCTCCCCGTCCACGAATTCGAGCACCAGGTGCGGCGCCCCCTCGACGTCCTCGAGGCCGTGGATGCCTGCGATGTGGGGGTGCTCGAGCGAGGCGAGCAGCCGCGCCTCGCGCTCGAAACGGCCCAGCCGGTCGGGGTCGCGAGCGAACCCCTCCGGCAATGCCTTGATGGCCACCACTCGGTCAAGGCGCGTGTCGCGCGCCCGGTAGACCTCTCCCATGCCGCCCGCGCCGAGCGGGGCCTCGATCTCGAAGACGCCGATGCGCGCGCCGACGGTCAGAGGCATGGGCCGGTGCCTTCCGGGAATGGGGTCCCGAGGGGCCGATGGGCGAAGATGGCAGCGTGCATGTCGGACCAATCTATCGCAATCGGCGTTCGGCGGCATGCACCGCCGGGATCGCAGACGCTCAATTGGAGCGCCGGGCCGGTTGGGCCGGCCGGGCCGCCCGACCCACCTCAACCGCCCCGAGATCGGGAGCCCTGCCCGTGTACCCGGAGGGCGGGATATTCAGCAACGTATCGCCCCGCCAGGCGAAGAAGGCGACGCCCCCGTCGATGGCCGGACTGCCGGCCATGGGCAGGCCCGCGCGATCCAGCCTGGGGTCCGCCCGCACGACTCCGGACGGCTCGATCGTGCACTCATCGAGATCGATCCCGTTCTTCCAGAAGAGATTGGAGGAAGCGACCGAGTTCCCCTTCACCCGTCGCATGGCGCTCACCCGGATGCCGGTGAAGATGTTGTTGAGGGCGACGACATTGCCACCCCCGATCAGGCCATGACGCTCGCCGGTGAACGTGTTGCCGATGAGGAACACCCGTTCGGCGACCGCCGCCCCGCCAAAATCCTCGATCGTTCGCCCGTCCGGCAGGCAGCCTACCGCGGCATCGCCGTTGGCGCTGAACAGATTTCCCTCGATCCGGATGATCCGGTTCGACACGTCCGGATAGTCGATGAGCTGGATGCCGTCGCTCCGGTTGCCGACGATCCGGTTGCCGATGAACTCAATCGTTTGGGCCGGCCCGCGATAGGCGTGGAGCCGGTACTCGACCCCGTCCTGTCGGTTCTCCCGGATGTCGTTGTCGATGATCCGCGCCTGGATGCGCCCATTCAGATCGATCCCGTCGTCGCGATTCCACGCGAACAGCGATTTCCGGAATGTCCCCCCGGAGCCGGAGACGAAATCCACGCCGTCCCCGTTCCCGACGACGTGGCAGTTCGTGATCTCCACCATGGCCTGTGAGCGAATGCCGTCCTCGCCGCCGGTGACCGTGAGGCCGATGACGGCGCTGCCGTGGGCGCCGGCTCCGAACTCGATCACCGAACGGCCCACGCATCCCGGGAATCCGGCGCACATGTCGTCCGCGGCAGCGCGGAGGACCGTACCGGAGACGAACGACGTATCCCCGGTGGTCAGGAAGCGCGAGGCCAGCGTGAGCGACTTACGGTCCACGAATGCGCCGCCCTCGTGCGTTCCCGGCGCGATCAGGATGGTGTCGCGGTTGCCCGCCGCCCCGACCGCAGCGCGCACCGTCCGATGGTCCTCGGGGACACGGAGTATCCTGGCGGCGGCGAGCGTCGGGGCGAGCAGGAGGGCGGCGAGGACGATCGCCGGGGTGCGGGCCGGGCTCAACCCTGCCGATCCCATTGTGGACGAGGCGCCGCACGGCGGCGCGGCGTTCCGGTCCCGGTTCGTCACGCGACGAGTATCCCACAGTCCACGACGAGGCTGCCATGCGGGTTCAGACGGTGGATCGGCGGCGGGACTTCCGGTCGGTCTCCCTCGTCATCCTCCTGCTCATCGCCCTCCCGATCGGAGGGCCGCAGGCCCGCAGCGGCGCGTTCGCGAACACGAGCCCGCGGCGCTCCGTCTCGTGGACCGCCCGCACCATGGGCACCTACGTCCGGGTCACGATCGCCACGGAGGACTCCGTCGCGGCCTGGCCCGAAGCACGCCGGGCGCTGGCCGTATTCCAGCGTGTCGATTCGCTCATGAGCAACTGGACCACGACGAGCGAAGTCGCCCGGCTCAATCGCGAAGCCTCAGCGGCCTCCACTCCCGTGCACCCGGAGGTCGGCGCCGTCCTCGAGGCGTCGCTCCGACTGTGGCGCGAGAGCGGGGGCGCCTACGACATCACGGTCGAGCCGCTGATTCGCGCCTGGGGATTCCTCGGCGGCCCCCGGCGTGTGCCGTCCGACGACGAGATCCGCGCCGCGCTCGCCCACGTCGGCGCGCAGCGGGTCCATTACGACGCGATGACCCCGTCGTTGCGCTTCGACGACCCCGGCGTACGAATCGACCTGGGGGGAATCGCCAAGGGATACGCGGTGGGCGTGGCGGCCGAGAGCCTCAAGGCGCACGGCGTCATGGATGCTTTGATCGACCTGTCCGGAAACATGACCGCGCTCGGCAGCCCGCCCGGATCCGGAGGCGCCCGCGGCTGGCGGATCGGTATTCGCGACCCCCGCGATCGCATCCCCTATGTCGCGCGGCTGGTGCTCAGCGGCGAGTCGATATCGACCTCCGGGCAGTATGAGCAGTTCGTCAGCCGTGACGGCCGGACCTACGGCCACATCATGGACCCGCGCACCGGCCGCCCGTCCTCGGGACTCATCTCGGTCACGGTGGTATCCCCGAGCGCGATGGAGTGCGACGGGTGGGACACACCGCTGTTCGTGATGGGGCCGCTCGAGGCGCGGCGCAAGGCACGCGAACTCCACGACCTGGCCGCCGTCCTGATCCAGCCCGGCGCCGGTAACGTCGATACCATGTGGGTGGAATCGACGCTGCGCGATCGATTGATACTCGAACCGGCCGCACGGGCGTTCATCCGGCTCCGCTACTTCTAGCCCAACCTAGACGATACGAGCAGGACCGGCGCCAGGGCCCCCTTCCTCGGCCCCGGCCCCCGCGCGAGCCTCGGCGGCCCACTCCTTGCGTGACCTGACGGATTCCTCCCCACGGACGGCGAGCGGTGCCTGGTGCGGAGCGGCGTAAGCCGTTTCGCCGCAAGGCGCTTTCGAACTCAAAGGGAATCCCTCGGGATTCCGGTCAAATCGCATTGGCCGAGAACCGTTCTTGCCCGATTGGAGGCCTGGCATCGTGTCTGCGCACCGGACGGTCCGCCGTACCATCGCCCCGCTGGCGCTCGTTCTGAGCGTCCTGCCGGGCGTGGTGCAGGGGTGCAGTTCGCCCACCGCGCCGCCCAATCCACCCGGCGGAGGTCAGACCCTGGTCCTCGACTTCGATCAGTTCGAGCAGACGGTCGAACCGGTGCTGGTGACGCACGGATGCGATGCGACCGGTGATTGCCACGGTGGCGGGATCCGCGGATCGCTCGAGCTCTCCCCGCCCGGGGCCAAGAACGCCCGGTTCGATTTCGACCAGGTGATCCTCCAGGTGTCGGCCTCCAGCCGGAACGCGAGCCCGATCCTGACCGAGCCGCTGGCGATCGCCGGCGGCGGGACGCCTCACAGTTTCAAGCCCTTCGCTTCGACGTCGGACGCCGACTACCAGGCCATCCTCGCCTGGATCATAGCCGGGGTGATCCAGTGATGCGGGGTTCGGCCGTGAAGCCGCGGCGATGGCTCGCCATGGCGCTGATCACGGCGCTCGCTGGCGGCGCGTCGGCCACGGCCCGTGCGGACGCAGTCCCGGGTGGGCCGGACGGTTCACCCGACACGGTGGACGTATTGCTCGACGACGCGGTCGCCGAGACGGCGGCCGCCGTGGCGGCGAAACTGGAGGACGCGCCAGGCGTCGGTGACGGCCTCGAGGCGTTGGTCCCGGAACTGGCTCACCACGCCTTCCGGGTCGAGCCGGGGGTTCGCCCGTTCCGCAATCGGCTGGCCTTCAGTCCGGGTTTCGGCAGCCTCGGCTCGAAGCGCCTGTTCGTGGCGCGCGTGACCTACCACCCGAACGCGTGGCTCGGCTACGAGTGGTCGATCGGCCACAACCCGGGCCAGTCGGTCCACGCGGCGCTCCACATGCTGAGCGCGATCGTGCGCCGCCCCTTCCCGGGCCGGCTACAGCCTTATGTCTGCGGCGGCTACGGGATGATGCTCGTCTTCCCGGGGCAGTCCCTGAACGCCGCACCGGTGACCAAGAACGCCCTCACGATCGGTGGCGGGCTCGAGTTCTACATCCGCGGCGATCTGGCCGTGCGCGCCGATGTCCGGCGCGCGACCGTGCTGGGTCGCGAGCGCGACCGCGACGGGATCGTCGCATACGACTACCTGCAGCAGACGATCGGTCTCGCGTTCTATCGCTCGATCAGGCCGTGACTCACGGACCTCAGCCGGAGGGCATCCGCACGCCATGTTGAAACGACCGCATCACCCCGCAACGTTTACCACGCTCACGCTGCTGGCTTCGGGGATCCTCCTTGCCGCCGGCCTCACGGGCTGCCGTGACAGCGCCCCGGACGACCTCATCCAGCCCGAGTTGACCACCGAAGCGCTGGTGTTCGTCAAGACGCAGGCGGAGGAGACGCTCAACCGCACCT
>JAQBHC010000015.1:0-39344 GCA_032128175.1 Chloroflexota bacterium | reverse complement strand
CCCGGCCGCGGTTGAACTGGATGAACACGAGGTTCCACAGCTCGATGACGCGCGGGTCGCCGGTGTTGACGAGCCCGGCCCCGTCGATGCCGGGCGTGAAGTCGTAGTGGATCTCGCTGCACGGACCGCATGGACCGGTCTCGCCCATCTCCCAGAAGTTGTCCTTGCGGCCGAAGCGCAGGATGTGGCTGGGGTCGATGTCGGTGCACTCGCGCCACAGCTGTTCGGCCTCCAGGTCGGGCTCGAGTCCGTCGGCCGGGTCGCCACCGAAGACCGTGGCCCACAGGCGTTCCTTGGGCAAGCCCCACACGTTGGTGAGCAGGTCCCAGGACCAGCTGATCGCCTCGCGCTTGAAGTAGTCGCCGAACGACCAGTTGCCAAGCATCTCGAAGAACGTGTGATGACGCGGGGTGCGCCCGACCTCCTCGAAGTCGTTGTGCTTGCCGGCAACCCGCAGGCAGCGCTGGTAGTCCACAGCACGGGTGTACGACCGTGTCTCGGCGCCGGTCAGGACGTCCTTGAACTGGACCATGCCCGAATTCGTGAACAGCAGCGTCTGGTCCCCGGCCGGTACGAGGCTGGCACTCGGGACGATCGCGTGGCCGCGCTCCGCGAAGAACTCGACGAAGCGGCGGCGAATCTCCGCCGCGGGCAGCGGCTTGATCCGAGGATCAGGCTGAAATGTCGGAGTCGCCATCGGCGGCAATGGTAGCCGAGCGGCATGGCGGAGCGGTCAGGTCCGGCTCCACGGTGGCGATCAGGCCCGCGGCCCGTGGCATCGGGGGCTCATGGCCGGCGCCGTCGTGCCCGCAGACGCTCCCAGATCGTCGAACCCCCGATGACCGCACCGATCAGGACCCCCAGCCACATGCCCCGGAGGAAGACAGCGGACCACGGGTCGTGCGATCTCACGGTTCGCCCTCCACATCCGGCAGACGCCGCTGCGGACCGAGGACCGCCACGATCGCGACCCCGATGATCCCGACCCAGGCCAGGAAGGACGCGACGAGTACGTGGAAGTCGCCGATCAGCAGGAGGTCGATCCCCAGTCGCGCACCGAGCGCGTCACCAGCCCACGCCCCGAGAAACGCCGCGGCCACCAGCCAGGGCAGCCGTTGTCCGGCGCTGCCGCGGATCAGGATGTACGCGGAGACATGGAAGATCCCGACCAGCAGCGCCAGGACCGGCGCCGGCCCAAGACTCATCCTCGTGCGGACCCCGCAGGTGCCAGGGATCCGCTGCGGTCATCCTCGGCGAGTGAACCGAACGCGACGGACGCCCTCGCGATGCGCCCGCCACCCAGGCACACGTCGTCGTCATAGAAGACCGCCGCCTGGCCGGGAGCTATCGCCCAGACCGGTACATCGGTCCGCACGATCCAGCGGCTGCGGCTCGCGGAGGTGGACGTGGACGACGATGCGGGTGGCGGCTCGACCCAGGCCGGGATCGGCTCGGCCCGGTGACGAATTCGGACGCCGGCCCGGAAGGGCATCGTCGTCGCGGCGCTGGCCACGAAGCGGACGTCCTCGACCTCGAACGTGGAGGTCTCAAGGTCCTCACGGCGACCCAGGGTGATGGTGTTCGAGCTCGGGTCCACCCGGGAGACATAGCGGGGGCTGCCCAGAGCGATTCCCAGGCCCTGCCGCTGGCCGGGTGTGTATCCCACGGCGCCGGCGTGCTCCCCCACCTGGCGTCCATCGGCATCGACCACCGGACCTGCCTCGGGCTGCCAGCCGGTTCGCGATCGGAGCGCGCCGCGGACGTTGCCGTCGGGGATGAAGCAGATGCCCTGGCTCTCGGGCTTGTCCGCGGTCGCCAGACCAAGCCGTCTGGCAACGTTGCGCACTTCGGGCTTGGTGAGGTCCCCGAGCGGGAACCGTGCATCCCAGAGCTGATCCTGGCGGAGGCCGTACAGGAAGTAGGTCTGGTCCTTGTCCGTGTCGAGCGCTCGGAGAAGCCTGGCCTGACCATCCGCGCCCACGTCGCGTCGGGCGTAATGGCCGGTCGCCACAGCATCGCAGTCGTACAGGTGCCGCGCCTGCCCGAGCAACGCGCCGAACTTGACGGTCGTATTGCAGTCAACACAGGGGCTCGGCGTGGTCCCGTCCAGGTACGCGCCGAGGAACGGCGCCAGCACGCCCTCCTCGAACTCCCGCTCGAGGTTCAGGACGTAGAACGGGATATCCAGCTGCCCGGCCACCCGCCGCGCGTCCTCCGCTGCGTCGAGCGAGCAACAGCTCTTTTTGTATTCGGACACGGAATCCGCGACGTCATGGAGGCGCATCCAGACGCCCACGACCTCGTGCCCGGCGTCGCGCAGCAGCGCAGCCGCGACGGACGAATCCACACCGCCCGACATCGCCATGAGGATGCGGCTCATCCAGAAACCACCGACTCGACCGGCCCTTCGGCTGTCGCGATCCGGACCGCGCCGGCCCGCGCCGCAAGCACCGACCTGGGCACGATCGCGAGCGCGGCCTCGATCTCCGCGTCGGTGGTGTCCCGGCCGAGCGAAAGCCGGAGCGACCCGCGGGCCTCCTCATCCGGATAGCCCATCGCCCGGAGCACGTGGGATGGCTCCGCGGACCCGGTCGTGCACGCCGATCCGACGGACGCGGCCACCTCCTCGAGGTCCAGCTTCAGCACGACAGCCGCCCCATCGACGTCCCTGGCGACGATCGACACGAGACCCGGAAGTCGATCAGTAGCGTGCCCGGTCAGCTCGACGCCGTCGAGCTCGGTCAGAGCATGGACAAGACGGTCCCGCGCCGTCGTCAGTCGCATTGTCACTTCCGGACGCTCTTCGACGGCGAGCGACAGAGCCACGCCCATCCCCACCGCCGCGGCCACGTCCTCCGTTCCCGCGCGCCGAAATCGCTCCTGCGAGCCACCCTGCTGCTGGCTGAGGACGTGGGTCCCCGCGCGGAGGTAGAGCGCTCCGGCTCCCTTGGGGCCATTGAACTTGTGAGCCGCGATCGCCAGGAGGTCGCAATCGAGTGCGGCGACGTCGATCGCCAGATGTGGAGCGGCGGCCACCGCATCCACCGCCACCATGCAGCCACGGGGGCCGCCCGCCCGGACGGTCGCGATCAGCTCGGCCAGCGCCTGGATGGTTCCGACCTCGTTGTTGGCGTAGCCGATGGCGACCATGATCGTTCGATCGGTGAGGGCTGCCGCGAGTACGGAGGGGTCGAGCCGGCCATACCGATCGACCGGCAGCTCGATCACCTCGAAACCGAACTTCTCCAACTGCTGGAGCGGATGCAGCACGGCATGGTGCTCAACGGCGGTCGTAAGGATTCGATGGCCCCGAGCCTTGCCAGCCCAGGCTGCGCCCTTGAGTGCGAGGTTGAGCGCCTCGGTGCCCCCGCTCGTAATGACGATCTCGCGCGGGCCGGCGCCGATGGCGCCACCGATTCGTTCGTGCGCTTCGTCGAGTGCTGCGCGGGCGCGCCGACCCCAGGCATGGGGGGAGCTCGGGTTACCGAACTGCCCCTCGAGGAACGGCAGCATCGCGTCGAGGGCCTCGCGCCGCAGCGGCGTGGTGGCGGCGTGGTCCAGGTAGATGGGCATCTCGGGGATTGTAGGACGGACCGGCGCCATGTCCCCCGGGACGACCCGCGCTGCGTTGGCCTGATTCAGGCCTCGACCTGGCTCCGATCGAACTCGCGGCCGCGCTCGCGCTCCCGCAGGTGTTTCGCGAGGAGGCGCTTTCGCAAGCGAATCGAGTGGGGTGTGACCTCCACCAGCTCGTCTGCGGCAATGAATTCGAGCGCGGATTCAAGGGTCAGCGGACGCGGCGGCGTCAGGCGGAGCGACTCGTCGTGCGAGTGCGTCCGGATGTTGGTGAGCTTCTTTTCCTTGGTCGCATTCACGTCGAGGTCGCCCGATCGAGCATTCTCGCCGACGATCATCCCCTCGTACACCTCGACCCCCGCGCCAATCAGCAGGGCCGAGCGCTCCTGCAGGTTGAACAGGCCGTATGCATTCGAGGTCCCACTGCGGTCGGAGACGAGCACACCAGAGGTCCGATGGGTGACCTCGCCGGCCCATGGGCCATAGCCTTCCCCCAGTTGATGCAGGAGGGCGGTGCCGCGGGTGTCGGTGAGGAGCTGACCGCGATACCCGATCAGTCCACGCACTGGCAGCACGTACTCCATTCGAACCCGGTTGTCCGTGTCGGTCGTCATCTGCTCAAGGCGGCCCTTCCGCCCGGCCAGCGCGCTCTGGACCTCGCCGATGTAGTCGGGCGGGATGTCGATCGTGACCCGTTCGTACGGCTCGTGGACCTGACCGTCGATCTCACGGAGGATGACCTCCGGGCGCGACGCGGTGAGCTCGTAGCCCTCGCGGCGCATTTGCTCGATCAGGACCGCCAGTTGGAGCTCACCCCGCCCGCGGACCTCGAACGTGTCACCCGATTCGGTTGGATAGACCTCGACGGAGACGTTGCCGAGGGTCTCCTTGTCGAGCCGGGCCTTGATCTGCCGAGAGGTCACGAACTTGCCCTCCCGACCGGCGAGCGGGGACGTATTCACGCCGAAGGTCATGCGCAGGGTCGGTGCATCCACATCCAGGCGGGGCAGCGGCCGCGGGTCCCCGGGCTCGGTGATCGTGTCTCCGATCGTCACGTCCGGCAATCCTGCCACCGAGACAATCTCGCCCGGCCCGGCTTCCGGGATGTCCACCCGATCGATGCCGTGGGCGGTCTGCAGGCTCGTGACGGTTCCCGACAGGGTGATGACGCGCCCCGGTTCAACGCTGCCGGCGGTGTCATCCGCCGCCTCGCGGACGACGGTGATCCGCTGCCCGACCTTGATCGTGCCGTTGCGGATCCGCCCGACGGCCATCCGACCGACGTACTCGTTGGCGCTGAGATTCGTCACGAGCAGCTGGAGCGGGTGCCCCGGAACGTGCCGCGGTGGGGGCGTGACTCGAACCAGCAGGTCCAGGAGCGGACGGAGGTCCGTGCCCGGGACGGCGAGATCGAGCGTCGCCGTGCCGAGCTTGGCGTTGGTGTACACGACCTTTAAGTCAATCTGGTCGTCGTCGGCCCCGAGATCGATGAATAGTTCGTAGACCGCGTCGAGCACCTCGGACGCGCGTGCGTCGGAGCGGTCGATCTTGTTGATCGCGACGACAACCGGAAGGCGCCGCGCCATGGCCTTCTGGAGGACATAGCGGGTCTGCGGGAGCGGTCCCTCGGCCGCGTCCACCAGGAGCAGGACGCTGTCCACCATCAGGAGCGAGCGCTCGACCTCTCCGCCGAAGTCGGCGTGACCAGGAGTATCCACGATGTTCAGGCGCACGCCGTCGTGATCGACCGTCGTCTGCTTGGCGAGGATGGTGATGCCCTTCTCGCGCTCGAGGTCTCCAGAGTCAAGGACCCGATCCACGACCGTCTCGTTGGCCCGGAACGTTCCGGTCTGGCGGAGCAGCGCATCGACCAGGGTGGTCTTGCCGTGGTCCACGTGGGCCACGATTGCGACGTCGCGCAGGTCATCGCGGGAGACGGACCCAGCGCCGTTCGAGGGCGACGAATCGTCATTCACAGCACGGGGCAGCGTGGAGCGAATCGGGTCGGTCATGGGCCGGGGATTGTCGCACACCATCGGTGATCGTCGGCCGAGTGGTGATCGTCCCGTGGCAACCCGCTCACAGTGAGGGGGCCTCAGGTCAGTCCGTCCCGACTGCTAGGATCAGCGCGCCGTGACCGTTGCCGCCGTCATCTTCGCCGCCGACGCCGATACCGCGCTGGCAGATGCCGAGGGCGTCGCTCGCGTGCGGCGGATCGTAGACGCTGCGTGGTCCGGGGGCGCCCTGCCGATCGTCGTCGTGGCTCCAGACCCCGACGGCCGGGTTGCCACCATCCTCAGTGGGACCTCGGTCACCCTCGGGACGCCGGCCACCAGTGAAGACGGTGCCGTGGCGCAGATCGTGCGCGGCTTCGACATTGCAGCTGCCGAAGTTCGCGAAATCTCCGCGGCCTTGATCTGGCCCGCTCGGCTGTGCTGGGTCGGACCGGAAACGGTCACTTCGCTGGTCGAAGCACACGGCCCCGATTCCGGAACGCTGCTCCGCCCGTCCTACAACGGTGAGGCGGGCTGGCCGGTCCTGCTGCCCATCGGCGCACTGGACACGCTTCGCACCCTCCCGGCAGCGGCGACGCCCGGCGAGCTCATCGACCTGCTCGTGGCCGCCGGCGCCGTCGTGACGAGGGACATCGACCTTGGTGATCCGGGAACGGTCATGGACGGTGATACGGCGCGCGCGGACCTCCCGCCGTATGAGGGTCCGGGGCAGCCGGGCGGCGCTCACGAATGGGGCGCGGCGCTGGCGTCGATGCCCGACGATACGCCACTTGCCGGTCCGACCCGCGCCGACCCTTCGGCTTTCTGACCCGAGCCAGTTCCGTCAGGCCGCCGCACGCCTCGCGCGATCACGGATCCGCCCGACCGGGATCGTCGCGAGCGCGATGCCGCCGACGATCAGGAACACCCCCCCGAACTGGAATGCCGACGGCACCTCGGCAAGGAGGACACGAGCGATCAACACCGTGGCGACCGGCTGGGCCAGCAGGATGATCGACACCAGGGCCGCCGGCAGGCGCGGCAGCGACATCGAGATCAGGAGATAGCCGATCGATTGGGAGGTCAGACCCACGAGGATCAGCCATCCATGACTCGGCCACGACGGCACGATATCGAGGTCGCCGACGATGAGCCCCACGATGAAGGCCACAACCATGGTCGACGCGGTCGCGATGGCCACTGGTCCCGCCGGGCGCCGAATGTCGTTGGTGCCGCGCCGAATCACGAGCAGGTACGCCGCGTAGAACAACGCGGTCGCCGTCCCGAGGCCCACCCCGAGCGGAGGGTTCGCGCCGTAGGCACCCGTGCCGATCGCCCCGGAGATCAGGATGGCCCCGATCACCACGACGGGCGTCGCTGCGATCACCGGGCGCGGCGGACGCTCACCCAGGACCATCCAGGCGACAAATCCGACGACGAGCACCTGCATGTTGCCGAGAACGGTGGCCAGACCCGCACCGACCGCATCGACGGCATGATGCCAGGTCAGCAGGTCACCGGCGAAGAACACCCCGGCGATGATCGCCAAGTAGATCGTCCGTCGGGACATGGGACCGTAGCGGCGCCGCTCGAGCATCGCCACCATGATCAGGATCGGCAGCCCATAGAAGCAGCGGAACACCGTTACCGTGGACGGCGAGACTTCGGCGAACCGGTAGAAGATGCCGGAAAAGGCGATGCACAGCGCACCGAGCAACGCCGCCAGCCGGGGTCGCGCTGCGATCGCGTCGTAGAGGGCGCTCACGACGCGGGTTGCAGGCCTACGACGACTTGCCGGGGATCCCGACGAACTTCAGCCCGAGGTCGGCGTACTGCGTCGGATCCGGCTCCGAGGGCGCCTCGAGCATCGGGTCGTTACCCGTCTGCGTTTTCGGGAAGGCCATGACCTCGCGGATGTTGGTCTGCTTCGAGAACAGGGCGGCCCAGCGATCGATGCCCAGAGCGATGCCGCCGTGCGGCGGCGCGCCGAACTCGAACGCGTCGAGCATTGCCCCGAACTTCTCGTGCATCGCTGCCTCGGAGTGGCCCTGGAGGGCGAGGCTCTGGACAAGCAGGTCGTGCTTCCAGATCCGGACGGAGCCGCCGCCGAGCTCCCACCCGTTGAGGACGATGTCGTACTGCATCGCGCGCGCCTTCCCGGCCGGATCGTGCGGGGAGGGCCGATACGGGTCCCCGTCCGCGGTGACCAGCAGGACCTCGTCTTCCGGGAGGACGCCGGAGAACGGGTTGTGCGTCGCGTGCCAGCGCTCATTCTCCGCGTCCCACTCGTACATCGGGAAGCGGGTCACCCAGCAGTACGCCAGGCCGTTCGGGTCCGCGAGCCCGAGCCGCATTCCGAGCTCGGCCCGCAGCCGCCCCAGGACGTCGTTGGTGATGTCGGCCGCGTCAGCGACGATGAGCACGAGGTCGCCGGGGTTCGCGCCGGCCCGGGCTGCCAGCCGCGCGGCCAGATCGTCGCCCAGGAACTTGAGGATCGGGCTCTTGATGGATCCGCCGGCCTCGACCGCGAGGTAGGCGAGACCCTTCGCCCCGAAGCGCCGTGCGGTCTCGGTCAGCTCGTCGATCCGGCTGCGCGGCGCATCGGCCATTCCCGGGACGGTGATGGCCTTCACCCGGCTGCCCGCCGCAATGGCCTCATCGAACACCCGGAACCCGGATGAGGGCGTCCCGTCGGCGGCTGCCAGATCGGGTGCGAGATCCGCCAACTCCATTCCGAACCGGAGGTCCGGCTTGTCCGATCCGAACCGCTCGATCGCCTCGTCGTAGGTGAAGCGAGGGAAGGGCGCGGTCTGGATGGGCCGGTCCGGAACGACATTCTCCGTGACGGCGATGGTCATCGCCTCGACGAAGTCCATGACCGCGGCCTCGTCGACGAAGCTCATCTCCAGGTCCAGCTGAGTGAACTCGGGCTGTCGATCCCCGCGCAGGTCCTCGTCACGGAAGCAGCGGGCAATCTGGAAGTAGCGGTCAACGCCGGCGACCATCAGCAGCTGCTTGAGCTGCTGGGGGCTCTGCGGCAGCGCGTAGACGCTGCCCGGCTGGAGCCGCGACGGAACGATGAAGTCGCGTGCGCCCTCCGGCGTGGACTTGATCAGGTTTGGCGTCTCGACCTCGACGAATCCACTCGCATGGTGGACCTCACGGATCGCCTGCACCAGGCGGCTCCGGAGCAGCAGCCGCTGCTGCATGGGCTCTCGGCGAATGTCCAGGTAGCGGTACTTGAGGCGCAGCGACTCATCAACCGGCGAATCCGGGTCGTTGATGTAGAACGGCGGCGTCTTCGCCTCGTTGAGGATCGTGAACGCCGTGACCTGGACTTCGACCGCGCCGGTCGGCAGCTTGGCGTTCTCGGTCCCAGGCAGGCGGAGGGCCACCGCGCCGCTGACGGTCACCACGAACTCCGAGCGGGCCGCCGAAGCGGCCGCATGCGCCGCTGGCGAATCGGCCGCGTCGATGACGACCTGCGTGATCCCGTGCCGATCCCGGAGGTCGAGGAAGATCAACTGGCCGTGATCCCGACGGCGATGGACCCAGCCGGCCAATCGGACCGCCGATCCGGCGTCGGTGGTGCGCAGAGCCCCGCAGGTATGGGTCCGATACGGCGTGGCGAGGGATGGCATGGGATCAGTCATAGCCCGCGTATCGTAGTCGGGCACCGGCGAGACACGACGAACCCGGCCGATTCCCCCGGGTTCACGCCCGACCCAACAGGAGCTGACGCGGCCTCTGCACGTCAGCCGCCGCCGCCGCCGTGCCGGTGCTGCTTTGACGCGCGGGCCAGTTCGCGGGCGAGGCTATCGAGGGCCACGAGCCGCTGCGTGCCGGCCTTCAGATCGCGCAACTGGACCTGGCCATCGGCCAGCTCGTCACCAAGGATGACGGCGAAATGCGCACCGTCGCGTCCGGCGGCCTCCATCTGCCGGCCGAGCTTCCTGATCCCCAGGTCGGCACGGGCTGCCAGGCCGGCGGCACGGAGTTGCGTCGCCACGCGGAGCCGGTTCACGGTATCGGCGGGATCGGCCGATACGACAACGGCGTCGGGGGCCTCGAGATCACCGGCGTCGGGCGATGCTCCCTGCTCGTCGAGCACCAGCGCCACGCGATCGAGTCCCAGGCCGAACCCGATCCCGGGCGTCGAGCGCCCACCCAGCAGTTCGATCAGACCGTCATAGCGGCCGCCACCCCCGAGGGCCTGCTGCTGGCCGGTTCGGCCGGCAACGTAGAACTCGAACGCCGTCCTCGAGTAGTAGTCAAGACCTCGAACCAGCCCCGGGTCCACCCGGTAGCTGATACCCAGGGCATCGAGGTGCGCCCTGACTCCGGCGAAGTGCTCCCCACACGCAGCACACAGGTGATCCGGGATGCGCGGCGCCGCGGCATTGATCGAGGCCATCTGCGGGTCTTTCGAATCGAGCAACCTGAGGGCATTTCTTCCCAGGCGGTCCCGCTCGGTCGGCGGCAGCGACTCGCTCACGCCCGTGTAGTAGCGGCTGAGTGCCTCGAGATATCCCGGGCGGCAGGCAGGATCGCCGATGGAATTGATGAGCACCTCGACGCCGGTGACGCCGACCCCCGAGTAGAACCTCATACCGAGCTCGATGATCTCGGCATCGACGGCCGGGCCCGGATCACCGATGGCTTCCACGTCGAACTGCCAGAACTCCCGGTAGCGGCCCGCCTGCGGGCGGTCGTAACGGAACATCTGCCCGATCATGGCGAGGCGGACCGGCTGCGGCCAGGTCTGCATTCCATGCTGGACATAAGCCCGGGCGATCCCGGCAGTCGGCTCGGGACGGAGGGCCCACGCCTCGGCATCCTCGGTCCGTGGCGCGAGCCGGAACAGCTCCTTTTCGACCACGTCGGTGACCTCGCCGATCCCGCGCTCGAAGACGGCCGCCTGCTCGAACAGCGGCGTTTCAATGGGTCGGTAGCCGTACCGATCCGCCAGGTCGCGAGCGACACGGGTGAACCGCAGGAATCTGGCCGCCTCGTCGGGCAGGAGGTCGCGCGTTCCACGGGGCGCTCGGAAGGCGGGCATGGAATGCAGTCTAGCGGCGCGAGGCGCGCACCTCAGCCCACATCGCGCGACGCACTAAGGACGTCCTTCAGCTGCTCAATGCGTCCCAGGACGCGGGCGAGCTGACTGACCGACGCCACCTGCAGCGTGGCCCGCACGAGGGCGACGTGGTCGGGTCCCACGGTCACGCTGGCCGACAGGATGTTCACCTTGGCCTCGGCCACAACCTGCGTGATGTCGGACAGGAGCCCGGTCCGGTCGTAGGCCTCCACCCGGACCGCGATCGGGTAGCTCTGGGCCGGTGTCGCTTCCCACTCGACCCCGATCAGGCGGGTCACTTCGCGCTCATTGATGACCGTTGGACACGACCGGAGATGCACCGTCACGCCCTTGCCCCGAGTGATGAAGCCCTGGATCGGATCACCCGGGATCGGATGACAGCACCGGGCAAAGCGCACCAGGAGGTCCCCCACGCCCTTGACCCGAACGCCACCGGCCTTTGCCGGTTGGAGCTGTGGTGCGACGGTCGGCAACTGAAGGTGTGTGTCGTCGGCGACCCCGAGGCGCATGACTACCGACTGCGCGCTGACCGCCCCGTAGCCGATCGCGGCCAGGAAGTCGTCCACGGTGTCGTGATTGGAGGCCCGTGCCACCTCGAGCAGACGGTCCGGACCGATCGCCGCGATCGATGTCCGAGCCAGCCGGCGCAGCTCGCGCTCGAGGGACTCCCGCCCATGGATGAGGTTCTCGTCGCGCTCCTGGCGCTTGAACCATTGCCGAATCTTCTCTCGCGCATGACCGGTTCGAACGAGGTTGAGCCAGTCGCGTGACGGTCCGTGCTCTGCCTTGGTCGTGACGATCTCGACGATGTCACCGTTCTTCAGGCGGTAGTCAAGCGGGACCAGGCGGTTGTTGACCTTGGACCCGATGGTCCGGTGGCCGACGTCGGTGTGGATCCGGTAGGCGAAGTCGAGCGGCGTCGCGCCGGCCGGGAGGTCCTTGATCTCGCCCTTCGGGGTGAACACGAAGACCTGATCCTGGAAGATGTCGAGCTTGATCCCCTCGACGAATTCGGTCGCATCGGCGACGTCTCGTTGCCAGTCCATGAGCTGGCGCAGCCAGGCCAGCTTGGCGTCGTAGTCTCGATCCGACCTGGATCCTTCCTTGTAGCGCCAATGAGCCGCGATCCCGACCTCGGAAACCTGGTGCATCGCCTGCGTTCGGATCTGGATCTCGAGCGGTTTCCCATCGATCGCGATCACGGCGGTATGGAGCGACTGGTAGAGGTTGTTCTTGGGAACTGCGATGTAGTCGTCGAACTGACCCGGGATCGGGCGCCACAGCGCGTGGACGATGCCCAGGGCCGCATAGCACTCGCGAACGTCCGCCACCAGGATGCGTATGGCGTAGACGTCGTAGATCTCGCCGAACTCGGCGCTCTTGCGTTGCATCTTTTTCCAGATGCTGTAGATGTGCTTCGGGCGGCCCTCGAGGTCGCCGGTAATGCCGGCTTCTTTCAAGCGGGGTTCCAGCTCGGCGATCGCCCGCTCGATGTAGCCCTCGCGACCCTTGCGGCGGGTGTCGAGCAACTTGGCAAGCTCACGAAAGCGCTCTGGCTCGAGAACCTTGAAGGAAAGGTCCTCAAGCTCCCACTTTAGCTGCCAGATCCCGAGCCGTTCGGCCAGCGGGGCGTAGATCTCGAGTGTCTGGCGAGCGATCCGTCCCTGTTTTTCGATCGGCAGGGCGGCAAGGGTGCGCATGTTGTGGAGCCGGTCGGCGAGTTTGATCAGGACGACCCGGATGTCCTCGGCCATGGCCAGGAACATCTTTCGAATGTTCTCGGCCTGCTGCTGCTCGTGGCTCAGCGTGCTGAACTTGCCGAGCTTGGTCACGCCATCGACGAGATGGGCGACCTCCTGTCCGAACCGCTCCTCGATGTCGGCCAGCTCGTATTCGGTGTCCTCGGGGACGTCGTGAAGAACGGCGGCCTGGATCGCGACCGGGTCGATCCCGAGTTCCGCAAGGATCTCGGCCGAGGCGATCGGATGGGTGACGAACAGCTCGCCCGACGCTCGCACCTGGTTGCCGTGCGCCTCGACGGCCATCTCGATCGCACGTTCGATCCCCGACAGATCGGCCTGTGGATTGTGAACACGGGCCGCCGCGAGGAGGCGCGCTGTGAGTGTCTTGACCGACGGGGTCGCCGCGCCGCTGTTCGCTCGCGAGAGGGCCCGACCGCCTATGCGTCTTGGACGCGACGGATCGCCCAGGCCAGCAGGTGCGTCGGTGGGAGTGCGTGGGGCGACCATGTTCACGCAGTCTACCGCGAGGTCAGTCGGCCCAACCCAGCGCTGCGAGGGCCGCCTCGGCGGCGGATCGCTCGCTCCAGGGGCGAGGGCCGTCGGCGTAGAGGATAGAGGCCTCGTGACCCTTCCCGGCGAGCACGACGACATCGCCCGGGCGGGCCAGCTGGAACGCCGCCTCGATGGCGGCGCGTCGATCCGGGATTTCGGCCACGCCCTCCAGCCCAGGACCTGCACGGCTCCGGGCCGCTGCCGCAATTTGCGCCACGATCGCCGCAGGCTCCTCACCGCGCGGGTCCTCGTCGGTCACGACGATATGTCGGCAGCGCGACGCGGCAACTCGGCCCATGAGTGAGCGCTTCTCCACGTCTCGCTCGCCGGCCGATCCGAACACGGCGATGAGCCCCCCGCCGCTGGCGGCAGCTACCGGCCCGAGCTCGTCCAGCACAAGCGCCAGCGACGCGGGACTGTGCGCGTAGTCGATGACCACATCGAACGGCTGCCCGCGGGCTACGTGTTCCATCCGGCCGGGGACAACGGCCAGTCCCGCCAGTCCGGCCTCCACGGCGCCTGGATCCAGATCCAATGCCCATCCGAGCCCCACGACCGCGAGGGCGTTGTGGGCATTGAAACGCCCGGCGAGTTGCAGCCGGACGTGCCGAGGGCTGCCGGCGAGGGAGTAATCAACGCCGAGTCCGCCTCGCTCCTCGCGGACCGTCACGAGGCGGATGTCTGCAGACTCCTCGGCACCGAAGGTCACCAGGCGCGCACCGGCTTCGATCGTAGCGTCGGCGAACGTGGAGGCCGACGGATCGTCCAGGTTGACGATCCCGACTCTCGGCCATGCCGGCCCCACCCCGAACGGAGCGTGCCCGTCTACGGCGAGTCCCTCGAAGAGCCGGCGCTTGGCGGCCCGGTAGTTCTCGAACGTGCCGTGCAACTCGAGGTGCTCATGGCTCAAGTTGGTGAAGATCGCGACCGCGTACGTGACGGCACGTACCCGATCCATGACGAGCGCATGCGAGGTCGTCTCGAGGATCGCGGCCTGATCGCCAGCCTGGACCATCGCGCGCAGGGCGAGCTGGAGAGCGGGCGCCTCAGGCGTCGTGGCGTGCTCAACGTTCGTCTCTCGACGGCCGCCGATCTGGGTCGCGACGGTACCGACGAGGCCCGTGGCGATCCCAGAAGACGTCAGCGCGGCCGCCGCCAGCAGGCCGGTCGAGGTCTTGCCGTCCGTGCCGGTGATCCCGATGACACGGAGCTCGCGCGACGGGTCGCCGTACCACCACGCCGCAGCCTCGGCGAGCACTGGTCGAGTGTGCGCAACGACGATCTGCGGGATCGTCACCCCCGCGATCCGGTGCTCCACGACGAGCGCGGCGGCGCCGGCGCGCACTGCGTCGGCCGCGAATTGATGCCCGTCCGCCGTGGCTCCTGGAATCGCTATGAAGAGACCCCCTGGAACCACGGCCCGAGAGTCAGCGGTCACGCCGCGGACCTCGGTGCCGGCCATGCCTTCGGCCGACACTCGCTCGCCGACTCCACGAAGCCGAGTGACGAGGCCGTCGAGTGGCTTTGCAGCCGTCGGCTCCGCAGCACGCAGCAGGTCCGTGATCGTCGCGTGCGCGCTCGTACCCGAGTCGCCCGTCGAGCTCATCGCCTGCCTCGCAGCCGTTCTCGGAGATCGCGGAATCGGTACCACGGCTCGGACACCACCAGGTCGAAGGTCCCCGGGTGACGCAGCTCGCGTCCCCCGAACCGACGCTTGAATGCGGAGAATCCCTCCCAGGAAGGATCTGCCTTGGGATCGCGTGCGTCATGGACGCCCCACAGGTCAAGCCAGCGCACCCCGTCCGCCGCCAGCGTGGCCATCATCGCGGCCATCACTCCGTAGCCCGGGTTCGCGTGACGGTTCACCTCGTCACGCAGTGTTCCACCGTAGAGATAGGCGGCGCGATCACCCGTTCTGGCAACGGTCATGACTCCGAGGGGTCGCCCGTCCAGCCGTCCTGTGCCGAGAAACCAGCCGCCTGCGTCAGCAAGCTCAGCGGCAAGCCGCTGCAGGAACACGATGTCGTGCGTCCGGAAGCCGCCGCGCAGGCCCGTCGCGCCCAGTACGTCGGCGGCCTCGCGGAGCTTGTCGGGATCTGCCGTTCGTGAGATCTCGACGACGACCCCCTCGCGGGCGCTGCGTCGGGCCAGGTTTCTCGCCTCGGCTGACCAGCGGGCCACCACGGTCGCCTCGTCACCGCTCAGGTCGGCGATCAGCGTGGTCCGCGCCTGCAGGTCATACCGGGCGCGCCGCAGGCCGGCATCGGTCAGAGCGGCGGCGACTGCGACGGTGTCGTCCGGACCAACGCGATCGCTGGCCGGATCCACCTTGACGACGATTCCCCGCTCCGTGCGTGCAACGTGGCGCAGCCCGTCGAGCAGCTGCGCCAGCACCATCGCACCGTCGGCCGCGTCGCGCTCCCAGATCGGACCGTGGGGGGCGTAGAGCACGGTGTGCCCGAAGCTCGTCGGCCGGACGAGCGCCTGTGCCACGCCCGCGATCGTGCCGGCGTCGCGGACCGCCATCAGGCGGATCGGACGTTGCCCGGCTACGGCCATCGCCTCGCCCCACGCCCAGGACTGCAGGACGTCGGCCTCCGGGCGGCTCGCGACGAAGGCATCCCACGCGCTCCGGTCATTCGGCGTGGGCACGTCCAGCCGGGTCATCGCGTCACCAAGCGACGGACGCCGAGCATGGTCCGGCCCGCGCTGTAGCGCCATCGGCTGAGCACCCGCTCGTGGGCGCCGACCTGCTCCACCCACTCGGCCCCGAAGGATCGCTTGTGTTCGTACAGGCCGTACATCGGGTCGTCCGGCTGGGGTTGACGCCGAGCGCCCGCGAGATCGACGCCGCCCAGATCCATCTCCGCGCAGCCCTCTCGAATCGCGAGCTGAATCGCGCGCCAGCGGAGCAGATGGAAGACCCCCGGATGATCACGCCGAGACTCGGCATGATCCGCCGAATAGGCGGTGGATAGTCGCCCACCGTGGCGATGCAGGAGGAGGCCGGCCAACGGCATGCCGCTCCGATCGCAAGCCTCGAGGTGGACGACGAGTCCGGCGCGGTGGGCCGATCGCCACCAGTTCAGGAACGAACCGCGGGGACCGAGCGCGAACTGGCGGCGCTCGCCGGTTTCGAGCAGCAGATCGAAGAAGCGGCCGAGCGCGGCGTCGAGCGGCTCGGTCGGCGCCACGAAACCAGGCCCATCCTCTCCCTCCTGCTGGCGTACGTCATGCCGGACGACGAGCACACCATCCCGCTCGGCTCGCCCGATGCGCTGTCGAGTCGCCTTGGCCACGCCGCCCAGCACCCCGAACTCATCGGCCCCATGCCCGAGGCGCAGACGCATCCGGTGCCGCGAGGGCTGGATTTCCTCGATCGATCGGAATCCGAGCCCGGTGAGTGCCTCCTCATAGCCAGCACCTGCCGGAACCTCTGCGTCCGAGGCCAGGACATCGGCGGTGCGCCCGGCGAGATAGGCGGTCACACCCTCAAGCCGCGCGGCCATCGCCGGCACACTGCCCGCGGCGATCGGCCCGCGCGGCAGGTACCACGAACCGCTCCCGAGGATCGGCCAGCGTCGCTCCAGCGCAAGGACCGCGGAACCGTCATCGCCGACCAGGAACGCGGGCTCCCAGCCGGTGCTGCGGCGATGCTCAGCCCAGGCGCGGGACTGGAAGACCTGCCCGCCGGCCGGATGGACGGTCAGGTCGTCCCAGGCCTCGAGTTCGCGGGCGTCGGCCGGTCGAAACGTGGTCACGCCGCGCCGTCCCCGTCGACGGCTTCTAGCCCTGCACGTCCATCGGCCCTGACCCCGTGGCGAGGATCGAGCCCGTGGCGGACGCGCGATACCCATGTCTGCACGCGGCGAGCTCCGTCCAGCGCCACGCGGCCGACTGGGTCCACGACGAGGTCCCAGGCCCCCGCGAAGCGCACCTCGCGGCCCCCGAATCCGGCCTTGAAATGGGCGATCCCCGGCGAAGACAGTCCCCACATGTCGTAGGCCTCGGCGCCGGCCTCCCTCGACCGCTTCATCGCCTCCCACTTGAGCAGGTAGTTTGCCCGCTGGTCGCTGCCGGCCATCGTGGCTCCTCCGTACGGCTCCGTGACCGTCGCGCCCGAGCGCAACAGCATCAGGGTGGCGACCGGCGTGCCATCCGGGAGTTCCGCGAAGAGCAGCCGCGCAAGGTTGTCATGCTGGAAGGCCGCCCAGACATCCCGGTAGGACTGCTCGGAGCGGATGATGAAGCCGGCTCTGTGCGCGGTCTCGCGATAGATGGCGTAGAAGTCGGCCAACCGTTCAGCGCTACCCTCGACGACTCGCACGCCGTCGGTGCGGGCGCGATTGACGTATTGCCGCCACTTCTTGCGCAGGCCGGACCAGACGACCGATTCGCCGGGCCGCAGGTCCACGATCCGGGACGCATTGGGCTGAACCGCCGGTGCCGGCCGCCAGCCGGCCGCGTGTAGTCGGGCGCCAAGCCATCTGGCGCGATCGTCGTCGCCTGCTGCCTGCAGGTCCTCAGGCCAGAGCGCTGGGTCAATCCGCAGGTAGGCGATACGGCCTGGCTCGCTCGCCAGCCGGTGTCGTGCCGCTTCCGTGAAGTCCGCGACCGTGTGCTCATTCCATGCAGCCGCCAGGGGTCCGCGGGGAGCGTAGGCAATCGACCAGGGCGTTGGATTGACGCGCCGAATCAGAACCTGGGCCGCGGCTCCACCCGGCCCGCTGCTCCAGCGAGCGGCTCGCCAGCCGTTGGGCGCCTTCGCGACGGCCCACGCACTGCGCTGGAGGTAGGAGGTCGGAGACGCAGCATCCACAAAGGCGTCCCACTCGGCGGCCGTCGGCGTTACGGCCGCCGTGTCAGCGTCGACCACCACGCGTCCTTACGATGTCCATCAGCTGGGCCAGCTCCGGCATTCCGGCCACGCGGGCGATGGCGAGGTACACCCCACCGCCGACGGCCGTTGCCGCGACCATACCCGCCACGAGGACCGGTCGAGCGGCGATCGGGCTCACGACCTCACCGAGCAGGACGACAGCTCCCGCTGCTGCGGCTCCGGCGGCGCCAGCGGCCAGGATCGCCCGACCGAGCGCCGCCAGCAGGCTGCCGGTATCGAACGCGCGGACGCTTCGCCCGAGCATCAGGAGCAGAACGGCCGCCTCGATCCAGGCCGCGACGGCAATGGCCAGGGCCAGTCCGGGCAGCCCGAGCGACCCTACGAGGATCACGCCCAGGCTGGTGTTGACGGCCACCGCGAGGATGGCAGCCGCAACCGGACGGCGGGTGTCCTGCCGAGCGTAGAACGCCCGCGCCAGGATCGCGATCGCGGAGTGAGCCGTCAGTCCGAGGAGGAACAGGCCGAGCGTGGCGGCGGTTCGGTCGATGTCCTCGAGGTCGAAGCGTCCGTATCCGAAAAGGAGCGCAACGACCTGCGAGCGCAGGGCGATCCCCAGGGCCGTGATCGGGAGCATGACAAAGGCGATCAGGCCAAGGGAACGCGTCACCAGCCCGACGTACGTCGCGGTCGCACCGAGGGCGTGCTCGCGCGAGAGGGTCGGAAAGATCACGATCCCGAGCGGCACGCCGATCACCCCGAGCGGGATCTGCAGCACGGCGAACGCGATGGCATACGCCGAGATGGCGCCTTCACCCAGCGATGATGCGAGCGCGGTCATGACCAGGAAGGTGAGCTGCGAGACGCCCAGACCGAGCGCCCGGGGACCGAGCAGCACGGCCACTCGCCGTGCCGCCTCGTCGCCGAGGTCCAGCCCGATGCGCGGCCGAAATCCGAGCCGCCAGACCGCCGGAACCTGGATTGCGAGGTGGCCGAACGCGCCGACGACGACGCCAATGGCGAGGCCGGTGACGCCCAGCGAGGGGCCCAGCACGACGGCGCCACCGATGATCGCGAGGTTGTAGACGATCGGCGCCATGGCCGCGGCCGCAAATCGTCCCTCGGCGTTGAGGGTGCTCGTCGCGACCGCTCCCAGAGCCAGGACTACGGGCGCGACCAGCATCACCCGCGTGAGCTCGACGGTCCTGGCAAGAGCAACATCATCGAAGCCCGGCGTCATCAGCCGGACCAGCTCGGGCGCCGCCAGGTACGCCGCGACGGCCAGGACGACAAGGACGATCAGGAGCAGGTTGGCCACCGTTGCCACAACCCTCCAGGCCCTCGCGCGTTCGCCCGAGGCGAAGAGCCCGGCGAGAACCGGGATCAGCGCCGACCCCATGGCCCCGGCCGCCACCAACTGGAAGATCAGATCGGGCAGCCGGAAGGCGGCGAAGAACGCGTCGAGCTCCGCCCCGGCGCCGAACGTCGTGCCCAGCACGACGGTGCGCAGATATCCGAGGAGCCGCGAGACAAGAAACGCCCCGGATAACAGCACCCCGGCACGGAGCAGGCCCGTCGAAGGGCTGACGACGCCATGGGCGTTCGGGTCGTCGTCGCCGACCACGCTCACGCTGGGGTCACCTCGGGACCGTCGGGCGCCCGCATCGCGCGGGGGTGGGCGGTTCGGTAGACGGCTCGGAGCCGTGCCGGCGAGACATGCGTGTAGACCTGCGTCGTGGCCAGACTTTCGTGTCCGAGGAGTTCCTGAACTACTCGCAAATCGGCGCCGCCCTCCAGCAGGTGGGTCGCGAATGAGTGGCGCAGCGTATGGGGCGAGACACCTTCCGGCAAGCCCGCTCGCCGGCACAGGCGGTCGATCCGGAAGCGCAGGCCCCGAACGCCGATCGCGTCCCCGAGATGGTTGAGGAACACCTCGGGTGGTTCGGATCCCGGTGTCTGCCGGCGTGCCAGGAGCACCGGGCGTCCCTCTTCCAGGTATGCCGCGAGCGCAGCCCGGGCCGGCCGTCCGAGCAAACCGATTCGCTCCTTGCGACCCTTGCCCATGACCCGCAGCTCGCCCCGCCGGAGCTCAAGGGATCCCAGATCCGCTGCCGCAAGCTCGCTGATCCGGAGTCCGGCCGCGTAGGCCACCTCGATGAGTGCCCGATCCCGCAGGGCCAGGGCGGTCGCGGGAGCCACCGCCGCTGGTTCGCGCTCGGCTGCGGCCGCGAGGTCCGCGTCGACGGCGGCAAGCAGGCGCTCGACCTGCTGGAGTTCCAGGACGCGCGGCAGTCGACGTGGCAGTCGGGGCGTCGCGATCGCGCCCCACGGGTCGCCGGCAGCCAGTCCGTCCCGCGCCGCGTAGCGATGGAAGGCGCGGATGGCGGCCAGGCGCTGCGCAACCGACGATCGCGCGTTCACCGTCGTCAGGCGGGCCAGATACGCCCTCAGGTCACTCCGCGCGGGCGTCCGCCAATCAACATCGCGCTCGGCCATCCATTCGAGATAGGCGCCCACCGCCGTCCGGTACGCGCGCTGGGTGTGACTGGATGCGTCGCGAGCCGCAAGGGATCGCAGAAAGCGGTCGAGCGCCACCGGCGAGCCGGCCGTGGCGCTCACGCCGAGCTGCTGTCGCCGCCGGTCCGCGTGCCGCCGAGGGCAGGGCGCCGGCCCGAAGCGCTTCGCGTCTTCGCGGCGCTGGCGCGAGTCCCGCGGCCGCCGCCGGACCCACCCCGGGCCGCGCTCCGCCCCGCACCACCGCGGGCGCGTCTGGGCGCAATCGCGGCAGGATCCGGGGCGCCTCCGGCCAGGCGGCTCCCCACCACCGAGGCCGCGTCGGACGGCAGTTCGATCGGCGCACCGCAGCCCAGACAGATGGCCCCTGCCTCGCGTCGCGCGACCAGTCCCCCGTCAACGTCGTGGACGGCGCCGAGCGGCTCGTGGTTGGTCGTGAAATCGCACTTGGGATAGGCGGAGCATCCCCAGAAGACGTTGCCCGACTTCCGCGCGCGGCGCGCCACGAGATGACCGTCCCCGTTCTTCGGGCAAACGACTTCGAACGCGAGCTGGTCCGGCGGCGGCGGTCCATCACGCTGAATGAAGTCGCAGTCCGGGTACCTCGAGCACCCGACGAAGGGGCCGAATCGGCCCCGCTTCGAAGCCAGGACTCCTTCACCACATTTCGGACACGGCTCGCCGGTTCCAGGCATCGGCGGCGCCTCGTCGCCGGGGAGCGGACGTGATTCCTTGTGCTCCGGGTAGAGGCTGCAGGCCAGAAACTGGCCATTGCGCCCGAGACGGACGACCATCGGATGGCCCAGTGAGCAGACCTCGTCGGATGCTTCGGTCGTGAAGTCAGCGCGCTTGAGCTCGCGTCGCTTCTCGGCGACCCGGTCCCGCAGTGGTCCGTAGAACTTCTCAAGGAGCGGCACCCACTGGCGCTCGCCGCGCGCGACCTCGTCGAGTTCCTCCTCCATCCGCGCCGTGAATGCAAGATCGACGTAGTCGCCGAAATGCTCGACGAGCAGGTCGGTCACGATTTCACCGACCAGCTCCGGATACAGGCGGCGCTCCTCGATCCGGACATACCCGCGATCGACGATCGTGGACAGGGTCGCTGCGTAGGTGGATGGGCGCCCAATTCCGTGTTCCTCGAGGGCCTTCACGAGCGATGCCTCGGTGAAGCGAGGGGGTGGCTCGGTGAAGTGCTGGGTAGGTTCGACCTCGGTAACGGAGACCGTGTCGCCTTCCTGCAGCGCCGGCAGGCGGGCCTCTGTCTCGTCCTCAGCGCCGTCGTCACGGCCCTCGGTATAGACCCTGGCAAATCCATCGAACAGCGTTCGGGTCGCCGTGGCGCGCAACTGGTACGGGCCCTCGGTCAACTCGGCGGTCGTCGTCTCCAGCGCCTTCGCGGCCATCTGCGAGGCCAGTGCCCGCTGCCAGATCAGGCGGTAGAGACGCAGCTCCTCGGGCTTGAGCGATCCGGCGACGGAGTCTGGGTCGCGGGCGAAGCTCGTCGGACGGATCGACTCGTGCGCCTCCTGGGCGCCCTTTGCCTTCGTCTTGTAGACGCGCCCCTTGGGCATCGCGTATTCGGCGCCGAAGCGACCGCTGATGACACCGCGCGCCTCGTCCATGGCGGTCCTGGCAATCGCCGTCGAGTCCGTCCGCATGTAGGTGATCAGTCCAACATGCCCATCCGGCGTGTCGGCGCCTTCGTACAGGCGCTGGGCAACGGACATCGTCCGCTTGGGACTGAAGCCGAGTTTCCGGCTGGCCTCCTGCTGGAGGGTCGATGTCGTGAACGGTGGGGCCGGGCTGCGCTGTTGCGTCTTTGTGCCGACGCTCGTGACCCGCGGGGACGTGCCTCGGAGG
Organism: Chloroflexota bacterium; assembly: GCA_032128175.1. Classification (GTDB taxonomy): domain Bacteria; phylum Chloroflexota; class Limnocylindria; order Limnocylindrales; family CSP1-4; genus UBA5189. The sequence continues at coordinate 17,171 of JAQBHC010000015.1, read as the reverse complement.
GCCTCCACATGCCGGTTCGCGGTGGCCTCATCGGCGACGTCCATCGGAGCCCCGTCGATGCGTACGAGATCTGCCTCGAAACGGTCGCCAGCCTCGGTCTGCAGCGCCGCCCGGAGGGTCCAGTACTCCCGCGCCGTGAAGGCCTCGATCTCGCGATGCCGCTCCACCACCAGCCGGACCGCAACCGACTGGACCCGGCCGGCCGACAGTCCACCCCGAACCTTGCGCGAGATCAGCGGACTCAGCGTGTAGCCCACGAGCCGATCAACGATCCGACGCGCCTGCTGCGCATCCACGAGGTCCGTATCGATGGCGCGCGGGTGCTTGAACGCCTCGTGAATGGCCGATTCGGTGATCTCGGAGAACGTGACCCGACGCGTCTTGGACGCCGGGACGCCGGCGGCCTCTGCCACGTGCCACGCGATCGCTTCACCTTCGCGGTCGAGATCGGTCGCCAGGTAGACGAGCTCGGATGCCTTGGCAGCACGCGCGATGGCGTCAACGTGCCTGCGCCGGTCCTCAGCGATCACGTATTCGGGCGCGAACCCGTTGTCCACGTCAACGCCGAACTTGCCCTTGCCGGGGTTCTCGGGCAGGTCGCGCACGTGGCCGTATGAGGCCAGAACACGATAGTCGTCGCCGAGGTAGCGCTCGATTGTCTGCGCCTTGGCCGGCGACTCCACGATCACGAGGTGCTTGGGCATGGCCGGGAGTATAGCCACCGACACCACACCTCCCCGTTATCGGGGATCCGAGATCCGAGATTGGTCGGCAGGGTCGCCCTCAGCTGGGGCGATAGAAGTCCACCACCAGGCGAACACGGCCGCCGGAGACCCAGACGCCGATGCCGACCCGATCGTAGGCGGCGTTCATGAGATTGACGTAGTGACCGCCGCTGTACGAAGCCTCACTCTGGAAAAAGAGATGCGACCCGAGGACTGCCGCGGATGGATCCCCACTCCGGCATCCGATGTTCTCGGCCCACGTGAAGCTCGTGTACCCCGCTGCTCGTAGCCGATCCCCCGGGTCGCCGCCGGAGAAATGGGTGCACAGATTATTGACCGCGAGCCTCTTTGCGTACGGGCGCGCGACGGCCGAGGTAATTCCCGTGTCCTGCCAGAGGGCCGCGACGTCGCGGCCTCCGGGACTCGAGCAGCTCCCGCTGGAGGTCACGATCCCACCCTGACGGGTGCAGTTCATGAGCTTGAGGTAGTAGGCCTCGACGGCGGCCCAGGTGCTTCCGCCGATGCTCTTGGGTGCGCTGCTGCTGCTCGTCGTCGGCGCCTTGGGGGTCACGGGGCGATTCGCCGAGGTAAACGTGGCCGATGCCGGGGCGCCAATGGCCAGACCGGCCCTGGAGATGGCGGCGCTCCCGACACTCAGGGTTACCTTCTGGCCGTACCCGAGGGCTGCGGTCGGGTCAAAGACGAGCACGGTGTCCGCCTCGGCCCAGCTGAACTTTCCGGCAACGGCCTTGTCCCCCTCGACGGCACTCCACGCAGCCTCGGTCGAGGCGCGATCCATGGGCTCGCTAAAGCGCACCGACAGGATCTGGGTCCACGCAACATCAGTCGACCCGACGACCGGGCGGAAGCGGACCACGGCGGGCGCGCCTGCGGTTCGAATCGAGGCACTGGCCGCGGAGATCGGGGCTCCATCGGCATCGCGCGCGTCCGGATGCAGCCTGACGGCGTACGTCACGCCGGCTGATAGCGGGGCATCGGCAACGTACTCGAGGATTGGGGCTTCATCCGTGCTGTCCGAAGCGGTCCCCAGCCGGCCGCCAAGGGATGGCTCGATGATGAACGCGATCGACGGGAGATCCACCGGGCCCGTGAAGGCGATCCGGAAGCGGCTCGATGCCGTTGCCTCGCCCGCGAACAGTTCGGTCGACGTGATGGCGCCACTGACGGCTGCCCGAGTCAGGAACGCGGAGCGGATCCGTGCCTCGATCGGGCGTCCCGTGGCATCCAGAGCTCCGGGCTCGATGGTCACGGTATGGAATGTGCTGGTGGCCCAGGCCTCGAGGGGCGAAACGGTCAGGAGCGTGTCGGAGGGATCCCAACTGAACGAGACAGCGGTCGCCGGTACGACGCCGAGGAGCTGCTCGACGCTGGCGGGGTTCATCGCCGTCGGAAACGTGATCACGATCGGGGCCGTCGGGGACTCGCCGGTCACGATCTGCGTCCTGAACTCCGACGCGGCGATTGTTGTCGGCTGAGTCGGCGCCTTTCCGGTCGTCGGCGTTGGGCGAACAGCGCCGGCAACCAGCACGACGCTCATCAGGAACACCACGATGACGACGGGCAGCCGCTGCACTCGCGCGCGCTGGATCAGGGATCCCGCGTACACGACGACGAGTATTGGGACCGACAGCGCGGCCGAGAGGAACTTCAGCAATACGACAGATTCCTGATTCGAGCATCGGGGCAGCGGCAACCAGGGTCGCCAGCCGCACCAGCGCGGCCGGCGGCAGAATAGCACGGCCGAGGGCTCGGGCCCCCCGATACGTCCCTTCCTCGCGCACGATCCGCGGCCACTCCTAGGTCACGTCCGCGCCTATTGCCAGGCGCCATCATGGACCCGAAACCGACCGTACTGCGCCACGATGGCACCCCGGTCCTCGAGGACCGTCAGACCGCCCAGGACCGCGCCGATCGGCAAGCGCGTGACTGCGGCCATCTCGTCTGGTGTGGCTGCCCCGCGGGCAATGGCCCGCAGCAGCGAACCTTCTCGCTCCGGCAGCTCGAACGCAATCGCCTCGATCGACGGGCCTCGCGCGCCAAGATCGGGTGGCACCATGGAGCCGCGGTCCTGCCTGGAACGGCCGTCGGGCGGATCTCCCCCGGTCACGGCGAGACCGAGATCCTCGAGCAGTTGCGGAACGCCGGCCACGATACGGGCCACGCCGCCGTAATCGCGTAGCCAGGCCAGACAGCCGGCCGACTCCGGCGACTCAATCGTTCCCGGGACGAGGAAGCATTCACGGCCCTGCTCGAGCGCCCAGGCGGCGGTCAGGAGTGCGCCACTGCGCGCCCCTGCCTCGACCACGACGACAGCATCGGCAAGACCGCTGATGACGCGATTGCGGCGCGGAAACGTGCCCTTCGAGGGCATGACAGCAGGCGCATGCTCGGAGATCACGGCCCCCCCGCCCTCGATGATGGCGGCCGCCAGTCGGTCGTGCGACGGAGGCGAGAGCCGGCCATGGCCACCGCCGATCACGGCGACGGTCAGTCCTCCGGCCTCGACGACGGCCGCATGCGCGGCGCCATCGATACCGATGGCGAGACCGCTGACGACGAGCGCGCCGGCTCGGGCGAGTGCGGCGCCGATCCGGGCCGCAGTTCGACGCCCGAGGTCCGATGGGCGGCGGGTGCCCACCACAGCCACGGACGCGGCGCTATCAAGTGCTGCGTCCGACCCACGCACGAACAGGACCCGCGGGGGCATCTCGATCAGTCGCAGGCGCGCGGGATAGCTGGGGTCGTCAATCCCTACGGCGTGAACTCCGACGGCCTGCATGGCGTCCAGCACGGACGCCGGATCCTGCGCAACGACAGCAAGGGCGGCGGCCGCGGACTGCGTCAGCGAGCTCCGGTTGCCCGGGTCCACACAGGCGGCCCGGAGCGCTGCGATCCCCTGTCGTTCGCGGGCCATCGCGAGGATCTCGCCGGCACTTCCGATGGCCAGGACCAGCCGCTCCATCGTGACGGGTCCTAGGCCGTCCGCCGCCGCGAGGACCGCGAGCGCGTCACGCTCGGCCAGCCCGGACCGGCCGGCACCAGGCGGACCTCCTTGCCGTCGGTCCGGGTCGCGCCCCTCTGGTTCTCCAGAAGCAGCCGCGTCGCCGACCAGTCGTTCTGGCCCGACGGGTCCATGCCGCCCGACGCCGAGCATCGTCAGCTTGCCAGCGCGAGCGGCGACCGCGAAGCCGGTGCACGCCAGCTGGCCGCTTCCTCGACATGGGCGACAGCGACGTTCGGCGACCCATCGAGATCCGCGATCGTCCGGGCAACACGCAACAGGCGGTCGGTACCGCGACCGGACAGCCGCTCGGTGTCGGCGAGAGCAACTACGCGTGCGCGGACCGCGTCCGTCAGTCCGCAGCTCTCCCGCAGGCTCCGCGCGCCCACCCGCGCATTGAGCAGGCCCGACCGGCGTCCCGACTGGATCAGGCGGGCAGCCGCGATCCGCGTCGCAACGATGGCTGACGCCTCGGGTTCAGAGCTGTGCATCATCGACGCGGGGCTCACGGTGGGCATCCAGACCCACAGGTCAATGCGATCGCGGAGCGGCCCGGAGATTCGGCCCACGTAGCGCTCGGCTGCCCCTTTCGGGCAGTGGCATCCGGGGCTTCCCGCGTACCCGCAGCGACATGGGTTCATCGCAGCGACGAGCTGGAAACGTGCCGGAAAGGTCACGCTCCGGGACGCTCGGGCGATCGTGACCCGACCATCCTCGATCGGCTGTCGAAGCGCCTCGAGGACATCCCGATCGAATTCTGGCAGCTCATCGAGAAAGAGGGTTCCGTGGTCTGCGCGGGTCACTTCCCCGGGGCTGAGTCCAGGTCCTCCGCCGACCATGGCCGCGTACGAACTCGTGTGGTGTGGGGCCCGGAATGGGGCGGTCCTGACAAGCGCCTCGATGGGCCCCTCACCTGCGGCCGAGGCGACGATCGTTGCCGCGAGCGCCGCGTCGTCATCCAGCGGCGGCACGAGCCCAGGGATCGTGCGAGCGAGCAGGGTCTTGCCACCACCCGGTGGCCCGATGAGCAGGAGACCATGCCCGCCGGCCAGGGCGACCTCGAGGGCGCGCCGCGCGGCAGCGTGGCCGCGCACCTCCGACAGGTCAGGAAATGGCAGCGGTGCCCATGCGGATCGAAGGGAGTCGCCAGTCGCGACTGGCCCAAGCGGATCCAGAGCGGTGGCCGGATCGGACAGGGCCACCCGCCCCGGCGTCGTGAGCGGGCGCCGGCGGCGTACCTGCAGCTGTTCGACGGCGTCGGCAAGGTTGCGACACGGGACAACCTCGATGGCACCAACCAGGCGAGCCTCGGCCGCTGCGTCGAACGGGACAAGCACGCGCGGCACACCGCGGCGCGCCAGTGCGGCGAGCATAGGGAGCAGGCCCGCAACTGACCTGACTTCGCCGCCGAGTCCCAGTTCGCCGATCAATGCGACCCGCCCGCTCGCCGCCTTGAACTGCTCCGACCCCATCAGCATCCCGATCGCGATCGCCAGGTCCATCGACGCGCCGGCCTTGGGGATGTCGGCCGGGGCCAGATTGACCGTGATCCGGCGCGCGGGATAGATGAACCCGGCGTTCCTGAGCGCGCCGCGTACGCGTTCCCGCGCTTCGCGCAGGGCAACGTCGGCCAGTCCGACGATGGTGAACCCGGGGAGGCCAGGTGCCACGTCCACTTCGACGCGGATCGGCCGGCCTTCAAGGCCCAGGAGGGTGGCGGAGAGCAGCGTAGCCAGCACCCCGGCACCGTAGTGGCGGTCGCTTACCCGCCGGTTACGCGGGCATGCGCGCCGGGATTTGGTCCCTTAGCGGCCGGTCGCCTTCGCGGTTGACTTCGCTTTCGCGGTCCCGGACTCCGCGGCATCGATGACGCCCGCCAGTTGCGCAATCTCTCGCCCGAGCGGAGAATCCGGCTTCGTGAACGAGAACGGGGCACCCGAATTCTGGGCGCTGATGGCAATGCGGTATTCGTTCGTGATCTTGTGCTCGAACTCACGCTTGAGAACGCCCTCGGCAGCCTGGACGCTGATGCCGGTGAACGCGTTCGAGCGGTTGAGCAACAGCTTGACCTTCGACTTCTCGTAGCCGATCCGCCCGAGCGCCTCGAGCGCGAGGCGCACGTTCTTCAGACAGGACAGGTCGGCCGTCATGACGATGAAGATCTGGTCCGCGTGGTCGAGCACGGACAGGGTCAGGTCCCCAAGCCGTTTCTCGACGTCGACGACCACGTAGTCGTACATCGTCCGCAGGACCCTGATCGCCTCGGTCATCTGGTTCTCGTGGATCGCATCCCCCTCTTCAGGGGTGGGCGGCGCCAGGAGGAGATCGATACCGGAATCGTGATTGACCAGGACGGACGCCATCAGGTCGGCATCGATGGACGGGGCCGAAACGAGCTCCGAGATGCTCTTGCGGTCGTTCCCGAGGTCGAGGAAGACCCGGTGGTCACCGAACTGGAGGACGGCGTCCACGAGGGCGACGCGCCGGGCATGTTCCGCATGCAGGGCGATCGCCGTATTGATCGCGATCGTCGTCGTCCCGACGCCGCCTGTCGCGCCGTAGAAGGCGAGCAGCTTTCCAAGCGGGGGCCGGGTCGTCCCCGCTTCGCGGGGCGTGAAGCGCGTGAGCAGACTCTTCATCCGGGCCAGCAGTTCGGCCTGATGGAACGGTTTGACCAAGTAGTCGTCAGCGCCGGCGCGCAGACCGCGCACCTTCTGGGCGACATCCTTCTCGGCCGTCAGCATGATGATCGGGACGTGCGCCCCGCTGCCTTCCACTTCCCGAATCCGCGTCGCGACCTCGTAGCCGTCCTGCTTCGGGAGGGTCACGTCGAGCAGGATCAGGGCTGGAGACTCGGCCTGCCAGAGGCGCAGACCCTCCGGGCCATCACCGGCGACGAGGACCTCGTAGCCCTCCTGGCTGAGCGTCACCCGGAGGAGTCGCTGAACGTTCTGGTCGTCGTCGACGACGAGGATCTTGGTCATACGGGCAGGGCTCCCCCATCGATGCGTGCGACGGCTCGGGTTGTCATCGTGTTGCGTGTTCGGGCAGCGCGAGTATATCGAGCGGGCCGCGGATTTCGCGACCCACCCGCGCTATGCAGCAAGCCTATTTGGCGGCCGCTTCGCCGCTGCCCATGCCCTTGGACAGATAGCCTGTGAACGGCTCGATCAGGCGCGTGAACTCCGTCGGGATGACGAACTTGGTAGACGGACTGGCTCCGAGCGCCTTCAGCGCCTCGAGGTACTGGAGGGCCATCGTCTTCTGGTCGATCCCCTGGGCGGCCGAGAAGATCCGCGTCAGTGCCTCGCTGAACCCTTCGGCCCGGAGGATGGCTGCCTGTCGGTCGCCTTCGGCCTTGAGGATCTCCGACTGCTTCTGGCCTTCGGCCACGTTGATGGCCGCCTGTCGATTGCCCTCCGACTCCGTGATCACAGCGCGCCGCGTGCGCTCGGCCGAGAGCTGCCGGTTCATGGCGTCCTGGACGTCGCGCGGGGGGGTGATCTCGCGGATCTCGACCGTCGTCACCTTGCCGCCCCAGCGCTCGGTGACCTCGTCCAGCTTGACCCTGAGGACCTCGTTGATCTGCTCGCGCTTGGAGAGCACCTCGTCGAGGAGGATGTCGCCGATGACGGCACGGAGCGTCGTCGTGGCGACGCCCTGGAGGGCCCCCGGGAAGTTGACGACGTTGACCACGCTCTTCAGGGGATCACTGATCCGCCAGTAGATCAGGAAGTCCACGTTGATCGGCGCGTTGTCCCTCGTGATCGTGGTCTGGCTGGGAACCTCGATGAACTGCTCACGGATGTCGACCTTGACCGGTCGGTCAATGATCGGGACGAGGAAGCGGAGGCCCGGATCGCGGACCATCAATTCGCTCGTCCGGCCCAGGCGGAAGACAACCATTTTCTCGTACTGCTGGACGACCCGAACGGACAGGTAGACGATGATGAGCGCGACGACTACGAGAAACCCGGTGATCGCGGCTGCGATTGGCAGTTCCATGCGGCTCCCCTCTCACTTTCCTACGATTCTACAGCTGATGACTCGTCCGACTCGACGATGGCCGTCAGGCCATCCATTGCGACGACGCGCACGGGCTGGCCCCGTTCCAGAGTTCCCGACTCAGCAGTCCGCGCCGACCACTCTTCGCCGCCGGCGTAGATCGACCCAGACGGCTCGAGCGGACGCCTGACCACCCCTGCCACGCCGACTGCGAGTCCACCGCCGCTTGCGCCGACGAGCCCCGGGCTGCCGGGCAGGCGCCGGCTGCGGACAGCCGACCACGCGATCAGGGACATGAACAGGCCGGTGGTCACCGTCATGGTCAGGAGCAGCGGGCCCGCGACCTCGACGAAGGGACCGGTCGGGTCTCCGGGCGCGGTAAATAGCGCCGAAGCTCCGAGCACGAATGTAACCAGGCCGGCCACGGTCAACAGACCGTGGCTCGTGACCGTCGATTCGAGGACGAAGAGGACGATCGCCAGGGCGATCAACAACAGGCCGGCCACGTTGAGCGGCAGGCTCCCGAAACCGATGAAGGCCAGGATGATGGCCAGACCACCCAGAATCCCGGTCACGAAGTTCGGGTTCTGGAGCTCGAAGAAGAGGCCGTAGAACCCGACGGTGAACAAGAGGAAGGCGATGTTCGGATCCGACAACAGGTGCAGGAACGCCTGGAATGGATTCATGGCCAGTTCGTCCGGGGAAGATCCAACGAGGTCGAGCGTCCGCTCCGCGCCGTCAATCGTCAGCGTCGTGCCGGTCGCCTGTCGCAACACGTCTTCGATCGAGTCGGCGATCCCGTCAACCGCGCCGATCGCCACGGCGGCGGATGCGGGGAATGACTTCGCTTCGGCCACGGTGGATACGGCCCAATCCACCGGGCGGCCGCGCGCCTCGGCAATCGCCGTGATATTGGCGATGGCGTCATTGAGAACCTTCTCGCCAAGCGTTCCGCCGATGTCCTCACCCTGGCCCCCAACCGGCGACGCAGCGCCGATGTTGGTGCCCGGAGCCATGAATGCCAGATTGGCTGCGAGTGTGATGAACGTGCCCGCGCTCGCGGCCCGCCCTCCGGCCGGCGCCACCCAGACGATCACCGGAATCTTCGCTCCGAGCAGGGAGGAAACGATTCTCTGGGTGGAGTCGAGGCTGCCGCCGGGGGTGTTCAATTGGATGACGACGGCCGCCGCATCGTCCGCTTCGGCCGCCGCGATCCCCTCGGCCAGATAGCCGGCGAGGACGTTGTCCACGATTCCTGTGGCGGGCAGGACGACGACGCGGTGGCTTACGGCGAGCGCGGGCCCGGCGAGGCCGAGCACGCCCATCAGCAGCGGGACGGCGAAGATTGCACGGACGAATCGACGGTGCATTGACGCACCTCCGCGAGAAGTATCGCATTCCGCTCGGAATTGCCCGAAACGCGTCAGTCGCGCTCGGCGCTCCCGAGGTAGGCGAAGGCGATCGCGCTCCACGACTCCATGCGGTCAACCGTGGCTCGGACCTCATCCGGTGTCGCGAACACCCCTTCGAGCTTGTCCGTTTCGCGGATTGCCACCGCACGGCCCGAGGTCTCCGCGACATAGATCGCGCCGAGGTGGACCGACCCAACATCGGTCGAGTCGTCGTTGAGCAGACCCACGAGCCGGAACTCCGGGACGAATTCGGCAATCAGCTCCTCGTGCCATTCGCGCGCCAGACCACCAGCCAGGTCGTGATCCCCCGGATTGAGGTGGCCGCCAACGCCGATCGAGCTGCGGTCATGCAGACGAGCATCACCACCGGCTCGAGTCCGGCGCATCAGAAAGTACCTCGCGCCGTCGCGGAGGACCAGGTATGGGATGACCTGCTTGAGGCTTCGATCGACCTCGGCCGCGGCGCGCGGCACGAATCGCCCGTGCTGCCGGACGAGCCCCTCGAAAGCGTCGAGGTCGGCCGTCCGAATCCCGTTCCAGCCCGGGTCGCCCATCAGAAGGGATCGCTCGACGACGAGGACCTGCTCCTCGTGCGTCACCGACCCTCGTCCTCCGCGATCAGGAGCGCCCGAGCCGCCTCGAAGCGACCCTGCAGTGCCTCCGCATCCGGCGCTGGATCACGCTCGAGCGCCAGAAGCCAGGAATCGATCGCGTCGCGGTAGGCGCGCAGGGCATCAGCGATCGACAAGGCATTGGTGGCGCTGATCCCGGCGCCCATGCGAGCGTCCCCACGGGCGAGCCGGGTGGCGCTCGCCCAGCCGGAGGCCGCCAGCGAACTGGCCAGCGGCCAGGACGACGCGTTTCCTCCCGAGACGGCCTCGACGAGCGCGGCCGCGAGCACGAGTGGAAGGTGGCTCACGGCCGCGGTCGCCGCGTCGTGCTCCACTGCCGCAAGATCGAGCGGACGGGCCCGACAGGCCGCCGCGAGCCAGCGGACCGGCGCCCCGAAATCGGCAGACTCGCCATCTGGTGTCACGACAACCCACGGGCGATCGACAAACAGGTCGGCTCGTGACGTCGCGTAGCCGGAGGTTTCGAGGCCCGCCATCGGATGACCGCCGACGAAGCGCACGCCCGAGGCAGCCGCGGCGGCCATCACCGCGCCCTTGGTGCTGGCAACGTCGGTGACCAAGGCGCCGGGCGCGAGGCTGCCGGAAAGATCTGCGCCGAGCTGCCGGATCAAGTCGATCGTCTCGAGGGGCGGCGCCGCGATCACGATCAGGTCCGCGCCGTCGATCGCTCCATGCGGATCGCCCGCTGCTCGATCGATCACGCCATCAGCCACCGCCGCTCGCGGCCCATCGCCGGTCGGCGTCCAGGCCGTCAGCCGAGGACGCGACAAGGCAGCGGCGCCATCGACACCGCCAGGCGCGAGGGCCCGGGCAATCGAGCCACCGATGAGCCCGAAGCCAAGGAAGGAAATCGACGCGGGCGGGTTACCCGTCACTCCAGCCAGCCGTCGGCGCGCCGCGTGTTGCCACCCTCTTTCCGGCGTCGTTGCTCGCGGCGGCGCTCCTTGGCCCGGTGTTCCGCGCCATCGGGTGCCCCGGGAGCTGCCGGCGGGTTGGCCCGTCGATTCGCGACCCGTCGGTCGTCCGCGCGGCGATCGGCCTGAAGTTGCGCTCCGCAGCGTGGGCAGCGACGTTCCTCGTCGAACAGGTGCTCGACCGGCGCGGTGGCGTAAACCTCGCGGCCGCAGGTCCGACAAACAATCCGTGGCATCTGGGTCCCCAAAGCAGTGTCAATGGTTCGATCGTAGCGCTTCTGTGGCGCGACCCGCCGAGCACGCGTCCGCCTCACAGCCAAGCGCGCGTCCGACCCGGGGTCGGGCGGCCGTGGGTCAGCCCAGGCTGACCGTCCGGAGTGCCTCGTAGCGAGCGGGGCCGCGCCCGAGGTGGCTCCGGTACAGGACAACCTCGTCGGCGATGAACTGGAGGTCCAGCTCCGCGGCAGCGACGATCAACCGGCTCCCGGCGTCCGCGCCCGCATGGACGCCGTCGGTCCGGGCGATGGTCAGATGCGGGCGAAATGGGCGCTCGTCGAGGTCCCAGCCGGCCGAGCCGAGCTCCCTCGTCAACGCGGAGGACAGCTGTCCGAGCTCTGTGGCGCCGGACCGGATGCCGAGCCAGAGTGCGCGGGGTCTCGTTGGCTCCGGGAACGTTCCGGCGCCGCCGACACGGATCTCGAACGGTCCGCCAGCGGCCGCGGCGCTCCGTTCGACGGCCTGGCCAACCGTTTCGACTTGGCTTGCTGGCGTTGGCCCGAGAAAGCGAAGCGTGACGTGGAGCCCCTCCATCTGCACCCAGCGGACGCGCTGTCCCGCTGATCCGAGCGCGCGCTGGACGTCGGCCACCAGGTCGCCGATGCGGATCGAGATCGCGGGCGGGATGGGCACCGCGACGAACAGGCGCGGGACGTCTCGATTTCCCAGCGGCGGGCGCCCGTGGCGCTCTGGAGCTATCAAGTTCTTGACCGGTCTGCGTTCCTCAAGGAGCGCCCGCAGCCTGCTCACGCAGCCAGGTGTCGCGATCGGCCTGAAGGATGTCGAGCGCCCGCTCGCGATCGCGCCAGCCGAGAACCTCGACGGTCTTGTCCTCGAGCAGCTTGTAGGTTTCGAAGAAGTGCTCGATCTCGACGAGGCGATGCGGGCGGATCTGGTCCAGGCGCTCGATGTGCGCCTGATGGGCGTCTCCCTCGGCTACGCACAGGACCTTGTAGTCGGCGCCCTTCTCGTCCCGCATCTCGAGGACGCCGACCGGGCGCGCCCAGACGTGGCAGCCGGTAAATGTCGGTTCGTCGATGATCAGCAGCGCGTCGGTATGGTCGCCGTCATCGGCCCTCGTGCCTTCAATGAATCCGTAGTCGAAGTTGTAGTAGACGGCCGATGACAGGACCCGATCGAGGCGGAAGACGGCAGCGTGCTCATCGAATTCGTACTTGTTGCGACTACCGCGCCGGATCTCGACCACGACCTCGATGACCCTGGGGAACTGCTCGTCCGTATGCATACGCTGGACGATACCGCCTCGGGCCGGATCGGGCCCCCAGGTCAGTCGTTGTAGAGGCGCTCCTCGATCAACTTCTCCTGGACGGTCCGCCCGTTCGGGTCGAAGCACGAATACTCGAAGTGCTTTTCGAACTCGAGATCCACGTTGTCCTGCCCGCCCCGATTCTTCTCGACCGAAACGATGACCCAGTCGCGGAACCGCTGCGCCTGGTACGGGTTGAACTCGATATTGACCTTGGCCACGATGTGGTACTTGTCGTTGAGGATGAGGATGATGTCGGCCTCGTAGTTGATCGCCGAGGAGCCGCGCAGGTGGAAGTTCCGCAGGCGCGACGCCTTGAGGCCTTCCTTGTCGGCCGCAACGATCGCGATCATCGGAACGCCCTCGGACAGGGCGATGTCCTTGAGGCCATTCACCACGAATGTGATCTTCTCGGTCTCGGAGATCGGCTCCGGGATCTGGGGCACTTTCTGGAGGTAGTCCACGATGACAAGGAGTCGCTTGTCCCCAGCTAGTTCGCGGAACCCCTGTACCAGATGCCGGATGTTGTCGATCGTGCTCGCCGTGGCCGACCCGCGCAGCAGGAACAGGTTCTGGCCATACCGCGCGATCCGATCGAGCGACGGTCGGAGGCGTGGATTGTTGGCCAGGTTCGGGGCCTCGGCGCCTTCTGCTGCCCAGGTGCCCATGATTTCCTTGCGCACGTCCTGGATCTTGATGGCGCCCGTCTTCTGGGGCATGTGTGCGAGCGCGGATTCCAGGGCGATCAGCCGGTTCAGGAGATACGGCTCATCGTGCTCAAAGCAGAGGTAGAGCACGCTCGCCTGGCCGGAGGCCGCCACGTTTCGGGCCATCTGCAGGGCCATCGTGGTCTTGCCCGTCCCCTGCGCCCCACCGATGAGGAGCAGTTCACCGGGGCGCAGGCCGCCACCGATCGTTTTGTCCAGCGGCGTCAGACCGAGCGGAACCGGCTGGTACTCGCCGAGCTGTCCGCTGACGACCTTGTCATTGAGATCGACGAGGACGTCGAGGGCCGACCGCGGCGCCATGCTGCCCGTGGCGCTATCGAGCCGCCATGTGGCAGCTGGTTCCTGTTGTGGCGCCTCTGGCTCGGTTGTCACGATTGACTGTTCCTCCCCGCTGGATCCGGAGGGAGCATCGTAGCACCGGACACGACGGCTTCATCTGGGCCTGCAGCGGGTCTCCGCCGGCAGATCGCAGATGGGTCAGGCGCCAGACCCCTCGAGCCCGTCCGTGCCGAGCGCGTCCCACAGGACGCAGATGGTCCGGATGCCGGTCTCGTAGTTGGCCAGGACCATGGATTCGTTCGGCGCATGGGCATTGTCGTCCGGGTTGGTGAAACCCAGAAGGACGACGGTCAGGCCCAGTTGATGCTCGAACATCTCCGCGACGGGGATCGATCCGCCGGCCCCAATGAAGACAGGCGTGGTACCGAAGGTCGCCTCGATGGCGCGGGCCGCCTGTCGGGTCAGCGGATGGTCGATCGGCGTACGGACCGGTTTCCCGGTGCCGAGCTCCCGAACGTCGACGCGAACGCCCGGCGGGCTGATCTCGTGCACGAAGGCCGTGAACTTCGCGAACAACGCGTGCGGGTCTTGATCGGCCACCAGGCGCATGCTGACCTTCGCATGGGCGTGGGCCGGGATGATCGTCTTTGACCCCTTTCCCTGGAAGCCAGCCCACAGCCCGTTGACATCGAGGGTCGGTCGCGTCCAGATCCGCTCCAGGACAGAGAAGCCTTGTTCGCCCTGGAGGGGGCCCGCGCCGATGGTCGCTCGAAATGCCTCATCGTCGAACGGCAGCGCGTCGAGCCGCTCTCGGGCCGGTCCATCGAGTGGCAACACCGCATCGTAGAAGCCCGGCACCAGGACGCGGCCGCTCCGGTCCTTGAGGCCCGCGATAATCTGGGCGAGGGCGTTCGCCGGGTTCTCGACCGCTCCTCCGTAGGAGCCGGAGTGCAGGTCGGCCGGAGTCCCGACAACATCGATCTGCGTATACAGGATACCGCGCAGCGTTTCCGTGATCGCTGGAACGTTGCCCTCGTAGAAGCCTGAATCCGAGATCACGACGGCATCCGCGCCGAGTCGCGCACGGTTCGCTTCGAGCCAGCCGGGCAGGCTCGCCGACGTGCTCTCTTCCTCGCCCTCGAACACAAGGCGAAGGTTGACGGGCAGCCGCCCGCGCGTGGCGAAGAGGGCCTCCGCGGCCCGCAGGTGCATGTGCAACTGACCCTTGTCGTCGGCCGCTCCGCGCCCAATGACCCGCCCGTCTCTGACGAACGGATCGAACGGGGCCGTCTCCCACAGCTCGAGTGGATCGACCGGCTGGACGTCGTAGTGGCAATACACGAGCACAGTCGGGGCTCCGGCAGCGTGCAGCCAGTCCGCGTACGCGATCGGATGTCCCGGCGTCTCGCTGACCTCTGCATGCTCGAATCCAATCCTGGTGAGCTCGGCGACGATCCATTCGGCGGCTCGTCGAACGTCCGCTCCATGTTCCGGCAACGCGGAGATGCTTGGGATCCGAAGAAACTCGAACAACGAATTGAGGCGAGCCTCGGCGGTCAGGTCGAGGTGCGCTCCGAGGGCTGGATCCAGGGCGGTCATCGCGTTCTCCGCGCGGTTCCGCGCGCACTCATCTCTTGGTCGGCCAGGGACTCGATGGCGAGGTGGAGATCAGGCCGGGTTGGGAGCCGGCGCCGCAGCGGGCGGTGCTTTCGGTGCCTTCGGTCGACCCGCAGGCGCACCGGCGCCCCCCTTGCCGTGGTGACGCGGCGAGATTCCGTGCAGCGGTTCCTTGGGCGGGAGGTCGGCGAAGAGCGCTTCGAACCCGGCCCCGCCCACCGTCTCTTCAACGATCAACTTCTGGGCCAGCGCCTCGAGCCGGGCCCGGTGTGTCTCAAGCACCTCCGTGGCGCGCTCGTAGGCCCGATCGACCAGCGCCCGGACTTCCTCATCGATCTGACGTGCAATCTCGTCCGAGTAATTGCGCTGCTCGCCGATTTCACGGCCGAGGAAGACGAGCTCGTCGCGCTTCCCGAACGAGAGCGGCCCGAGCCGGTCACTCATCCCGAACTCGGTGACCATGCGCCGCGCCAGGCCGGTTGCCTTCTCGATATCGTTGCTGGAGCCGGTGGTCGTGTCGCCGAAGACCAGGCGCTCGGCAACGTTGCCGCCGAGCAGGCCGGCAAGCTTGTCCTCGAACTCCGACTTGGACTGCAGGTAGCGGTCCTCAGCCGGCAGGGCCATCGTGTAACCGAGGGCCATCCCACGACTGACGATCGTGACCTTGGTCACCGGGTCGCACTTCGGCAGGACCCGCTGGACCACGGCGTGGCCACCCTCGTGGTAGGCAATGATCAGCTTCTCGGCATCCGAGATCAGGCGCGACTTGCGCTCCGGACCAGCCACGATGCGCTCGAGCGCTTCCTCGAAGTCCGGCATCGAGATCACTTTCTTGTTCCGACGCGCGGCGAGGATCGCCCCTTCGTTCAGGAGGTTTGCGAGGTCCGCGCCCGAGAACCCTGGCGACAGCCGCGCCAGGGCCTCGATCGACACTGCCTTATCGAGCGGCTTGCCTTTGATGTGGACCTTCAGGATGGCGACCCGACCCTTCATGTCCGGGCGATCCAGAATCACCTGCCGGTCAAAGCGGCCCGGGCGGAGCAGGGCCGGGTCCAGGACGTCCGGACGGTTGGTGGCAGCGACCACGATGACACCGGTATTCGTCTCGAAGCCGTCCATCTCCACAAGAATCTGGTTCAGCGTCTGCTCACGCTCGTCGTGGCTCCCGCCGAGGCCGGCGCCACGCTGGCGGCCGACTGCGTCGATCTCGTCCACGAAGACGATGCATGGGCTGTTGCGCTTGGCCTGATCGAACAGGTCGCGGACACGGCTTGCACCGACTCCGACGAACATCTCGACGAATTCGGAGCCGGAGATACTGAAGAAGGGCACCCCGGCCTCACCGGCCACGGCGCGAGCCATGAGCGTCTTGCCGGTTCCGGGCGGTCCGACCAGCAGCACCCCGCGCGGAATCCGCGCGCCGAGCGTATTGAACTTCTCGGGGAACTTGAGGAATTCGACGATTTCCTCAAGCTCGGCCTTCGCCTCGTCCACGCCGGCGACATCGGCAAAGGTGACCACGGTCTTGTTGCCCAGGAACATCCGGGCGCGACTCTTCCCGAAGGACAACGCCTGACTGTTGGTTCCCTGCGCCTGTCGCATCATGAAGTAGATGAACGCGCCGATCACCACCAGCGGCAGCACCACGCTCACGGCGGTCAGAATCCAGCCGTTGTCAGAGGCGGCTCTGGCGCTGTAGATCGACGGGTCCCAGGACTGCGCACCGTCGCTGGCCGCCTGACGCATGTCGGTCAGGACCTGGGTCAGGATGCTCGGAACCGTGACCGTATAGGTGCTGTTGTCCTTCTTGGTGACCGTCAACGTGTCGGAGCTCTGGACGACTTCGCGCACGGCGCCAACCTTGACGTCGTTGAGGAATGTCCCGTATCCATTCGGGCTGGCGCCTGTCGCCTGATTGAGCCACGTGTACAACAACGCGGCGACGAAGACGGCGAGGATGAGCATCAAAGCGCCGTTGCGCATGAACCTGGGATTCAAGAGAGGCCTCCGGTCGGTCGGGCCGACTGTCGCGACGGTCCCGTGGGGAGTATAGCCCGGCCCTTATGGAGAGCCCGTGAGCGTCGTTACGCGCCGTTCAGTCCCCTGACAGCGTGGCCAAGGGACGACCAGCAAGGGAGGGTGGTAGCGGAGGGCGGATTTGAACCACCGACCAAGGGCTTATGAGTCCCCTGCTCTACCACTGAGCTACTCCGCCGCGCCCAACATCCTACCGCACGAGTCCGCGGCGGTCGCTCCGGGGCGCGGGCCGCACGGCGTCAGCCAGGCCCGAAGAG
>JAQBHC010000014.1:0-8378 GCA_032128175.1 Chloroflexota bacterium | reverse complement strand
TCGTGGCTGCCCTGGCCCGACGCGTTCGACGAGATGGGCTTCCCAATCCAGATCGACGGCGCCAGTACGGTCATCGACGGCCTCTTCTTCGTCGGGACCCACTTCCTGCGGACCCGCAAGTCGTCAATCCTGCTCGGCGTCGGCGAGGACGCGACCGTCGTCGCCCGGACAATCGCGGAGCAGATGTCCGCCGTCTGACGTCGCTCGCCGGCAAGTTGGCGCGCGCGCCGCCGTCACGCTAGAGCGGTGCTGCCGTCTCGCAGCCGAGTGCCCGTTGGGTCGTAGGGGATCTCGGGCAGGATCCGCGCAGATCTCGGCTCGCCGACGACATCGACCCTGAGTTCGGGGCGTGCCACGAGGACCTCATGGTCCACGTACGCGAGCGCGAGACTCGCCCCGACATGGTGGCCGTAGGCGCCCGACGTCACGACGCCGACCAGGCGACCGTCCAGCCAGATGCCATCGTCCTTGGAGGCGTCGGCGTCGACAGCATCCACCTCGAGCAGAACGAGCCGTCGGGCAGGACCCAACTCCCGATCTCGGCGGGCCGCATCACGCCCGATGAAGTCGCCCTTGTCGTACGCGACGAAGCGATCCAATCCGGACATCTCGGGCGTGATGTCCTGGCGGAACTCGCGCGACCAGATGCCGTAGCCCTTTTCGAGGCGGAGAGAGTCCAGCGCCCGATCGCCGATGAGGCGGAGCCCGTGAGCGCGTCCCGCAGCCTCGAGCTCGTCCCAGAGCCGGAGATGTCCGTCCGCGGGTACGACGATCTCGTAGCCAAGCTCGCCGGTCAGCGAGATCCGACCGACGACCGCGTCCTGGGATCCAATGCGCATCGTGCGGGCCGTCAGGAACGGGAAGGCGGAACCTGACACATCGTCCGTCGTGAGCGCCCCCAGGATCGCCCGGGAGGTCGGCCCGGAGACCGAGAAGCCCATCAGGTCTTCGGTCATGTTCCGCAGTCGGACGCCCTGGGCGGGCAGGTGGCTCCGGAACCAGCGCAGGTGCCAGTCCTGGAGGTAGTAGGAGCCGGTCAGCCAGAAACGATCCTGGGCCAGTCGGGTGACAGTGAGGTCGCCCATGAGCCGGCCGGCCGGTCCGAGCATGGGCGCAAGCCGGATCCGCCCCACGACAGGGATCCGGGCAGCAAGCAGATGGTCCAACCAGGCCTCGGCGCCCGACCCGGTCACCTCATAGCGCGAGTACTGGGCGATCTCGGCAGCACCGGCGGCGGCCCGTACCGCGGCAACTTCCTCGCCAACGATCGGTTCGGCGTTCGAGCGCCCGAAGGTCGCCACCTCGACGAACGCACGATCCGGTGCGAAGTAGAGCGGCACCTCCAGGCCCCAGTTCACCGTGAATCGCGCGCCGGCCTCGACGAAGGGCTCGTAACACGGGGTCTTCTTGAGCGGCCGCCCGGCCGGCAGTTCCTCGTTCGGGTAGGCCATCAGGAAGCGGCGCGCGTAGAACTGCGCCGTCGTCGCGCGGAGATAAGCGTCGTCTGCTGCGTACGAGCCGAAGCGGCTCACGTCCATCCCGAAGGCGTCGAGGCCAGGATCGCCGTCGACGATCCAGTTCGCCAGAACCAGCCCGACACCTGCGCACTGCGAGAAGCCGGCGAACACGCCGCACGCCGCCCAATAGCCGGGCAGTCCGTCCAGCGGTCCCACGAGGGGGTTCCCATCCGGCGTCGAGGTGAACGCGCCGTGCACCCACTTCTTGATTCCCACGTCCCCGAGGACCGGGAAGCGCTTGAAGGCCAGTTTCAGCTCGGGCGAGATCCGGTCGATATCGGGCGGCAGGAGGGTCATCCCGAAATCCCACGGCGCCCCGTCAACCTCCCAGTGCACGGGCCGCTCCTCGTAGACGCCGAGCAGCAGGCCGTTGCCTTCTCGCTGGAGGTAGGTGAAGCCTTCGAGGTCGGTCACCGCAGGCATCAGGCCCTCGATTGCCGCGATCGCAGGGATCTCGTCGGTGACCAGGTAGTGGTGCGGCATCGGCACGACCGGGTGGTCCAGCCCGACCATTCGACCGACTCGCCGAGCCCACAGGCCCGCCGCATTCACGACGTGTTCGGCCGTGATCGTGCCGCGTTCCGTCGCCACGTCCCAGTCGCCGTCCGGGCGGCGCTGAAGGGCCGTGACCCGATTGCCCTGGATGATCTCGGCGCCGCGCGCCCGGGCGGCCGTGGCATAGGCGTAGGTGGCGCCGTTCGGGTCGAGGTTGCCTTCCTCCGGGTCGAAGAGCGCGCCGTACAACCCGGCAGGATCGATGATCGGCACCATCGCGGCTGCTTCCGCGGGGCTCAGGAGCTCCGCGCCCGCATGACCCTGGGTGCGCATCAAGGCGAGCTCGGATTTGAGCCACCTCCAGCGCTCCGGGGTGCCCGCAAGCTCGAGTCCGCCGGACGACTTCAGTCCGATGTTCTGGCCGCTCTCCGCCTCGATCTTCGGGTACATCTCGATGGTGTAGCGCTGGAGGGCGGCGACCTGCGAGTCAGCATTGATCGCGTGGAATCCGCCCGCAGCGTGCCACGTCGAACCCGCCGTGAGGCGATCGCGCTCGATGAGCGCCACGTCGGTCAGGCCCCGCAGCGTCAGGTGGTAGGCGACGCTGACGCCGACGATCCCACCACCGATCACGACGACGCGGTACTGACGCTTCATCGACGGATTCTACGGGAGCGGGCGCCTGCGTCAGCAATCACGCCGGTCGGCCAGGTTCAGCCTCCGAGCCGTGCAACCGGCTTGCATGGCTCTATCGAGATGGCTAGAATAGCCCGATGAAGACCGCAACGATCACCCAGGCCAAGAACGGCCTCAGCGCGCTCCTGGACCGAGTTCGGGCCGGAGAGAGCGTCATCATCACGGATCGAGGGCGTCCGGTGGCGCGCCTTGAGCCGGCGACCTCCGCTGACAGTCGGGACGGTCGCCTCGCCCGTCTAGAGCGCGCGGGGATGGTGCGAACGGGCAGGTCCGCCCCGCCAGTGGCGGCGATCCGCCGGCCGGCGCCTCGATTGAGGGAAGGCGCAAGCGCAGTGCAAGCACTTCTGGACGAGCGAGTTGACGGTCGATGAGGTTCTGGGACAGCTCCGCGATCGTCCCGTTGCTGGTGGCCGAGTCATCAACGCAAGCGTTGGTGACGGCGTTCGTCCGAGATCCGGAGGTTGTGGTCTGGTGGGCAACCGAGGTCGAATGCGCCTCGGCACTGGCGCGCCTCGAGCGTGATGCCTCCATCGATGCCCCGGCGATGGGGGAGGCCCTCACAAGACTGGACGCGCTTGCCCTTGCCTGGCATGAAATCCAGCCGGCCGAACGAACTCGTCAGGTCGCGGTCCGGCTGCTTCGGACGCACAGCCTCCGGGCTGCCGACGCGCTCCAGCTCGCCGCCGCAATTGCGGCCGCCGAGGACTCGCCGGGCTCGCTGCCAATCGTGACGCTCGATGCGCGCCTCGCCACGGCGGCTGAGCGCGAGGGATTCCCGGTCCTGACCGCCTAGCCGTGGGCCCAGACGTATAGTGGCGAACGTTCCGATCTCCATTCACGGCGAGGAACGATGCTCTCAGCTGCGCAACCGACCTGCTTCCTGATCGCCGACATCTCTGGGTACACGGGCTACCTTGCCGAGGTCGAGCTGGATCATGCGCAGGACATCCTCGCGGATCTCATCGGCGCCGTTGTCACGGCGCTCCGGCCGAACTTCCGGCTGGCCAAGCTCGAAGGTGATGCGGCGTTCACGTATATGACCGGGGAGAAGATCGACGGGTCGATGCTCCTCGACACGATCGAGCGCTGCTATTTCGGGTTTCGCCGACGCCGCCGGGACGTCCGTCAGGCGACGTCATGTGAGTGCAACGCGTGCACCCTGATCCCCGACCTCGACCTCAAATTCGTCGTCCACTACGGCGCCGCGATTCTCCAGAAGGTCGCCGGCCGGCAGGAGCTCCTGGGATCCGACGTGATCGTTGTGCATCGCCTGCTGAAAAACGAAGTCGTCGAGAAGCTGGGCATGACCGCGTACGCGCTGATCAGTCAGAAGTGCATCGATGCCTCCGACATCGACCCAGCCGCGCTCGGCATGCGTGAGCACATCGAGACCTACGATCGGATCGGCGACGTGCCGGCCTGGGCGCACGACCTGGAGCGTCGCTGGCAGGAGGAAGAGGCTCGCGCGCGCGTCTTCGTTTCCCCGCAGGAATCCATCCTCACCATGTCGATCCCCACGAAGGTGCCGCCGCAGGTGGCCTGGGAGTTCCTCACCAAGCCCGGGCAGCGGATGACGTGGCAGCCCTGGGTCACCGAGGTCACCATCAAGGGGGCCACCGGCGGTCGGCGAGGGCCCGGCTCGGAGAACCATTGCATGCACGGCAAGGACGCGGTCATCGAGGAGATCCTCGATTGGCGTCCGTACGACTACGTCACCGACCGGACGATCCTCGACACTCCGGGCGGACCCGTGAAGCTGCTCCACACGATCGAGCTGGAGCCGACCACGGAGGGCACCACGATTCACCTCCGGTTCGCGGCGCCCAAGTCCAAGCGCGAGAGGGCGCTCATGGGGGACATCGGCCCAGGGTACGGCGAGGCGCTGCAGGCGAGCGTTCCCAGCCTTGTCGCCCAATTGGATGCCGCATACGCGGCGCTTGACGCGGACCGCGGCCCGGAGCCCGCGCTCGCAACCCCAAAGCCGGGCGGCCCGCTGTCCGGGCTTCAGCCGCTGGTGATCGTCGGCTGACGAAGAAGGTCCTGCCGGCGCTAGCCCACGCGGGCCATTGTGGCGACCCCCGATGCGACCGTACGGTAGCCGGGAAAGCGCGAGTGATCCGACGGCCACGACCGACGGGCGTCGTGTCGACCCACGGGACCCACATGAGCACCTCCAGCGTCAGCACCGCGGCCGGCTCCCAGTTCCGTGCCCGAGCGGCCGCCCCGCAGCTCCGCGCCCGAGCGGCCGCCCTCGGCCTGTCCGCGCTTATGGCCATGGCCGGTGTCATCGCCGCTGCGGGTGCGGGTGCCGGTTCCGTTGCGGCGCCTCCTCCGTCTGGCCTGCATGCCCCGATCCGGGCGTTTGAATGGCCAACTGACGGGTCGCCAAATGACGCGCTCTTCAGCCTCCAGACCAACCTCACGACGATCGGGGTGCCGGCCGCCTGGACCCGCACGACCGGGACACCGGGTGTGATCGTCGCCGTCCTCGACAGCGGCATCGACGCCGCCGGGCTCGATTTCGTCGGCCGTCTCGTGCCCGGATTCAATGCCCTGACCGGGGTCGCCGACACGACGACCGACTTCGGACCGACCAACGACGATCACGGCCACGGAACCCACGTGAGCGGGACCATCGCCGCGGCCGCCAACGACGGTGTCGGAATCGCCGGCGTCGCGCCGGGCGTCTCGATCATGCCGGTCAAGGTCCTCGACGAGACGGGCACCGGTGACTTCGGTGACCTCATCGCCGGGCTCGACTGGGCGATCGCCCATGGCGCCCGCATCGTGTCCATGAGCCTCGGCGGTGATCTCGAACCGGCCAGGCTGCCATCGTTCAGGCACGCGTCACGAGCGCCTACGCGGCTGGGGCCGTCCTGATCGCCGCAGCCGGCAACACGGGCACCTTCGGCAGCGAATACCCGTGCAGCTTCACGTACGTCATCTGCGTCGGCTCAACGACGAGCGACGGCAGCCAGGTCAGCGTCTTCTCGACCCGGAACCCGCTGCTCACGCTCGTCGCACCCGGTGAGGGAATCGCCTCCGACCTGCCCGGCAACACCTACGGATACGGCAGCGGGACTTCGATGGCCACGCCCCAGGTCAGCGGCGCGGTCGCGCTACTCCGGTCGATTCGACCAGAGCTGAACCCCGACGACGTGCTTGCCGCCTTGATCGGCAGCGCCAGGCCGCTGGTCACCGGTGGACGCAACGCAGATTCCGGTTTCGGGCTGCTCCAGGTGGCCGGCGCCGTCGACCTCGTCCTCGGCCCCGGGACGGGGCCGCTGCCCGTCGCAGCAACCGACCCACTGGCCGCCCCGGCCCCGATCGCCCCGAGCGTGATCGGCGTGTCGCCCACCGCCGGCAGCCGCGTCGTGGCTCGGGCCGCTCGCCCGCAGATCACCTTCTCGGTCGGGATCAGCGGCGTGTCCACCAGGAACGTCACCCTCAAGGACGTCACAACCGGTCGCGGGGTCGCGATCCGAGTCACCTACAACGCCACCACCAAGGTCGTCACGATCCTGCCCCGCTTCAAACTGGCGGCCAATCACACCTACCGGATCACCGTCGTTCGAGTGGTTTCCCAGGCTGACGGCACGCCCATCGCCCGCGGGTTCAGCTCGACATTCATGACCGGCCGTCGCTGACGGCTGTCCGGGGTGTCTGCTCGGTCGGGAGTAATGGAGCGGGACTAGCGAGGCCGACGACGGGTGGACTCGGCGTCGGGCGTCTCATCCGCGTCCGGAGGCGCCCCGGTCTTGGGCCCGTCAGGTTCCGCCCCGACCGTGCGGATGACTGCGCGGATCCCGCGTTTGGCACGCTCCAGGTACACGCCCCGGCGCCCGAGCGAGAAGTTGTATTCCGGAGCGATATCCGGATCAGCTCTTCGAGTCTTGCTCATATCGTCTTCGTTCGACCGGTGTGGCCGGCCATGCGGTGATGATCCTGACGCGCCGGCCTCGATCCGTGTGGATGACGACGAGGAGCCGGCCGGTCCGCGTCGTGCCGATCGTCGCATGTCCTTCACAGCCGAGGCGTGATCTCAGCCAGGCTCAGTCGTTCAGGACCTCGATGGGCATCCGGCTTGATAGGCGGAGGTCATAGTCGGCATCGACGTCCTGGATGTAGCGCGCCACGGACCGACCGCTAATCGCTGCCTCCTTGACGACGGCCTCGCCGACATGTCGGCCGTTCAGCATGAGCATCGGGAATCGGTCCGTGATGACCTCTCGCTGAGCCTGCTCGCTGAAGAAGCCCGTGGTGACGAAGGCGCCAACCCAGCCCCGATCGAGTCGTGAAACGGTACGTGCGAGATCGAGTCCACTTGTTGGAGGCGCGCTGGCAGCTACGCATTTCGCCTGCCCCAGAACAACAAGCCGTAGCGAGCCTGATCCAAGGCCAAGATCGAGTCGGCTGACGAAGTCAACACCGCCGTCTCCGGCGCGCTTCGTTATCCATCCAGGATGATACCGGCCGCTCTCGCGCAGGTAGCTCCCGACGACTTCTGAGGCGAGTCCCTCGAAGCGGTGTTCACCGACGCCTTGGTAAGGCCCGAGTTGCTTGTAGTGCGCAACGACCGATTGAAGCGCGTCATCGGCGGTCGTTCCGGCTTCCGGGCGCTGGCTTCCTTGGCTCAGTGATGGGAACCGCGTGACGCGCTGTCGGACGCGTTCGATCGCGCGCTCACCCTGCTCGACCCAGGTGCGCCATGAAGAGGGCGCCAAGGCCAGGCTCGCTTCGAGCGATTTGGTTGGGTCCCGTCGCGCGGCGATCCAGTTCCAAGGTAGGGTCAGCCCTTCGGCCCCGAGATCAAGGAGGGCGCAGTCGAAGACGTAGTTCACGAACCACCGGTTCTGGCGATCGATCTGTGTCGTCAGTTGGGCGCGTTCAACGAGGCCGAACCCGATGAACCGCCAGAAGCCCTTCGCTCGGCCCTCGTGAACGAGACTCTCGAAGAACAGTAGCGGCGCCGCACGGAGCCGCTCAGTACGAAGGCCCGATCGATGGAGCGGAAACTCCGCCATCACAGCCCGATTGCCGGGCGGATCGAGCGGGCTGGGACCTAGCGTCGCCTTGTTGTCACCGTAGTACCTGACATGCCCGGCCTCCGGATTCAGCTCGTCATGCCAGGGTGTCCAGTCAGACCCGGCTCGATGGGGCTTCGACGCGATGAGGATCACGGGTCGTCGCGGTCCATCGACCGCTCTTATCCTCGTAACTGAGTCAATGCCGTGGTCCAGCTGAACCCTGCCTGCACCTTTCAGCCCCGGCCAGGCCGGCCAGCGGGTCGCGTGGAAGATGTTGGGATAGCCCTCGACCGACTCGACGTCCGGGCCGGGGCTCGGTTTGCTGTAGCGGTAGAGCTCGAAGAGCTTCATAGGCCCCGATATTGGCTTCGTGGCTGCGATTGGCGCTGTGGAACCAATCTACCTGGAGCTGTGCACTAGGTCCACATTCGGGCTTCTAGTTACGAGTTGAGCAGAAGGCAGCCCTCGGGTAAGTCCCTAGCAACGGCCTCTCGGTACCGTCGCGCGATGCCTGAGATCTCGCGGTTCTACGGAATCATCATCACCATCAACTTCGACGACCATCTGCCACCGCATTTTCACGCGCGTTACGGTGGAAATCGCGCCGCGATCGGGCTCGATGGGACGATCGTTGCCGGCCAGC
>JAQBHC010000013.1:0-14753 GCA_032128175.1 Chloroflexota bacterium | reverse complement strand
AGACCAAGACCGGCGAGATCCAGAGCCGCCTCGCCAACGATGTCGGCGGCGTGCAGAGCGTCGTCACCGATACGGCGTCCTCGGTGACGGCGAATATCGCGATTGCGCTGAGCACCGTGATCGCGATGTTGATCGTGGACTGGCGCCTGACCGCGCTGTCCCTCGGTCTCCTGCCATTCTTCATGTACCTGACCTACCGCGTCGGCAAGGTCAGACGCGAAGTCAGCGGCGAGACCCAGAAATCGCTGGCCGAGATGTCCGCGGTAACCCAGGAGACCCTGTCCGTCTCGGGCATGCTGCTGTCGAAGACGTTTGGGCAGCAGGCGGCGGCGATCCAGCGGTTCACCGGGCTCAACAAGCGTCTAGCCGCGCTGCAAATCAGGCAGGCGATGGTCGGGCGCTGGTTCTTCATGATCGTCGGTACCGTCTTCAGCATCACGCCGGCATTCGTTTACTGGCTCGCAGGCTGGCTCGCCATCAACGGCGACCCCACGGCCCCGACGATCGGCGACATCGTGGCCTTCACCACGCTCCAATCGCGGCTCTTCTTCCCCCTCGGGCAGCTGCTCGGCGTCCAGGTGGAGATCCAGGGCGCGCTGGCGCTGTTCGATCGAATCTTCGAGTACCTCGAGATGGAGCCCGAGATCGTGGACGCGCCGAACGCTGTCGCCCTTGACCGGGCGACAGTTCGTGGACGGGTTCGTTTCCGCGATGTCGCGTTCCGCTATCCGGCCGCCGCGCCCGTTGTGAAGGCCGCCGATCAGCGGGCGACCGACCCCGAGGACGCCGACGACGCAGACGAGCCCGATGAAGGGGCCACGGAAGCCGCACCAGCCGAGCTACTGCAACCGTTCGGGATCGAGGGGATCGATTTCGAGGCCGGGGCGGGCGAGCTCATCGCCCTCGTGGGACCGTCCGGCTCGGGCAAGACGACGACCACCTACTTGCTGCCACGTCTCTACGACGTCGGTGAAGGGTCGATCGAGATCGACGGCGTCGATATTCGCAAGCTGACCTTGCAGTCGCTTGGGTCCGTGATCGGATTCGTGACCCAGGAAACGTACCTCTTCCACGCGAGCGTCCGGGACAACCTCCTGTATGCCAAGCCCGAAGCGACGCTCGCGGAGCTGGAGTCCGCCGCGCGCGCCGCGGCGATCCACGACCGGGTCATGGAACTGCCCGATGGCTACGACACCATCGTCGGCGAACGCGGCTACAAGCTCTCTGGCGGCGAGAAGCAGCGGATCGCGATCGCCCGCGTGCTCCTGAAGGACCCGCGGATCCTCATCCTGGACGAGGCAACCTCGGCGCTCGATACCGTCAGCGAGCGGCTCATCCAAGCCGCGCTTGAGCGCCTCGAGCGGGGCCGAACCACGATCGCGATCGCCCACCGCCTGTCCACGATCCTCCGGGCCAACCGGATCCTGGTCTACGACCGCGGGCGGATCGTGGAGCGTGGCACGCACGCGGAGCTGCTGGCCGCCGACGGGCTGTACGCGCGTCTCTACCACGAGCAATTCGAAGGACCGCGGCCGACCGAGGGCTGATGAATCCGCCAGCATGCCCACGGTGACAGCAGCAGGAGACGGACCAGAGCGCTAGGATCGCCACGGGACCCTAACGCTGCCTTGGAGTCTGCCGCCCATGCCCACGATCCGCGCCGCCACGCTCGTCCACAAAGGCAAGAGTCGGTTTCTGGCGACCACTGAAACTGGGCGGTCCTTCGTCTGGGGCGGTGATGCCGCCGCCGCGGAACTTAGCCCGATGGAAACAGTCACCGTGGCGCTGGCCGCCTGCAGCGCCATGGACGTCGTGTCCATCGCCATCAAGAAGCGCCAGCATCTCACGCGCTATTCCGTGCACGTCCGGGGCGAGCAGCGAGACGCGTACCCGCAGGTTCTGACGCGCGTGGACGTGACCCATGAGGTGGAGGGCCCGGTGGACGAGGCGGCCATCCAACGCAGCATCGAGTTGTCGGCCACGAAATACTGTCCGGTCAACGCCATGCTCTCCGCCGGGGCCACCGAGGTCCACCACCGCTACCGCATCCACGGCACGGGCCCGAAACCGTACGAGGCTGAAGGCGAGGTCGTCGTCACGGGGCCGTATCGAAAGCCGGATCCGATCGACTGACGGCTCGGGGCGCGGCGGGCCCGGTGTGCGCGGCGGGGCGCGGCGGTGCGCGGCGGGCGCGGTGTGCCACCTGAGGCACAATCCGAACGAGTATGGCCCTTCATCGGCGGTTGGATGCCTCGGCCCCGTCGATCTGGTGCCTATCCGAGCACAGTTTCGACGGTTCAACGCCACGGACCCGCCGATTCATGCACCGCTGAGCAGGTGAGACGATCAGGTTGCCGGTGGGCACGTCGCGGTTGTGTCCGTTTGAGCACACCGCGCTTGATAAGGGCCGAGGTGTGCCGACCCGAGAGCTCCTGGGCCTGGGATCCGACCTGCGGCTTGGCTATGCATGACTATGCAGATCTGTGTATAGTCATGCGTCCATGCACCAGAACGCAGTGACCACGTCAAGCACCGCGCCCGCTTCCGCCGCCGCGCCCGCTTCCGCCGCCGCGCCCGCTTCCGCCGCCGCGTCCGCTTCCGCCGCCGCGTCCGTCCCTGCCGCCGCGTCCGTCCCTGCCGCCGCGTCCCCCGCGACGGGTGCGCCCATTCGCGTCGGCATCATCGGCGCGACGGGGTACGTCGGCGGGGAGCTCATCCGACTGCTCCACGGGCACCCCTCGGTTGCCCTCGTCGGCCTGACGGGTCGCGACCGGCACGGCGACCCGATTGGTGACGTCCACCCACACCTGGCCACGACTGGACTGACCCTGGACAGCGACCTCCACGCCGAGGTGGACGCGGTCTTCCTCGCGCTGCCCCACGGTACGGCGGCGGCGCGGGTGCCGGCACTCCTCGATCGTGGGATCACGGTTATTGATCAGGGCCCCGACTTCCGACTCCGAAACGCGGCCGACTACCCGCGTTGGTATGGGTTCGAGCATCCGCATCCCGAGTTGCTCGGGCGCGCGGTCTTCGGACTGCCCGAACTGCATCGCGATGCGCTCGTCGCGGCGAGCTCTGCCCGTACAGCCGGGACCCCGGCGATCGTGGGCTCCCCCGGTTGCTATCCGACCGCCACGATCCTCGCCCTCGCCCCACTGGCACGGGCCGGCCTGATCGCGGACCTGGTGGTGGACGCGAAGAGCGGCGTCAGCGGTGCGGGCCGCGAGGCCAAGGGGGAAATGCTGTTCGCCGAGGTCAATGAGAGCGTCCGCCCATATGGCATATTCACGCATCGTCACACCGCAGAGATGGAGCAGGAGCTGGGCGCCCTTGCCCACGGGACGGGCACGACCGCCGCGCTCGCGGGGATCGATTTCCTGCCGCATTTGATCCCCATGACGCGGGGCATCCTGGCCTCGTGCCACGTCCGAGCGACGCGGCCGGTCAGCCAGGCGGAACTGGACGAGCTGTACGCCGAGGCCTACGACACGGAGCCATTTGTCACCGTGGTGAACTCGCCCCCCGCGACAGGCCACGTGCTCGGCAGCAACCACGCCCGGGTGTTTGTACGGGTCGATGAGCGCACGGGCCGAGTCCTCGCCGTCGGCGTCATCGACAACCTCGTCAAGGGCGCCGCAGGCCAGGGCGTTCAGGCGTTCAATCTCGTGTTCGGGCTGCCGGAGACGACCGGCCTCGAAGCCCTGCCGCTGGCGCCGTAACGGACATGACCATCGAGCTTGCGGTCCTCTCCCCTGCCCCGCCGATCCTGCCGGCCGTTGAACGGCGGGCTCGCATTCCTGCCGGATTCGTTGCCGGTGGGCTCGCGGCTGGGATCAAGGCGAGCGGCCGGCCGGACCTGGCGTTGATCGTGGCAAGCGGAGGACCGGCCGCCGCGGCCGCCGTCTTCACCCCGAACACCTTCGCGGCGGCCCCGGTTCGACGCTCCCAGGCGGTGCTTTCGGCCTCGAGGGGCTGGGCCAGTGCCGTGATCTCGACGAGTGGATCCGCGAACGCAGCCACAGGGCCGGCCGGTGACGAGGATCAGGTCCGGATCGGAGAGCTCGTGGCGTCGGCGCTGGGGATCGGCGAAAACGCCGTCCTGCACCTCTGCACCGGCGTCATCGGGACGCGGCTGCCGCTCGAGAAAGTGGCGCTCGGCGTGGCCGCGCTCGTACCGGCGCTCGCGGCCACGGATGAAGGGCTCGAAGCGGCCGCCGTCGCGCTGCGGACCACGGATTCGACGACGAAGGCGGCCACGGTCGTCGTGGCGCTGCCGATCGATGACGGCTCATCGGTCGAGGTTCGGGTGACGGGCATCGCCAAGGGCGTCGGGATGATCCACCCGAACATGGCCACGATGCTGTCGGTCATCCTCACAGACGCGGCCGCGTCGCCGGACCTGCTCTGGTCGATCCTTCGACCGGTCGCGGCGCGAACCTGGAATCAACTATCGGTGGATGGCGACACCAGCACGAACGACACGGTCTTCCTCCTCGCGTCCGGGGCCAAGGCGCTGGGCGCCAATGCGAACGCGGCGGTCGCCGCCGGCACCCCCGCGGCCGAGGCACTCTCCGATGGCATCGAGGCCGTGGCACGGGACCTCGCGCGCCAGCAGGCCGCGGACGGCGAGGGCGCCACGTGCCTCCTCACCTGCCAGGTGACCGGAGCCGCGGACGATGCCGACGCCAGGGCCGTCGCACGCGCCGTCATTTCGAGCAGCCTCGTGAAGGCCGCCGCGCACGGGAAGGATCCGAACTGGGGCCGAATCGCGGGTGCGGCCGGAAACGCCAGGCTGGCCCACGCCGCGGTCCTCGAAGCAGGCGGGCTGACCAGAGAGGCAGCTCTTGCCCGCTCGGGCGGGCCGTCCGCGATGGATCCCGATCGGCTTCGAATCGCCATCGCCGGTCACCTCGTGTTCGACGGCACGGACGGCGGACCGCAGCGATTCGACCGGGCGGCGGCGCGTGCGGCCATGGACGCTCCCGAGATCACGATCCGCCTGGACCTTGGCCTCGGATCTGGTCACGGCGAGGCATTTGGCTGCGACCTCACCGAAACCTACGTTCGCGAGAACTCGGAGTACACGACATGAGCGAGACCGTCGTCGTCAAGCTCGGCGGCACCACGATCGCCGACCAGGCCCCCGTCCTCGCCGAAGTTGCCGCGCTCGCACGTCGACGCCCGGTCATCCTCGTCCACGGCGGCGGCAAGCGCCTGACCGAGTGGCTCGATCGGATGGGCGTGGTTTCGCAATTCCGGGGTGGCCTGCGGATCACCGACGCGGCGTCGCTGGAAGTGGCCGCGGCCGTCCTTCGCGGGGTCGTCAACAGCGAACTCGTATCTGGCTTGCGCGCCCTGGGTGTCGATGCGGTGGGGCTGTCCGGCGTGGACGGCGGCCTGCTGATCGCCGAGCGCATCGAGGACCTCGGGTTCGTGGCTCGGGTCGTCGGACTTCGCCGCGATCTTCTCGACGCCCTTATGGTGGCCGGCCAGGTCCCCGTAGTAGCACCGCTCGCCCGCGATGAACTCGGGCTCGTCTGCAACGTGAATGCCGACGACGTCGCCGCGGGCATTGCCGCAGGGATCGGTGCCCGCCAGCTGATCCTGATGACGGACGTCGACGGCGTGCGGGACGCCGATGGCCAGAAGCTCGACACCCTGACTGCGGCCGAGGCCGAGATCCTGATCGAGGCCGGTGTCATCGCGGGGGGCATGGTCGCCAAGATCCGGGCTGCCCTCGGGGCACTTGCTTGGGAAGGCACCGAGGCGATCATTGCCGACGGTACCGTGCCTGGGGCCGTCGCTCGAGCGCTCGAAGATCCGACATTCGGAACGCGCTTGACGGTCGCTCGATCCGCCCGCCCGACCCGGCAGGGCGCGGCATGAGAACGCAGGCACTCCCCGGGGGACCACCACTGGCCAAGCGCGATCGGCAGCGGACGATCCGCGAGATCGTGGCGCGAGAGGCCGTTGAGAACCAGCAGGACCTGGCCGATCGCCTCGGCCGACGAGGCTTCGCAGTGACGCAGGCCACCGTGTCCCGAGATATCGCGGAGCTGGGGCTGGCCA
Source organism: Chloroflexota bacterium (assembly GCA_032128175.1). Lineage (GTDB taxonomy): Bacteria > Chloroflexota > Limnocylindria > Limnocylindrales > CSP1-4 > UBA5189. Next base: position 8,681 of record JAQBHC010000013.1, on the reverse strand, counting down.
AGATCTGGCGCGGCGAGCGCCACGTCTACGTGCTCGTCGATGATCTGCCTCGCTCCCCGGCCGACGCGGATGAGCGGCTCCGGCGCATGCTCTCCGACATCCCCGTTACCGTTGCCCGCAGCGGGCTCATCCTCGTTCTTACCGGGAGCCCCGGTACAGCCAGCGTCATCGCCCAGGTGATCGACGAATCGGCCCTCAGCGAGCAAGTCGGTACCGTCGCCGGCGACAACACGCTCCTCGTGCTCTTCGCGGACAACCCCGCTCTCGAACGGTGGCTTGCCCGCTTCAACGAACTGCAATCGCCGGTCGCCACAGGCGCCGGAACGGAGGAAACTCGATGAAGAAGGTCGTTCTCGCCTATTCGGGCGGACTCGATACATCCGTCGCGGTGAGCTGGCTCAAGGAGCAGCACGACGCCGAAGTGATCACCCTGACGGTTGACGTCGGGGGCGGTTCGCTGCGCGAAGGCGTCGAGCGGCGGGCGATGACGGCGGGAGCCTCTCGAGCGTATGTCGTCGATGCCCGTGAGCGGTTCGTGACCGACTTCGTCTGGCCGCACCTGCAGGCCAATGCGATGTATCAAGGGGCGTATCCCCTAGCCACTGCGCTCGCCCGGCCGCTTATCGCGCAACTTCTCGTCGAGGTGGCCCAGAAGGAGGGCGCTGATGCCGTCGCGCACGGCTGCACGGGCAAGGGCAACGACCAGGTCCGGTTCGATGTCGCCGTCCATGCGCTGGACCCGGCACTCGCGGTGATTGCGCCCATGCGCGTGGGCATGGGCCTGACCAGGGACCAGGAGATCGATTACGCCATCGAGCGTGGGATCGAGATCCCGATCACGAAGTCGTCGCCCTACTCGATCGATGTCAACCTGTGGGGCCGATCGTGCGAGACGGGTGTGCTCGAAGACCCATGGGTCGCGCCGCCGGCCGATGCCTTCGAGTGGACGGTCGCGCCGGATGCCGCGCCCGAACCGGTCGAAGTGACGATCGCGTTCGAGGGCGGAGTCCCGGTCGCAGTCGACGGTGAGTTCCTCGCCCCGGTCGACCTGGTGCAGCGACTTCACGACCTCGGCGGTGCCCATGGCGTGGGGCGCATCGATCACGTGGAGGACCGGCTCGTTGGAATCAAGAGCCGTGAAATCTATGAGGCGCCCGCGGCGGTCATTCTTCACGCCGCCCACCGGGCCCTGGAAGGATTGACGCTCTCGAAGGACACGCTTCGGTTCAATCGGCTCGTCGCGGACGAGCATGCCCAGCTGACATACGACGGTCTGTGGTTCTCGGCGCTTCACCGCGACCTGCGCGGGTACGTGGCGTCATCGCAGCGCGTCGTATCGGGCGACGTCCGGATGCGGTTGGACCACGGGTCTGCAATCTTGTCGGGCCGGCGATCGCCGCTGTCCCTGTACGACAAGAACCTCGCGACCTACGACGAGGGAGATGCGTTCGACCACGCCTCGGCCGTCGGGTTCATCGAGATCTTCGGCCTGCCGCTACGGGTCGAGGCCGCCCGCCACGGCGCCGTCGGCAAGCACCACGGGGCTGCGTGGGCGTGGACACCACCACTTCTGGACGAGCTCCCGACCACCGTCGAGGATCCGGGGCCTTCGGCCTAGGTCTGGGCGCCGGGCAGCGCGGGCGCCGGGCAGCGCGGGCGCCAACTCATCCTGCGCGGGCGCCGGGCAGCGCGGGCGCCAACTCATCCTGCGCGGGCTGCCTGGGCGCGCTCGTATGCCCAATCTGGGCAGCCTGGCGAACACCTCGGAAACGTGATGTCCGCCGCGGTAATACGAGCAGGGCGGTAAGGCCTGAACAACAGGCAGCCAATAGCGCGCCAAGGCCGAAAGAAGGCGGCGCAAAGGGCGCGCTGATGCCGGATCAATCGGCGCTCGTCAAGATCTGCGCATGGGCAGCTGGGCGACGATTGACGAGACGGACGAGGCGGCCCGCGCGGGGGTGGTCGCGATTGGGGCGGCCATCAGAGCTGGTCGCCTCAGCATTGGAATGTCTCAACGCCAATTGGCATTTCGCGCGCGCTTGGCGCAGTCGACGATCTCGCGCCTCGAGGCGGGCGCGCTGGGCGGCATGCGTTTTCGCAACTTCGCCCGTGTCGTCGGCGTAATCCGTCTTGATTCCAGATTCCCGCTGCCGGACGAACCCGCGGTCCCGACCCGCCGGCTCCCCGGGCAACCCCGCCTCCCGCGGGCCGACCCGCTCGCGCTCCTATGACCGCGAGGAGCATCACTCTGGAAAAGGATGTCCACGACTCGGATTTTTGGGAATACGAAGCCCGAAACAGACGGCGTCCGGAGAGTGCGGCGCCCAGAGGGTCAAACGACCGCCGGAGGCCGAAACCCCGCAGGGATGGAGACGATGCCCGAAATCAGCCTGGCGCGTTGACCACCCGGGACGTTTCGGCGCGCAGGTGCGCGTAGCCGGGCTTGACGACCTCGTTGATCAGGGCGAGGCGCTCATCGAACGGGGCGAACGCCGATTTCATGGCGTTGATCGTCATCCACTCCATTTCGCCGAGGCCGATCCCGAACGCCGCGTCGAGAGCCGCGAACTCGGATGACATCGACACGCCGGACATCAGACGGTTGTCGGTGTTGAGCGTGACCCTGAACCGAAGCCGCCGCAGCAGGTCGATCGGATGCTCGCCGACCGAGCCGACGGCCCCCGAGTGGACATTCGAGGTCGGGCACATCTCAAGCGGGACACGACGATCTCGCACGAATGTTGCCAGCCGCCCGAGCCGGACGGTTCCATCCGCCTCCACCTGAATGTCATCCACGATCCGCACGCCGTGTCCGAGCCGCTCGGCGCCGCAGAACTGGAGAGCCTCCCAGATCGAGGGCAGCCCGAATGACTCCCCGGCATGGATCGTGATGTGGAAGTTCTCATGCCGAACGCGATCGAACGCTTCGAGGTGGCGGGTCGGCCGATACCCCGCCTCGGGCCCGGCGATGTCGAAACCCACGACGCCCGCATCACGCCAGCGAATGGCTGCCTCCGCCACCTCGACCGAGCGCGCCGCCTGGCGCATGGCCGTGACGAGGACCTTCATCGTGATGGGATGGCCGGCGGCGGCCGCCCGCGAAGCACCCAATCGGAACCCCTCGAGGTTAGCCTCGATGACCTCGTCGAGCGTCAGTTTCCGCTCGGTGGACAGCTCGGGGGCGTAGCGGACTTCGGCGTAGACGACACCATCGGCCGCCAGATCCTCGGCACACTCGGCCGCCACACGGACGATTGCGTCGCGCTCCTGCATGACGCCCACGGTGTAGGCGAACGTCTCAAGGTACAGCTCGAGCGACTTTCGGTCGGCACCGCGTCGGATCCATGCTGCGAGCTCATCCGGATCGGTCGTGGGCAGGCCCTTGAACCCGTATTCGCCGGCCAGGTCGACGATCGTTGTCGGCCGCAGGCCACCATCGAGATGGTCATGAAGCAATGCCTTGGGAGCGCGCTGAATCGTGTCGAGCATGAGCATGGTCAACTGGGCCCGACCCGGTTTCGCGCCCGAGCCAATGCCGCGTTGACCCGGACAGGTGCGGTACCGCCGACCACGTCGGATGCGCCGAGCGCCCCCTCCACGGAAGCGGCCCTGCGCACGTTCGTGCCGATGTTAGCGTCGGCGATCAGGATCGCGGCCTCGGGGTCATCAACGCCGCGAAGAGCGTGCGCAAGCTCCTCGTCGGTCACCGCTTCGAGTCCGACTCGGCGCGACTCGGCGGCTGCCACCAGCGTCCCGACCACGTGATGGGCACTTCGGAACGGTAGCCCGGCACGAACCAGAGAATCCGCGACAGCCGTGGCCGTGATGTATCCCTCGTCCGCTGCCGCGCGCATTCGAGGCGCGTCCACCAAGAGCGTGTCCATCAACCCGCTCATCACGCCGAGCGACGCCTCGAGGACCCCGACAACCTCGAACAGCTGCGCCTTGTCCTCCTGGAGGTCCCGCTGATAGGTGAGTGGCAGCCCCTTCAGGAGGCCGAGCATCCCCGTCAAGGATCCGATGACCCGCGCCGAGCGGCCGCGGACGAGCTCAGCCGGATCGGGATTTCGCTTGTTCGGCATCATCGAGCTTCCGGTCGAGAAGGCATCGGCCACCCGAACGAACCCGAAGCGCGGGTTCGACCACCAGGTGATCTCCTCCGCGAGGCGCGAGAGATGGACCATCGCCAGCGCCGCTGCGGCCAGGACTTCGACCACGAAGTCGCGATCGGATACCGCATCCATCGAATTGCCCGTCACGCCATCGAAATCGAGATCTCGAGCCGTCGCCTCGCGATCCAGCTGATACCCGGCACCAGCCAGCGCACCCGCGCCGAGGGGTGACACGTTCAGGCGGCGGCGAGCATCGGCAAACCTGCCTCGATCACGCTCGAGCATTTCGACATAGGCGAGCAGGTGATGCGCGAACAACACTGGCTGGGCAGGCTGGTTGTGCGTGGTACCCGGGAGGATGACATCTCCGTGCCGCTCCGCGAGTCCGACCAGCGATCGCTCCATGGCCAGGAGGCCCGCGTCGAGGCGGTCAACGGCAGCTCGGGTCCAGAGCCGCAGGTCGGTCGCGACCTGGTCGTTCCGCGATCGGCCGGTGTGGAGCTTTCTGGCGAGGGGCCCGATCCTCGCCTCGAGCGCGGCCTCGAGATTCATGTGTACATCTTCGAGTGCCGGATCCCAGGTGAGTTGCCCGGCCGCGAGCTCGGCCCGAAGCGCCTCGAGCCCGCTGACGAGCGTCCTGGTCTCGTCGGCGGTCAAGACCCCCGCTCGCCCGAGCCCACGGACGTGAGCGATGGAACCGGCGAGGTCCACGTCGGCCAGCGCGGCATCGACCTCAATCGAGCGCGTGAAGTCGGCTGCCAGTTCATTCGTGCTGCCTGTGAATCGTCCGCCCCAGCGCTGCATCAGCCCTCCTGCCGAGCCGACATCGTACCCGCCTGAGCCGGACTTGGGACCGTTCTCCACGCCACGACCGCCCCGACAAGCGCGAGCGCGGCACAGCCGAGGAACAGCGGCGTTGCCCCGCCGAGCCCATACACGACCCCGCCCAATGCGTTGGCGACGATGGCAGCGGCACCGAATCCGACGGTCTGATACAGACCCTGACCTGTGGCCTGGAGCTCGGGTGGCAGCAGCGAAGCGATCGTCATCACGGCGGCGATCGTGATGGCCGCGAAACCGACGCCACTGACGATCCGTGTCGCGACGATGAGGGTCGGATCGGCCAGAAGTGCCCAGGCCACGAGCGCGCCCGCATAGAGCACGATCCCCGCGACGAGCAACGTCCGGACGCCAGTTCGGCTCACGATTCGTGGAATCAGCGCCATCGCCGGGACCTCGGCCAGCGCCGACACGCCGGCCGACAGGGCGACGTCCGATGGATGGCCACCGAGCTCCAGCAGGCGCAACGCAAGGAAAGTGAACCCGGCGAGCATGCCGATATGAACGAGCCCGAGGCCAACCAGCACGCCACGCAGCTTGGGCTGTGTTCGCAGCACGAACAAGAACGAGCCACCGCGCCGGCGGACCGGGGTCGAGGCGGTGACCGGGGTCGAGCCCGGAGGGCCCGCGGTCGCTCCGCCGGCGTTGACATGGCCACGGAAACGGGCCACATCAGGCACCCAACGGAGCACCACGAGCATCCCGATCGCAACCACAGCCACGAGAATCGGCGCGGGCCAGAACCCTGTCTCGTCGTACAGGCGCCCGGCGAGGATGGACGTCCCCGCAAACCCGAAACTGGACATCAGCCGTACCCGCGCATACGAACGAGGCGAGCGCCCCAGCGCATTGACAGCCAGCGCGTCCGCCAGCGGCGAGAGCGATGATTCGAAGGTTGCGTAGAGCACGATGAGGATCACGACCACGACCGGGGGTACACCGAGCAGGAGCCCAAGGAGCGCGATCGTGGACCCGATCACCCCGGCGCCAAGCGCTGCGATCCGCCCGATCACGACGTCGGCGAGGTGGCCCCAGATAGGCACGGAAAGCATGAACGCCAGCGAGGCCAGCGCCGCAGTCAATCCGATCTGGGCCGGTGTGAAACCGCGCTCGGCGAGGATCGCCGACATGAACGGATAGAACACCCCGAGGATCGCGCCGGTGAGCAGGAACAATGATCGGATGGCCGCCACTCGCGGATGGTACCGGGACGGCTGAATCGCTGCCTAGTTGGCCCAGCGCACTAGGCCAAACCCGGTATGATGCGCCGATGATCGCGCGTCCCACTCGACTCGACTGGCTGCTCCTCCTTGCCCTCGGCTTCATGTGGGGCACGAGCTACGTCTTCATCAAGATCGGCGTTGAGACGCTCCCGACGTTCACCCTCATCGCCGCCCGGCTCGGGATCGGCCTGACGATCCTGGCGACGGTCGTCTTCCTGGCCCGCGAGCCACTCCCCCGCAACCCGAAGATCTACGGGCACCTCGTCGTCATGTCGGTCATCAACATCGTGCTGCCGTTCTACCTGATCACGACCGCGGAGCGGTCGGTCGATTCCGCACTGGCCGCCATCCTCAACGGGGCCGTGCCGCTCTTCGTGATCGTGATCGCCTCGTTGTTCCTTCCCGACGAGCCCATCACCGTCAACCGCGTGGTCGGGCTGATCGTCGGATATGCCGGCGTGATCATCCTCGTGAGTCGGAGCCTTGGCCTCGCCGGGGCGGAGAGCAGCTTCTACGGCGAGATTGCCCTCATCGGGTCCACGCTTTCGTACGCCGTCGGTGCCGTCTACTCCCGACGCAACATGCGCGGCCTCAGACCGATGATTCCGGCCTTCTTCCAGGTCGGCTTCGCGTTCGTCATCGTCAGCGTCATCGCCGTCTTGTTCGAGTCTCCGTTCTCGGTGACCTGGACATCCGGGGCCATCGGCGCAGTTGTGTGGCTCGGAATCCTGGGCTCGGGGTTCGCCTACCTGGTCATGTTCCGACTGCTCTCGCGGATCGGCGCCACCGGGTCCACACTGGTCGCCTACCTGCTGCCGATTGTGGGGATCGCCTCGGGCGCCCTGGTATTCCAGAAGACGGTCGATGCGCGCGTTCTCTTCGGCACGGCGCTCATCATCGCGGGCGTCGGGCTCGCGAACAGCCGACGTGGTCAGCGCCGGCTATTCGGTCGCGGGGTACCGCCGACCGCGGCCTGAATCGGCGGGCTCCGGAGCGGCCAAGCGAGCGGAATCGCCCCAGAAATCAGCCCTCAGCCCGAGACCGCCAGGATCACGGCCCCGACCACGACGAGAGCGGCGGCCCCGATTCGGGAGCCGGCCTGCCGTCGCCCGACCGCCTCCCCGAGCCGCAGCGCCCCCCAGGCCGCGGCGATGACGATCCCCGACTCCCTGAGCGGGGCCACGGCCGCCAGCGGCGCGATCGAATACGCGATCAAGACCAGGAGATACGCGATCAGCGACAGTACGCCGGCGACCCCGTCCTGCCACAGCGGAGCCGGGCTGGTGGGCACCGGTCGCGCGACGATGATTCCGGTACGTCGCCCGACCGAAACGACGCTGGTGAGAATGACCGAGGCGAATATGGCCAGAAGCGCCCCGTAAAGCCACGGTTCGATGAGTCGCACACCGAGTCGATCCACCGTCGAGTAGGCGGCGATGGTCGCGCCGGTCAGGAGGGCAAACCCGATCGCACTCCGGTGGTGCCGGCCGGCTGCTCGGAAGGCGCGCCAGGGCCGGGCCACGAGCATGATCCCGATGACGATCGCCGCCACCCCCACGAGCGCCGGCCCCGAAAGCTGCTCGCCCAGGAGGCCGAGGCCCACGATGATCGAGATGACCGGCGCGCTGCCCCGCGCCAGCGGGTACACGAGGGACAGGTCGCCACGTCCATAGGCGGCTGAGAGGAACACGAAGTAGGCGGCCTCGAGCGCGCCGGAGACCAGCGCCAGCGCGACGCCCCCGGGATCGGGTGATGGACTCCCCTGCGCGACCCACGCGACGAAGCCGATGGGCGCGAGGACGGCCGTGCCCACGAGCTGTAGTCGGACGGCGGTCCGGAGCGGATCCCCGGACATCTTGAGGAGGACATTCCAGCCGGCGTGGAGGACGGCGGCGACGAGAACGAGGGCAACGGCCTCAGATGGCAAATCGGCCTACCGGCCGAGGTCGCGCCGTTGCATGCCGATCGCAGAAAGTGCCAATCCGCCGAAGGCGAGCACCGCACAGATCACCAGCCCCCCCGTATCGAAGTCGCCCAGAATCGGGCTTCCGAGGTGGCGATTCAGGGACAGGTCAACGATCGCGTCCGGCAGTCGAAGGATCGTGCCGAGGAGGTCGAGGAGGTAGAAGCCGAGACCGAGGCCGACGGTGACGGGCGCCGCAATTGAGGGACGGACGAGGCCGCCAACGGCCAGTCCAACACCGGCAATCGCCATCCCGTACGCCCCAAGCACAGAGACCCCGATCGCGATATCCAGGCCACTCTCCCCCTGGATCGCCGCCCCGAGGACAACGCCAAGATCGGCCAGCAAGATCAGGGTGGCGATTGCCGCGAAGACGCCGAACCCACTCTTGAGCGCCCAGCCGATCCGGCTGACCGGCGACCCGAGGACGATCTCGAGACGACGATCGCCCTCATCAGAGGCCCAGCCCCCGACAAACGCGGCGGCTGCCAGCGCCACCAGGATGATCGCCTCGCTGAAGAAGGCCAGCTGGAGGAACCCACC
>JAQBHC010000012.1:0-21031 GCA_032128175.1 Chloroflexota bacterium | reverse complement strand
CGGTCTATACCCTCCCCGAACAAGCCTCCGACGCCGAGGCCGAGGCCCTGGCCCGGCGCGAGAACAAGGCGGATCTGATCGCCGGCCTGGACCTGACCGAGGAGAACCGGCAGGCGCCAGCAGCCAGAGCGGAATCGTCATCACCCGCGGCGACTCATGGATCTTCGGCTCGACCGCCTTGTCCACCCGACTCTCGCCCCAGAAGGTCATGCCGATGAGACGGAACATGTAGAACGCGGTCATCACGGCGACGATTACGCCGATTGCCCAGACCCACGCGAACCCGAGCTTGAACGCCTCGCCCAGGATCTCGTCCTTGGAGAAGAAGCCGGCCAGCGGCGGGATGCCGGCGATGGCGATCGAGCCGATCAGCATGGTCCGATAGGTGTGCGGGATCTTCCTGGCGAGGCCGCCCATCCGGCGCATGTCCTGCTCCTCGTGGACCGCATGGATCACCGATCCTGAGCCGAGGAAGAGCAGTCCCTTGAAGAAGCCGTGGGTCATGAGATGGAAGATCGCGGCCGTCCACGCCCCGACACCAAGCGCGGCAAACATGTAGCCGAGCTGGGACAGCGTCGAATAAGCCAACACCCGTTTGATGTCCGTCTGGGTCATGGCAATCGATGCCGCCAGGAGAGCCGTGAAGATGCCGATCCCGGCGACAACCACCATCGCTTCGGGCGCGCTCGCGAAGATCGGGTTGGCCCGGGCAACGAGGTAGACGCCGGCGTTGACCATGGTCGCGGCGTGGATCAGGGCGGAAACCGGAGTCGGACCCTCCATCGCGTCGGGCAGCCAGACATGGAGCGGGAACTGGGCGCTCTTGCCCATGGCCCCGGCGAAGAGGAGGAGCGCAATGACCTCGACCGGGATCGGGAAGGCGACGAGTGTCTCGCTCGTCAGCACGTGGATCGACTCGCGGATGTTGAGGGTGCCGGTATTGACGAAGATCGCCATGATCCCGAGCGCGAAGCCCACGTCCCCGACCCGGTTGACGATGAACGCTTTCTTGCTCGCCAGCGCCGCGGAATTCTTGCGGTACCAGAAGCCGATGAGCAGATAGGACGAGAGGCCCACCAGCTCCCAGGCCACGAAGACCGTCAGCCAGCTGTCCCCGAGGACGAGCACGAGCATCGAGAACATGAACAGGTTGAGGTAGGCGAAAAATCGCCAGTAGCCCGGATCGTGGCTCATGTAGCCGATCGAGTAGACGTGCACGAGGAGGCCGATCGTCGTCACCACGATCAGGAGCGCAGCCGTCAGGTTGTCGACGAAGAAGGCGGCCTCGACGTGGAAGGCCCCGGCCGGGATCCAGTCCCACAGCTTGACTGTGTGGCCCTCGTCGCCGAATCCACCCGTGACGGCCGTGAAGACGACGACCATCGCAATCGCCCATGACAGGCCGACCGCGGCGACGGGCACGAGGTGGGCCCGTTTGCCGAGCCGCCGACCGACCGCGGCGGTGAACAGGAAGCCGGCGAGCGGCAGGATGGCAATGAGCGGGATCAGCAGGTCCATGCTCATCGGCGCATCGCGTCGTACTCGTCGACGAGCGGCGTCTTTCGGTTCCGGTAGATCGCGACGATGATGGCCAGCCCGACCGTGGCCTCGGCTGCCGCGACCGCCATGACCATCAGGGCGATGATCGACCCGTCGGCCTTGAGGTTCGGAATGAACGACCCGAAGGCGACGATCGCGAGGTTCACGGCGTTGAGCATCAGCTCGATCGACATGAGCATACTGATCGCGTTGCGCCGGGCGAGGAACCCAAAGGTGCCGATCGCGAACAGCGCGCCTGCCAGGACGAGGTACGCGTCGAGGGAATTGGCCAGGTCCATCAGCTCGGCTCGTCTTCGCGCTTGGCGATGAAGATTCCGCCGATCACGGCGGCGAGGAGCAGAACGCTGACCACCTCGAAGGGAAGGACGTAATCGCGGAACAGGACCTGAGCCAGCGTGTCCGTGGCTAGCCGGACGCGCGTCCCGACTTCGCCCCAGTCGGTCGCGCTCACGGCGAGGGTGATGAGCACCGTGAGGACAACCGCGGCGACGGCCGCCGGCGCGGCCTGGGTCTGGAAGACGAGGCGGGCCGGACCGGCCTTCGACTGGGTGAGCATGATGGCGAAGAGGATGAGGACGCTGATCGCGCCGATGTACACGATCACCTGGGCGGCGGCGACGAGCGGCGCACCGACCACCACGTAGATGCCGGCTAGCGCGAGGAACGAGACGATCATTGCCAGCCCGCAACGGATGATGTCGCGCATGGTGACGACCAGCAGCGCCGAGACGAGCATCAGCGTCGCCAGCGCTGCGAACAGCGCGTCATCCACGGACCCGCCGGCGAACACGAACACCACGAGAGCCGGCGTCGTGATGATCGCTCCCGCGATCGCCGCGGTGAACAGATAGAGCCAGGCTCGCATCAGTCGGCTACTTCGTGTGCGCGTGCGCGCCGCCGGCGCCGCCGTGGTCGTGGTCGTGGCCGTGGCCACTGCCGATCAGGGCGCTGCCGTTCCCGTTTCCGCCGGGGCCAGCACTACCGACCGACGCAGGCAGCACCGGTAGAAGCTTGGCGCGATCGACGAACCGGCCCTCCTCCACGGCTCGCTGGAGCCAGTCACGCTCACGCCGGATGTAGGTGACCTCGGTCTCGCGGTCGATGGAGGCGAGCGCCATGAGGTCGATCATCGGTTCGGCGCGGCTGGTGTGGGCGAGCTCGAACTCGCCGCCATCGCGCAGGGCGTCATAGGGACAGGCATCGACGCAGATGCCACACAGGATGCAGGTGCTCTCGTTGACCTCGAACTTCTGGAGGAGGCGCGGCTTGGGCATCAGGGCGCCGGTCGGGCAGGTCTCGGCGCACCGTCCGCACGACACACACGGGGTGTCGTTCAGGCTCATATCCAGCGGTGTGGTGACGAGCGTATCGAAGCCGATCCGCATGAAGTCGTAGCACGCCGCGCCGACGACCTCCGCACAGACAGTGGCGCATCGTCCGCAGTCGATGCAGCGGGACGGCTCGCGCAGGATGAAGGCGTGACTGTCGTCCCGGATGTAGTCGTGGTTCACGCCCGTGAAGCGGTTTTCAGTGACGCTCCGATACCCGGCCCCCTGGTGGTGCTGGGGCTCGAGCGTCTCGAGCGTGGTTCCATACTCGATTCCGAGCCGACGCAGGTCGCAGAACCCGATCGCCTCGCAGGTGCACTGCAGGCAACGGCTGGATTCCGCGACCACCTCGGCCGTGGAATAGGGGATCTCGTACTCGACGTAACTGCTGTTCCTCGCCTCGGGCTCGAGAGCCTTCATCCGATAGCGCGGCTCCTTGACCTCGGCCGTGAAGGGCACGATGGACAGGAACTCGGGCTGGGGTTCGGCCAGCGTCTGGCGCGTCCGGATCTCCGACAGGTCGTGGCCGCGGAGGTAGGCGTCGGCCGCATACGCGGAGCGTCGACCCTCGGCCACGGCCTGGACCACCGTCGCGGCGCCGATCCGGACGTCACCGGTCGCGAAGACGCCACGGCGGGCGGTCTCGAACGTGACCGCGTCCGCCTGGAGGCGCTTGTTGCGCGTGGCCGTCGGTCCGGTTGATCCCGGGCCGATCCAGGTCAGGTCGGGGCCCTGCCCGATCGCCAGCAGCACGCGATCGCAGGGGATCACGAATTCCGTGCCCGGGGCAGGCTCGGGGCGGCGGCGCCCGGAGGCGTCCGGCTCACCGAGGGCCATCCGGATGAACTCGACCCCGGTGACCCGGCCCGCCTTGTCGGTCAGGACGCGGGTCGGTCCCGCCTGGAAGATGGCGGTGACGCCCTCCTCGATCGCCTCGTGGACTTCTCCGGCCGCGGGCATGTCCTTCATGTCACGGCGATAGACGAGCGTGACTTCCCTGGCGCCCTGACGGACGGAGGTCCGCGAGCAGTCCATCGAGGTGAAGCCGCCGCCGATGACGACGACCCGCTTGCCCTTGTGGTTCGGATAGGGCAGGCCGAGCGTGGCCGTGCGCAGGTACTCGAGGCCATCCAGTACTTCGGCCGCGTCCTCGCCGGGTACACCGAGCGTGTTCGTGTCGTAGCAGCCGATCGCGATGATGACCGCATCGAAGCCCTGGAACTGCAGGTCATCGAGGGTGAAGTCGCGTCCGAGGCCCTGGTTGCAGACCATCCTTCCACCGAGGCGGGTGACGGACTCGTATTCGGCCTCGAGGACCTCGACCTTGGGCAGCCGGTACTGCGGAATGCCATAGCGGAGCATGCCCCCGGGCGCCGGGTCCCGCTCGAAGATCGTGACCTCGTGGCCGCTGAGCAGGAGGTAGTACGCGGCAGCCATGCCGGCCGGTCCGGAGCCGATGACGGCAGCGCGGCGGCCGGTTTTCGGCTGGACCTCGAAGGGGACGGGCGGATCGATGCCGTCGTCGAGCATCTGCTTGATGACCTGGTCGCCGGCATACCGGTGGCTGTCCCGGATGGCGATCGCCTCGTCAACCTCGTCCCGTCGGCAGTGATCCTCGCAGGGCGCCGGGCAGACCCGCCCGAGCACTGATGGGAACGGGATCGTGCGCTTGAAGATGCGGGTTGATTCGCGCCAGTCGCCCTCGGCGTTCTGCTTCAGGAAGCCCGGGATGTCGATATGGCTCGGGCACTTGTTCTGGCAGGGCGGCAGGCAGTACGCGTTATGGTCGGAAAAGATCAGCTCAAGATTGGTGCGTCGGAGGCGTCGCAGGTCCTCGGTCTGGGTCTGGACCTTCATCCCGTCTTCACACGTTCGCGAGCAGCTGATCGGCGGATGTTCCTCGCCTTCGACCTCGACCACGCACATCCGGCACGCCCCGAAGCCCGGGAGCTTCGGCTCGTAACACAGGGTCGGGATCTCGATCCCGTTGTCCCGGCAGATCTCGAGGATCGTCTGGCCCTCGAGTCCCTCGATGACCCGGCCGTCCACCTCGATCCGGATTCCGGGCGTCGATTGCGGCCGCTGCGGCGACTGGGTCGTGAGCAGGCGCTCAGCAACCGTGTCCTCGCGCGCCACGATGGTGTCGAGAACGGCCGGCGTATCGGGGCGCGACTCGGGGCGCGTGATCAGGTCAGCCAAGTTCGGGGCCTCAATGCGTCGCGCTCGCTGCCATCGCAATCGGATGACAGACGCCCGCGGGGCAGGAGCTGCGCTCGATGTGGTCGTCGAGCTCCGCTCGGAAGTATCGCATCCCGCTCACCAGCGGGAGCGTCGTCAGGCGCTCATGGTCGCATAGCGCCGAGCCGACGATGTCGGCTGCGAGGTCGGTCAGCAGGTCCAGGTCGCCGGCCCGCGAGGTTCCGCCCGCCAGGCGGTCCCCGATCTCGGACAGGCGACGGGTTCCGATGCGGCAGGGGATCGTCTTGCCGCAGGCCTCATCGGCACAGAACCGGGTCAGGACACGGGCGAGGTCCACGATGCAGGCGCGGTCGTCCGCCACGATCACGGATCCCGAACCGATGTGGGCGCCGGCGGCCCGAAGCCCATCGAAGGTGTACGCAACGTCCAGCTCATCGGGCGGCAGGATTCCGCCGGACGGACCGCCGACGAGGACGGCCTTCAGCGAGCGACCGGCCGGCATCGCTCCCGACAGGCCGGCGATCTCCCGCAGCTTCGTACCCAGCGGCACCTCGGCCACGCCCGAGGACTCGGGCCCGCGGACCTGCACGAGAATCGTTCCCGGACACTCGGCCGCACCGATCTTGGCGAATGCCTCGGAGCCGTTCTTCAAGATCCACGGCATTGCGGCGAGGGTCTGGACGTTATGGACCACGGTCGGCAGGCCGCGCAGGCCCCGTGTCGCCGGATGGGGCGGGCGTTGCTCGGGCTGTCCGCGCTTGCCCTCCAGCGCCTTCAGCAGGATGGTCTCCTCCCCGAGGAGGTAGGCGCCCTGGACGGTTCGGATGCTGACGTCGAGATGCCGGCCCGGGCCGAAGGCATCGAGACCGACAAAGCCGCCCTCCTGCGCTGCGGCGAGGGTTGCCTCGAGCACGCGGATCGTGGCCACTGCGTCGGCCCGCACGGCGATGATCGCCTCGTCGGCACCGATGGCAAACGCCGCGATGGCCAGCCCTTCGATGACCGCATACGGGTTCCGGGTCAGCAGGACCGCATCGGTGCTGGCCGAAGGGTCGGCCCCGTAGCCGTTCGCGACGACGACCCGATGTGCCGCCGGCGTGTCACTGGCGGCTCGCCACTTGTCGGCCGCGGGATACCCGGCGCCGCCTCGTCCGCGCAGCCCCGAGGCGCCGATCGTGGCAATCGTGCTGGTCGGCCCGAGGTCCCGAATGGCCATCCGGAGGGCGGAGAAGGCCCCGGCGGCCGTGGCCGCGTCCAGGTCCGTGGGGTCGGCGAGGGCCGGTCGCGGCAGCAGAATCGAGGGCCACTGCTTCGGCGTGGCGAGGATCGCGGCGTCGCTCATGCGTCACCCCCGGGCCGGCCGGCGAGGGCCGCGCCCAGGCCAGCGAGGTAAGCCGAATCGTCCGCGCGACCGCCGCCGGCGGCCTCGCCGGCTCCGCTCGGCGGCTCGAACCGAAGATGCCCATAGAAGGAGGCCGTGCCGTAGATCTGGGCGTACCACGCTCCGGTCGCCTGGCTGATGCGCTTCAGGGCACCGACGGGCAGGTAGCCGTAGTGCGCCTGGGTCGCCTCGAGGATCGGCAGGAGATGCGCCGGATCGTGGTCGAAGCCGGTGAGGATCTCGTCGACAGCCGCCACGTCGATACCCTCGAAGTGGTCGTAGGCTGGATCCGGGACCGGCCGGCCGGATCGCCGCAGCGCCGACTCCTCTCGCCGCTCGCCGTAGGTCTCGGCAGCTCCCCAATGGACGTGGAAACGCCCCTTCGTATCCATCCCGCCCATGTCGATGCACTCGATCGGGCAGGCCTGGGCGCACTGGAAGCAGGTCTCGCACTTGAGCGTGCCGTACTCGTCGTAGAGGAGCTGGAGGCGGCCGCGGAACTTGGGCGGAATGTCCGCCTTGACCTCGGGGTAGCGGATCGTGGCCTTTGGCTCGAAGAACCGCCGCAGGGTCAACGCCATGCCGCGGGCGATGCCAAGACCGGGAATGAAGCTCATCGGCCGCTCCTCATGATCCGATCACCACGACGGCCGCAGCGGTCACGAACAGGTTGAGCAGAGCTGCGGGCAGCAGCCACTTCCAGGCGAACCCCATCAACTGGTCGATCCGGACTCGCGGCAGCGTGCCGCGCATCCACACGAACAGGAACACGAACCCGAATGTCTTGGCCATGAACCACACGAGGCCGGCCACCCAGTCGAAGCTCACCCAGGCCCACGCGAAGGTCAGTCCGCCGGCGACGACGTTGAACAGCACGAACCCGATGATCAGCGCGACCCACCAGCGCATCGAGCTGCGCAGGAGATAGAACGGCGCCGCAAGCGCGAGCGTGCCGAGCACCGGAACGAGGGCGATCAGGAACAGGAGCGGAATACCCAGCGCGCCCGGATCCAGCGGGATCGACAGCGCCGGGAAGGGGAACGGCGCGTTCCATCCGCCGAGGAACAGGACGACCGTCAGGGCCGAGAGAATGAACACGTTCACGTATTCGGCGAAGAAGAAGAAGCCGAAGCGCATGCCCGAATACTCGGTCGCAAAGCCGGCCACGATCTCCGAGTCCGCCTCGGTCAGGTCGAATGGCGTTCGGTTCCCCTCCGCCGTCGCGGCGATGAAGAAGATCACGAATCCGAGCGGCTGGCGGAACACGAACCAGTCGGTGAACCAGCCCGACTGCTGCTGGACGATTTCATTGAGGCTCATCGTCCCGGCGAGGATCAACAGGCCGACGACCGACAGGGTCAGCGGAATCTCGTAGCTGATGATCTGGGCGGCCGACCGGAGGCCGCCGAGGAGCGAGTACTTGTTGAAGCTCGCCCAGCCGCCCATCAACAACCCCACCACGCCCAGACCGCCGACAGCGAAGAAGTAGAGCAGCCCGATGTTGAAATCCTGGCCGGACAGGCCCGGCGCGAAGGGAATGACGAGGAGCGTCATGACGGCTGCGCCGTAGGTCACCACCGGCGCCCAGGTGAACACGATCGGGTCCGCCGCGGTCGGGGTGAAGTCCTCCTTGATCAGGACCTTGAGACCGTGGACCACCGACAGGAGCGAACCCCACGGGCCGACCCGGTCGGGGCCGACTCGGAGGTTCATCAGGGCGATGACCTTCATCTCGAGGTAGATGTTGAGGAAGGCGATCGGGATGGTGATCACCAGGATGATCGTGGCGGCCGCGAGGAAGCGGACGAACCAGAGGTTGGCGAGGATGAGGTCCCAGACCGCTCCACCGAACACGATGATCGCGAGGACAAGCCCGCTGGTCAGGACCGCGAGCAGCGGGATGACCGTGAAGACGATCTTCCCGGGCAGCGTGAGGCGCCCCCACGTCCGTGACAGCGCCGTCATCGATGACCACCGACGGCGGTGGTCATTTGTCCACTCCGCCCATGACCGGGTCGAGTGATGCCATCACGGCCATGGTGTCGGCGATGAGGTTGTTCTTCATGAGCAGCCCGACCGACTGGAGGTGGACGAAGCTCGGGTCGTGGATCCGCATTCGGAAGGGCTGATCGGTGCCGTCGCTGATCGCGTAGGTCGCGTATTGCCCGCGCGGGCCCTCGATCGCGGCGTAGGCCCGGCCCGGGCGCGGGCGGAGCAGCCGCGGCAGCTTGGCCATGATCGGGCCGTCCGGCATCTGATGCAGACACTGGTCGATGATCCGGAGGCTCTGCTTGATCTCCTCCATCCGCAGCAGATAGCGGGCCAGCGAGTCACCCTCGGTGCGCGTCGGAATGTCGAAATCGAGCTCCGGGTAGATCGAGTAGGGATGCGCGCGCCGGACGTCGAACGGGCTGCCGGTGGCGCGCAGGTTGGGACCGGTCATGCACATCCCGAGGGCTGTCTCGGTATCCACGACGCCCAGGCCGCGGACGCGGCGGACGAAGATCTCGTTCTCGTTGAGGAGCGTGAGATTCGCCTCGATCTGCTCGGTCGCCCGGCTCATCCAGTCCCCGAGGCGGCTCATGAAGTCGTGATTCAGATCGCCGTTGACGCCGCCGATTCGGAAGTAGTTGAAAAGCATCCGCTGACCGGTCAGTGCGGCCAGCATCTCGACGATCTCGTCGCGTTCGATGAACGACCAGAGGACCGGGGTCAGGCCGCCCAGATCGAGCGCGAACCAGCCCATGAAGAGCGCGTGGCTGGCAACCCGGTTCAGCTCGCCCGAAAGCACCCGGATGTACTCCGCCCGGCGCGGAACCTCGACGTCGAGGAGCTTCTCGAAGGCCATGACCGGCGACCACTCGCAGAACAACGAGCTGATGTACTCGAGCGGGTCGACCTGGCTGATGACCTGGTGGTAATCGGCGTTCTCGCAGAGCTTCTCGACCCCACGATGCAGGTAGCCGAGGACCGGATCAAGGTCGACGACTTTCTCGCCGTCAAGCTTGAGCACGACGCGCAGGACCCCGTGGGTGGACGGGTGCTGCGGGCCCATGTTGAGGAACATCTCGCCGTCAGCGAGCGTGTAGAACTCGGCCTCACGCTCGGTCCTTGGCGGATATGGCGGCACCGACTCGAAGACCCCGATCTGGTCATCAAGCTGAACGCGCGGGTCGTCGGCTGACGCGTGGGTTCCGGGTCGGGCCGTAGAGGTCATCGGCGCCTAGCCCTTCATCCGGCGGATCGTGCCCGTCGGTGCGCCGAGCGGGGCATGGCTGCGTTCCATGTGGCGAACCCCGCCCCCGGGGGATCGCGCCGCGTCATCCGGCAGGAAGAAATCCTTGCGCAGGGGAAAGCTCGTGTAGTCGGGCGGCATGTAGATCCGCCGGAGATCGCGGTTCCCCTCGAAAATGATCCCGAACATGTCGTAGGCCTCGCGCTCCATCCACTCCGCGCCCTTCCACAGGAAGGTGACGGATGGGGTGCGCGGGTCATCGCGCGGCAGCCCATCGGCCACGACGCGGAGCCAGTCCGAGGTGGAGTCGCTCCACAGGTGGTAGACCACCTGCATGGTGTCTCCGGTGTCCACGCCGGCGAGATCGGACAGCATGAGGAAGCCGAACTCCGGCTCGTCATGCAACGCACGGAGGACATCGGGAACGTCACCCGGCGCAATCCGCAGCTCGGTCTCGTCGTGGCGTTGCCGGACAGGCCCCAGGGCGACTTCGCCGAAGCGGGCCTCGAGGCGGGACTTGAATGCTCGGTCCACGGTCAGACCCCCGGAGGAACGGTCGGGCCGACGGCTCGCTCCGGCCACTGGCCGCGGCGATCCTTGACGATCTGCTGGAGCTTCATCATTCCGTAAATGAGGCCCTCGGGGCGCGGCGGACAGCCCGGAATGTAGACGTCCACGGGCATGACCCGGTCGATGCCCTCGATCGTGCTGTAACTGCGCTTGTAGCGGCCGCCGGAACAGGTGCAATCGCCCATCGCGACACACCATTTCGGTTCGGGCATCTGCTCCCACAGGCGGATGAGCGGGCCGGCCATCTTGGTCGTCAGGGTGCCCGCGACGATGAGCACGTCGGCCTGGCGCGGGGACGCCCGGAACGGGAACATCCCCCACCGATCCATGTCGTTCTTGGATGTCGCGGCGCTCATCATTTCGATCGCGCAACAGGCCAGCCCGGACAGGAGCGGCCAGAGGCTGTTCGCCCGGAGCAGGTCCAGGACGACGTCCGCCTTCGTCGGAATGACCTCCAGCAGGCCCGACCAGCGCGCGTCGTCGCGCAGGGACATATCGCTGGCAGCGACCTCGGCCAGGTGCGCCACGCCGCTCTCCCGCCCGTTGTCATAGGCCGTCACGTCGGCCGACGCCCACAGGTTGTTGGCGACCACGATCGGGGCGCTCAGCGCGGAGCTGCCGGGGACGACCAGGGCGCTCGAGGTAACGGCGTCAGCCGTCGCGGAATCGCTGCCGTCGACCGCGGCTGCGTCAATGTCGGCCCCCTCGGTCGGGTTGAGCCGCCCTCCGCTCATCGCCACGTGAGCACGCCCTTGCGCCACGCGTAGGCCAGGCCGACGAGAAGAATCGCCACGAAGACGAGCATGCTCACGAAGCCGCCGAGGAGCAAATCCCTGAACACGACGGCCCACAGGTAGATAAAGATGACCTCGATGTCGAAGGCGACAAAGAGCAGTGCGTAGATGTAGAAGGACAGTCCGAACCGGCCGTGGGTGTCCCCGAACGTGTCAATGCCCGATTCGTACGGCAGGCCCTTGTGGCCATCGCCACGGTTGCGATGCGACAGCAGCCAGGCCGCGCCGAACGTCAGGAACGTGAACGACACGGCCGCGATGGCGAACCCGACGATGTACCAGATCCCGGTCAACCGAACCTCACTTCGAACGGCGCCGGTCACGGGCGACGCTCGCTTCTGCGCGGCAACGTGCTGGGCGCAACGACCCTTGAGGCCAATCGAAACAACCGTTTCTGAACGGCCGTCACCCGTCGGCATTCTAGCAGGGGCATCCGGTTGCGCAGAGCGGCCGGACGCCGTCTGGACACGGGGCAGCGACCGTCATTCGGCCGCGGGCGGCCTCGTCAGGTCATCCGCGGCAACGTGAACGAGAGGCCCATGAGCCGTGGCTCGGGCGGGAAGTCGCGGCCGAAGACCATCGTTGCGAACCGGCCGGTCACGCCGGGGTCCAGCATGCGCACCAGCGCCGACCGCGCCTCGAGGTAGTCGGCGATCTGCGTTTGGGGATCACCCTGCATGGAGACCAGCAGCTCCCCCGCCCCGACGCCGCTCAGGAACTCGGCCTGCGTTGTCGTTCCGAGATGGTCCAGACCAGAGCTCGTGGCCGCGTGCTCGACCGCGGTCAGGTCCACGTGGGCCGTGAGGTCCTGGCGACCGATGTTGACGAATGGATCGTCATGGACCCGATGCTGCGAGTACGCGCGCAGGAGGCTGCCGCGCTGCTCCTCGTAGAGTGCCGCCGCCGGATGGCCGTAATCGATGAGCAGCAGGATCCCGCGGCCAAGGCCAGTCGCCGCCGCGCCGACCCAGGCATCGAGTGCCAGGCAGACCTCGGCGTGCTGGCCAGGCTGAAGGTGGATGCCCTCGCGTTCGAAGCGGCTCGCGATGTCGGGAGTTGAGGGAGTGCCCTCGACCGCGACGAACGCCGCCTCGTAGTCCAGGCCCACGAAGAGCTCCCGGAGTCGGCCGTCCCCGTCCCCAACCACCCGATGGACGGGCAAGGCGTCCAGCACCTCGTTCGCAAGGACGGCGCCGATGATGGGCGCATCGTCGTCCGGCTCCAGGATGTCCGCCGCATCGTGTCGAGCCAGGCCCTCGCGGATCTGGGCGAGGCGATGATCGGCGCGCTCGGTGATCCGATAGCGAAGGGCGGCCAGCATCGGGGAGCCGCTCCGCCCGAGGCCTTCGACGATGCCCGCGGCGAGGGCGCCCGTTCCGGCGCCGTGTTCGCGGACCGTGAATCGCGGCGGGCGCCCCAGTCGCTCCCAGACTTCCTCGAGTTGGCGCGCAATCGCCCAGCCAAAGATCGCGTGCGACTCCGGCGCGGTCAGGAAGTCGGAGGTCCGGCCCGGCCCCCGCTGCCCCGTGGCGTAGTAGCCAAAGGTCGGGTGGTAGAGGGCGAGGTCCATGAACCGCGCGAAGGTCATCTGCCCCGACGACTTGATCTCGGCCCGAATTTCGGCCGCGAGGTCCGGGTCGTGGCCTGGCGCCGGGCGCGGGACCAGGTCGGCTGGTCGGCGCAGGCCGGGCCCGGAATCCCGTGTCATCGGCCGTCAGGCCGGAGCAGGAGCCGGATCCCGGGGCCAACGAGCGTGTGGCCGCCGAGAAGGACGGGGACGGAGGCGGCCTCGGCGGACTCGGTCAACTCCCGAAGCCACGGGTCCTGGATTCGTTCGTGCAGCAGAAGATCACTGGCGAACCGGTCCTCCGCGACGGGCCAGCCAGCCTCGTCGCGTCCGAAGTGGTGGGCCATCAGGACCCGTGTGTCCACGATGGCGGCATCCGCCAGCCCCTCGATCAGGCTGCCGAGTCCGGCCGGGCCGGTCCGGTCGAGGTGCAGGCCGAGCGTCGATCTGGTGGGCCGCTGGTCCGGTCGAGCGGTCTTCATACCCCGCTCCTCGATGAGTGCCCGCGTCCGGCTGGCCGTCCGGCGCTCGACCCAGCGCAAGGTGTCCGCGGAGGTTCGGCCCGCGATCAGGAGTTCCGCCGCCGGGTCTCCAGCCACCGCAGAAACGCGCATGGCCGCGGCCGTGAAGCGCTGGGTAATCGGGTCCGCGGGCGGTCGATCTGCCGTCCCGCGGCCTTGCATGAGCAGCACGTCCGCCGGCGAGTCGAGGTCCACCTGGAGTCGCCAGCGCCCGCGAAGATCGCGGACGGCTATCCCTTGTCCAGACAGCCAGTTCGGAACGGCGTTGTCGGCACCGAGATCGGGCAGTCCACGCAGGTCCACGCCGGCCGGGATCGCGAGGATGTCCGCGGAGTAGCGGTTGTTGACCAGGACGGACCCGTCGAGCTGGCCGTCAGCCGCGGCCACGAACGCCGCTCGGTCCGCACGGGTCGCCAGCGGGGTGCTTCCGGAGCCGAGGATTATCAGGCCCGAGCCAGGATGATCCGTGGCAAGCGCGCGCAGCCGCGCGCCGAACGCTGCCCGATCGCCAGGCACGGAAATCACCCGCGATTCCGCCCCGACCGCCACGAATCCGAGCGCCTGGGCGTCGGCGTTCGCGCGGCGCTGGGCCGCGAACGCACTGACCAGCGGGCCGGCGCCCGCGTCCGGCAGGGCATGGAGGATGATGGCGACGACCCGGGTCACCGGGCGAGTCTAGCGAGAGAGGTGTCGCGAGCGATGCGTCGTGTTCGGGCGTACGTCGGGCTTGGTGCGAACCTGGGCGACGCCGCCTCCACCCTGGCGAGTGGGATCCACGCCCTGGCAGCCCTTCCCGGAGCCCGCCTGCGGGGCGTATCTCGCCTCTATGCGACCCGACCCGTCGGTGTCGTGGATCAGCCCGAATTCATGAATGCCGTGGTGGCGCTCGACGTTCCGGCAGGTCCGGATCCGGAGACGGGCGCCGTCGCGCTGCTGATTGCGCTCAAGGGCCTCGAGCGCGCCTTCGGACGTCAGGAGCGCGCGCGTTGGGGTCCGCGGGAGCTGGACCTCGATCTCCTGGCCTTCGGCCGCGCCACCCTGGCGCTCGACCGTCCGCCGGCCGGGATGTCGCTGGACGCGGGCAAGGCCGCGCGGTTGCTGGTAGTGCCCCACCCTGGCGCGGCGGACCGCCTGTTCGTGCTCGCTCCGCTCAGCGATCTCGTTCCGGGTCTCGTTCCGCCCGGCTGGAATCAGACCGTCGAATCGGCGCGCCGGCGTCGCGAAACCAGCGAGGGGTCGGACGCCGTCCGTCCGATCGCCCGCTGGACCGGCGAAGGTTGGGCAGATCACGAGCCAGCGTCGGGCTAACTTCGGACTAGCCCCTGTATCTGCTGGAGTACCGCCCCGAGCGGCTGCCGCCCACGGATGGGGTAGGCTGGCCCGGACGAGGCCGACGCCCGTCAGGGCAGCACACTACGCGAACTTCACGAGAACGATCCCATGCCGAAGCAGCCGAGGCCCAGCGCCGCCCCGACGCTCGTCCTGGCGCTGATCGTTGCATTCGTGCCGCTGGCGCTGGCCGTTCCCATCCCGGCCGAGGCCGCGATCGTCGGCGACTACACCTCGACCGATCGCCAGCCGATCGCGCCCGGCGTCCAGTACGACCATGGCCGGATCGTGACGACGGCGGGCAGCCAGGCCGTCAACATCGTCGAGGTCGACCTGTCCAACCCGGCCATCTCGCTCGAGTCGTCGCTCTCGAACGATCGAATTGCTGGGCTCGAGCGGACGACGACCCAGGCGGTGAATCGCTCCTTCGACGGCCACCGCGTGGTCGCCGCGATCAACGGCGACGTCTGGGCCGGCACCTCCAACTTCATGGAGCAGGCACCCAATGGCCTCTATGTGGAAGCGGGCGAGCTGGTGACGGTCGCGCCAGGCCCGCGCCTGACGTTCGGCGTTGGGCCGGATGGTCGTCCCATGCTTGGCGAGCCTCGCGTTGGCGTCACGCTGGGGACGAGTCTCGGCACGCAGTTCGTGATCAACCGGGTCAACCAGCTGAGACGACCGAGCGAAGTCGTCCTCTACACCCCGCGCTTCGCCGACCGGACGAGCAGCGCCGCGACCGGGATCGATATTGTCATCGGCGGGCTGGCCCTGCCGCTGCGGACATCCGGGAATTGGACCGGGTTCGTCGCGACGGTCCGGCCGGCCGAGGGTGCCTGGCCGATCGACCCCGGAACGGTGATCCTCACGGCGCCGGCGACCTCGCCGCTTACCGCTCTCGTCCCCGGCGAGCCGGTCACGCTCACGACATCCGTGACCGCGGGCTGGGAGTCGATCCAGCACGCCGTGGGGGGGCGGGAGTGGATCGTGCGCGACGGAGCGGCGAACATCTCTCCTCGGCCGGCGAGCGCGGACCAGCTCCATGCCCGCAGCGCGATCGGCCTGACTGCCGACGGCCGCTTGATCCTGGCCACGGTGGACGGCGGGCGATCGGGCTGGAGCGTTGGCATGCGTCTCCCGGAGCTCGCCGAGCTGATGCTGTCGCGTGGCGCGGTCAACGCGATCAACCTCGATGGTGGCGGCTCGACCGCGCTCGCCATCCGCCACGCCGGTACGAGCGGACCGGTCCTCGCCAACCGACCCTCGGGCACCTCGGAGCGAGGCGTCACCAACAGCATCCAGGTCGTCAGCAACGTGCCCACCGGGCCGCTCTCGGCGCTCGTGGTCCAGCCCGGAATCTTGAGCCTGTATCGGAACGGGACCGCGCGGTTCGCGTTCAAGGCGGTGGATGCTGGGTACAACGCCGTACCGCTGACATCGGGCCAGGTCAGCTGGTCGCTCACGGCGCCGATCGGGACCGTCGATGCGGCCGGCGGGTTCGTGGCCACGTCTCCAGGGACTGGACAGGTCGTCGCGACCGCGAACGGCGTCACGGGCGCGGCGACGATCTCGGTCCTCGACGATTCGACGGCCCCGGTCGCAGCGCCGCCGCGGGTCAGCCTGCCGGTCGAGAGCGCGATCGGAACCGGGATCACCCTCTCGATCGACTGGGAGGCCGCCGTGGAGAGCGGGTCGGGCGTCGTCTCGTATGAGCTCCAGCGGAGCGTGAACGGCAAGGCCTGGACGACGATGCCGAAGGCATCGGCCGCCGCCCGCAGCACGATGCTCACCATGCCCCGCGATCGGACGTACCAGTTCCAGGTCCGAGCCGTCGATCTGGCCGGCAACGTCGGGGCGTGGACGACCGGGGAGGCCTTCCGGCTCACTGTAGCCCAGGAGACGACTCCCGCCCTGAAGTTCGTCAAGGGCACCTGGAGCCCGTCGACTTCGAAGTGGTACGACGGTGGCACGGCGCGGACTACCCGGACCACCGGCGCAATTGCCCGGTTCACCTTCACGGGAAGCTCAATCGGCTGGGTGGCCGCGGTAAGCCCGCTCCGCGGCGCAGCGGGCGTCTACATCGACGGCGTCCTTGCCGGCACCGTCAACACGAACCGATCGAAGGCGGCCGCGAGGCTGATCGTCTTCAGCCGCAGCTGGCCGGACTCGGCGAAGCGGACGATCGAGATCCGCGCGCTGGGAACGGCGGGCAGTCCGCGTGTGGATCTGGACGCCTTCGTCGTGCTCACGCTGGTAGCGGATGTCTCGCCGCCAGTGTCGCCCTAGAGGCTGTTGCGGCGAGGCTCGTGGTCAGCCGCGGAGCCGCCTCGGCTTGATCGATGTCTCCTCGACCCCGTTGCCGGTGCGGGTCACCCGAAAGGCGCGAGCCTCGGGCATCACGGCAACGACTTCGGCGAGCTGATCCCCGCTGAAGAGCAGACCGACGCCGTCATCGGCGGCGTACCCCTCAGGCAGTGCCCCGGTTCCGACGAACTCGTGATACCGAGGTCGCCGCAGCGATTCACTGTCGTAATGCGGGCAGAAGCTGCCCGGCAGGAACTTGAGGCCGTCGTTGAGGGCTCCGAGCGTGGGACCGAACGAGTCGGTCGTCCCGCCCTCGAACCAGCAGACTGCCCCAGCCGACGGTCCGGCCAGGATGACGCCGGCCTCCCACGCTCGGCGAAGCGCGACGTCCACGCCGTGGGTCCTCCAGATCGCGAGCATGTTCGCGGTATTGCCACCGCCGACGTAGATCAGGTCTGCCTCGACCAGGAGCGTGTCGATCTCTGCGACCCGACGATCGAACAGCCCGAGGTGGGTGGCCTCGGCCCGACGCGCGAACCAGCTGTAGAACGCGGCAGCGTAGCCGCTGTCATCGCCGCTCGCGGTACCCAGGAAGCAGACGCGCGGGCGGCTCTGGCCGGTCAGGTCGAGCAGGTACTGATGGAGCGGGCCATCCGTGGATCCAGGCAGGAGCGACGCTCCGCCGAGGGCCACGATTCGCCGCTCCGACCTCGACACGTGGGTGTCTGCGCGTCCCTTCGCGCCTAGAGCCGGACGCTCGGCGGTCGGTCCCGGTCGAACATGTGGACCGTGTCCACGAAGCGCACGGTCTTCGTCTGGTACGCCATGACCAGGGAGTGGGTCCGTGCGCCTCCACCGAAGAAGCGAACGCCCTCCAGCAGGTCGCCGCTGGTCACGCCCGTTGCGGCAAAGACGAGGTTGTCACCGGAGGCGAGATCCTCCGTGCGATACACGCGCGTCTCGTCGCCGTGCCCCATCTTCTTCCCGCGTTCGCGCTCCTCGTCATTCCGATATCGGAACCGAGCCTGGATCTCCCCCCCGAGGCAACGCAGGGCCGCTGCCGTAATGACTCCCTCAGGGGCGCCGCCGATCCCCATAACGGCATGGACGCCGGTTCCCTGTACCGCGCAACTGATGGCGGCCGAGAGATCCCCGTCGGAGATGAGCTTGATCCGGGCACCAGTTGCCCTGACCTCCGCGATCAGCGCGTCGTGGCGGGGCCGCTCCAGAATGATGATCGTGATGTCGCTCGGCTTGCGCCGCAGGGCCTCCGCAATGCGGCGGACGTTCTCGGTCGGCGACTTCGTGATGTCCACGTGGCCCGCCGCGAGCGGCCCCACGCACAGCTTCTCGAGGTAGGTGTCGGGGGCGTGGACCAGCCCGCCCCGCTCGGATGCCGCGAGCACGGTGATCGCGCCCGCTGAGCCCGTGGCCACGAGGTTCGTGCCCTCCAGGGGATCCACCGCGATATCGATTTCGGGTGCGGATCCGTCATCGCCCGATGCCCCGACGCGCTCGCCGATGTAGAGCATCGGGGCCTCGTCGCGTTCGCCCTCACCGATCACAATGGTGCCGGCCATCTGGATCTCGTCCATGGCCGCGCGCATGGCCTCCGTCGCGAGGCGATCGGCCTCGTCGCGCTGGCCGCGGCCCATCAGGCGCGCAGAGGCAATCGCGGCGGCTTCGGTGACCCGAACCATTTCGAGCGCGAGGAGCTGTTCCATTCGGTCTCCGATCAGTGGCCGGCCGGCGGGCCGGAGGTCAATGGCGGAAGTGCCGTCGCCCGGTAAAGACCATGGCGAGGTGGTGGCGATCGGCGACTTCGATGGCCATCTCGTCCCGGATCGACCCGCCGGGCTGGATGACCGCAGTCACTCCAGACTGGGCTGCCTGCTGGATGCCGTCCGGGAAGGGGAAATACGCGTCACTGGCCATGACGCTGAAACGGGCACGATCGCCGGCGCGCCGGAGGGCGATCTCGACGGACACCTGGCGGCTCGCCTGCCCGGCACCGATTCCGACCGTGGCCCCGTCCTTGGCGAGGACGACGGCATTCGATCGGACATGGCGGACGGCCCGCCAGGCGAACAGGAGGTCGGTCAGTTCCTCAAGCGTGGGACGTCGCTTGGTGACCACCTGGAGCTGGCTTCGGTCGAGGCCGAGCGTGTCCAGCGTCTCCACGAGCAGGCCGCCGCCGACCCGCTTGAAGTCGAGGTTGGCAATGCCGTAGTCGCGCATTCCCTCGGTCGGATCGGGCGGGACAGCGAGGAGTTCCAGACCTGCCTTCTGGCGGAGGATCCCAAGGGCCGTTCGGTCGAATCCGGGTGCCACGACCGCTTCGTACGAGTTCTGGGCGATCGCCCGGGCGATCGGCCCGTTCACTTCCCGGTTCACCCCGACGATGCCGCCGAACGACGCGACCGGGTCCGTCTCGAGCGCCTTTCGGTAGGCCTCGACCAAATCGTCCGCCGAGGCGATCCCGACCGGGTCCGTGTGCTTGGCGATCACGACCGTCGGTCCGGTGTAGTCGTTTGCAGCGCGATAGGCGGCATCCAGATCGAGGAGGTTGTTGAAGGACGGCCGCTCGCCGTGCAGCTGGGTACTGTCGGCCAGCGTTCCCGATCGATGCGTCGTTTCGCGGTAGAACGCCGCGGCCTGGTGCGGGTTCTCCCCGTAGCGCAGGTCGGTCACCTTTTCGAGGACGATCGCGAGGCGTTTCGGGAAGGTGGTCCCGGACACCTGGTTGAGATAGGCCGCGATCTCGGCGTGATATGCGGCGACCGTTCCAAAGGCCTCCGCGGCCAGCTGGGCGCGGAATTCCGGGCTGACGAGCCCCCGCTCGCGGAGCTCACTGATGATCTGCGGATAGTGATCCGGGCTGGCCACGGCGGCCACGCCAGCGGCGTTGCGAGCGGCTGCCCCGAGCAGCGCGGCCCCGCCGACGTCGATCATCTCGATCGCCCGCTCGATGCCGACGAGGCTCCGCCCGATCTCGGCGCCAAACGGTTTCACATTGACCACGACCAGATCGATCGTGACGATCCCCTGTTCGGCCAGTTCCGCGAGCTGCTCGGGCTGATCGCGACGGGCAAGAATCCCGGCGTAGACGGCGGGGTGAAAGGTCTTCACCTGGCCGCCGAGAAGGGCCGGGACGCCGGTCAGGTCCGCGATCGGAGCAACCTCAACGCCGTCCGCGGCGAGGTGTTCGCGGGTGCCGTCTGTCGCGTAGAGCTCGACCCCGAGGGTCTGGAGTTCCCGTGCGAAGGTGGTGATGCCGTCGCGCGTCGCCACTGATAGCAGGGCTCGCAAGCGTCCTCCTTCATGCGCCGTTCATGGGGCCGCGCGGCTCGGCCCGAGTATACCCGCGGCCGTGGCATACTCCACGCTCGGCACGGTGGAACCGTGACCGCGCCGCTTGTTCACCTGGAGAGACTGTGACGCTCCTGCCCTGGGAATACCTCTGGCTTCCCTTCAGCCGACGCCTTTTTCCCGATCTCTTCGACGCGGCCTGGGTGGGCTCGCTCGTGCTGCTCGTCGTCCTCATCGTCCTGTATAACGTGCGCACCCGCGCCCTTCATCGGCACCGTGTCTACACCGACATGTGGGAGTGGCTCCTGTGGACGGGCCTCATCACGTTCGTGCTGATCGCCATGGGCGCGGTCTTCGTGTTCGATTTCGCCGTGGTCCTGGTGGTCGCTGTGAGCGGACTGGGCACGATGTTCTGGGCGCGATTCCGTCGCTATCCGCCGCTGTTCGCCGCCTACGAACAGCAGTTGGCGCGACAGCGCTACCTCAGTCGCCAGAAGTCGGCGCGGCCCGAGGCCACCATCCGGTCCCGAGGCTCGCGGCGCCGCCGGCGCTGAGCCGACACTGATCTGAAGGACGGCCGAGCGGCCGGAGACAGAGTGCCGATCGAGATTCGACGGTTCGGTGTTGGCTTCCGGCGGCCGGAAGGGCCACCCGGCACCCACGGCCTGTCCGGCCAGGTGATCCACTCCGATGCGCGCGGGCTGATCTCGGAACTTGCCTTCGTGCGCGATGCCGCAATCGCGCCGCACGACAACCCGAACACGGCCTGGTTCTGTGTCATCGAGGGTGGTGGCTGGGTGCTGGTCGGGGATGAGCGCCGCCGTGTCGCGGCCGGCGAGGCGGTGCTGTGGCCTGCCAACGTCACCCACGCCGCGTGGACGGATCACGGGGAAATGCGCGCGATCGTCGTTGAGTTCGCCGGCGCGGACGACGCGGC
>JAQBHC010000011.1:0-5228 GCA_032128175.1 Chloroflexota bacterium | reverse complement strand
GCGTGACTGGTTACGTCTGTGACCTCTGGCAGTTCTTCCACATAGGCGCGGAGGGCCTGTGCTGCATCGTAGGCAGTACCGCGCGATGCGATGGCGCGCGAGTCGCGCTCGCTCTCCTGGTCATTGCCGAGCCATAGGCCTACGCACCATGTCTCGTAGTTCGTCCATCCGTTGTATGTCTTGTCCGTCATGCTGTTCCCCTGCATTCCGTGATCAATGATTGATCACCTGCGCGTGATTGTACTCCATGTGCAGTACATGTCAAGTACACGATACCGCGCGATCGTATGCGCTCGATCGTCGGCCGTATGGCTGGCCGCCGTCTACTGCAACGATGTCGCGCGGCCGTACCGCGGCCGACGGCCGGCGCCCGGGCCAGCCGACGGCCGCCGACATCGCCGCCGATCGGCCAGGATGGCCGTTCAGACATAACCCCTATTATCGGAAGTGCCAGCTCGGCGGCCGGCCGTTGGTTGCGCGCGCAACGAAAAACTTCGGCCGCCACCGGGTCCGCGTACCCCTCGATGAAAAATTTCCAGTTCCAAACCAAAGGGTATGGAGGTTGAAACGATGGGGCTGATCGAGCACCTCGAGCCGCGGACGCGCATTCTGGATGAGCGCGGACGGGTTATCGTGTCCCGTGACCCCGAGCACGACCTCCTCGCTGGCGAGGATGCTGCGCTCGAACGGCAGCGAGATCCGGCCCTCGCGCCCGATAGGATGATTGGCCGGCTGATTGAGGTACTCAATGCCAGCAGGGCATCCGACCGATCCGAAACTGGCGGCTAGGGCCATCGGGCTGTCGATGACGGTCGGACAGCGAAAGGCGGCCAAGGCGACCGGCGTCAAGCAGCAGACGATCTCGAGACTCGAGCGCAGCCCGAAGTATGCGGGGATGAAGGAGAAGGTCCGCGAGGAGTTCGTGGCCGAACTCTGGGACTCGGTCCAGGAAGGGCTCGTGATCCTCCGCGCCGGAATGCACAGCGAGAAGGCCACACTCCGGGACCGGGCGCAGGCGTGGGCGATCCTCGTCGACCGGTATGCTCTGCTGAACGGAGAAGCGACAGCGAGGACCGAAGTACGTGACCTTGAACCAATCACCGTTACCGATCCTGACGCCAAACGCGCCCGCGATGCATACCTCACGGTTGTACTCGGCCGACCGCTTTCTGTGGGCAGTGGAGCAGGGACTGGCACTGCACCCGGCGGGGACCAGACCGTTCCGGCCCTACTCCTACCAGGAGAAGTTGCTGGAGGACAAGAGCTCGAGAAGGTTGATCCTGAAGGCGCGCCAGACGGGGATCAGCCAGACGGTGGCGATCGAGGCTAGGCACGAGGCAGAGTACATGCCCGGGTCCACGATCCTCGTCATCAGCCGGACCGAGAAGCTGGCCGGTGATCTTGTGCGCTATGCGCGCGGGTCGGCGCCGGAGCGGAGGGGCAATCGGATCGTCCGGGATTCGGTGCTCGGGTTGCAGTTCGAGAATGGCAGCCGGATCATCGCCGAGGCGGCCACGAAGTCGGCTGGGCGCGGGTATGCGGCCACGTCGGTCTATCTGGACGAGTTTGCGTTCCACGAATACGATGCCGAGGTCTTCCGGGCGGTTCAGCCGACGGTGTCGACGGGAGGGCGGATTACGGTCCTCTCGACGCCCAACGGGCGGGCCAACCTGTTCTATTTGATGTGGTCCGGGCAGATGGGTGTCTGGAGCAAGCACCTGATCCACTGGCGGGACTGTCCGGCGTACGACGAGGCGTGGTACGCCCGGATGCATCCGACCTATACGCGGCGCGACTGGGCGTCGGAATACGAATGTGACTTCGTGGAATCCGGCGGCGGGGTCTTCCCGTCCGAATTGTGCGAACGGGTCTACGTCGGCGGCGGCGGGTTGCCGAACGGCGATCCGGGTAGTTGGGTCATGGTCGAGGGCTCGACGACCTACTGGGATCTCGGGGCGCGGCAGGATGCCACGGTCGGGGTCACGGTCGCGCCGGTGGCGGGCAAGTTGCCGATCGTGGCGTTTGCGCGCTACGAGGCGCCCAACGAGTGGCCGGACATGGAACGGGCGATCGCCGAACGCTGTGCGCTCTATCCCGACGGCCGACACTTCGTCGAGTCCAACGGCATCGGCGATCCGTTCATCAGCCATCTGCGGGAGCAGGGGCTTCCGATCGAGGAATTCCTCGTCACCCATCGCTCCAAACAGGACATCATCCGAGCCCTCGTCCTCGCCAGCGAGCAGGACCGCTTCCGTCACGGCTCGTCCGAGCTGTACTCCGAGATGCTGCGATATCAGACCGACGATGCCAAGATCGTCCAGGACTGCATCATGGCGACTTCGGGCGCGGTCTATCTCGCCGACGGTGCCGGGGTGCTCCTCTACATCTGACTGAGGGTCCACCGTGGGTATTCGCGACAATCTCGCCGGGATCTTCGGCGGACGGGCCGCCAGCGGCAAGACATCGGTCATCGGCCTCTCGTCCGGCGAATTGCCGGACCGGGCGCTCGAGAAGACATGGGACGACTGGACGCTGCTGTCGACCTATGGCGACGACGCGTGGCCGTACATCTGCGCTACCAAGGTCGCCGAGCAGGGATCACTCCCGCCGCTGCGCTTCGGGCGCACCGACGGCAACGGCAACTTCAAGGCCGTCCCGCCGACCCATCCGGTCCAGGACCTCTTCGACCGGCCCAACCCGCTCAACACCGGCGGCGAGTTGCGCCAGTTGCTGCTGCTGTACCTCGAGATGGTCGGCCACGCGCCGATCGAGGTCGTGCGACCCAGCCCGGCGGCCAAGGTCGGCCGCTCGAGGGCCGGGTTCGAGCTCTACACCCACAACCCGGGACCGTGGCGGATCGTCGCCAACCAGGACGGCACGATCCGGGGCTACGTCTACCTCCTCGACAAGGCGCAGGGACAGGCGATCAGCCGCGAGGACCTGCGCTGGGACGCGACCCAGATGACCTACCTGCGCTGGCCGAACCCCACGGATCGCTGGTACGGGCAGGGACGCATCGCCGCCGTCCGGCAGGCCATCATGGCCGAGGAATACGCCGCAATCCGGGACAAGAAGTTCGAGCAGCAACTCGGCGTCCCGCCGGGCATCCTGACGTCCGAGATGCCGCTCGGCAGCCCGGTCGCCGAGGAACTGCAGCGACGCTGGGAGAAGGCGGTCGGGGGTTACGCCAACGCGGGACGGATCGCCGTCCTCGGCTCCAAGACGACCTACCAGCAGGTATCGGTCAGCCGCAAGGACCAAGAATGGCTCGCCACCCGCCACTGGCGGGTCCAGGAGATCGCCGGCGCGTTCGAGGTGCCACTGATCCTCGTTCTCATGTCCGACGCCACCTATGCCAACGCCAAGGAGGCGCGGGCCGAGTGGTGGGAGGGCAGCCTGTCGGTCAAGCTCCAGCGCATCCAGGAGATGTGTACCGAGCGTCTCCTGCCGATGCTGACCGACGAGCCGCTCGAGGCCCGCTTCGACCTGAGTCGGATCGAGGCGATGAACGAGAACCAGACGAGTACCGCCGAGCGGGCCGTGCTGTGGAGCAAGGCCGCGTCGGTCAAGCGAATCGAGATCCGCAACCTGCTCGGGCTCCCGCCGCTTGGCGACGAGCGCGACGAGGAAATCGTCCTCCCTGGCCTGATCCACGAGTTCGGCACCGCCGGTCCTGGCATCGACGCCCAGATCGGGACGCCCAACGACGCCGCCCAACCCCGCCAGTCAGTCGAGGGCGCACGCCAGAACCAACCGGCCTCACCGCCGACCGGCAAGCCGAAGGCCGAAGCACCGACCGCCACAAAGCGCCGGGATCCGGTTGAACGGAACAGCCGCCTCGAGCCGATCGGTTCGCCTTGGAAGAAGGACCTCGGTGCCTTCTTTCTCGCCCAGCGCAACGCCCTCCGGGTCGTTGGCAAGGGCATCACTCCGACGGACGCCAAGGGCGACCCCGACCGATCGTCGCAGCTCGAACGGGCGATCGAACTCCTGCTGGCCGAACGCTTCCTGCACCGCTTCCAGCGGATCAGCGAAGGACCGATCAGCGCGGCCATCACGTTCGGCGTGGCCGACACCGCCGAAACGCTCGGCGTCAAGGCCGTAGCCGCGGATGAGGTCGTTGCCCGGGTCGGCGTCCACACCGAACGGCTCGGGGTCGGGATCAGGAACACGACCGTCAACGACGTCAGCGGTGTCATCCGTGACTGGCTCGAGAGCGACGCTGCGGACCTCGAATCTCTCCAAGGCAAGCTCGATGACCTGTTCGACGGCTACCAGTCATGGCGGACTGAACGCATCGCCCGGACGGAGCTCGTCAATGCCTACAATCTGGGGGCCATTGACCAGTACCGGTCGGCTGGTGTCCAACTCGTCTCGGTCAGCGACGGCGACGGCGACGAGCCGTGCGCTCGAGCCAACGGGTCGACCTGGACGCTCGAGGAAGCGGAGGGCAATCCGACGAGCCATCCGAACTGCACCCGCGACTTCACCCCGATCACCGAGGGAATCGCCAACTTCAGCGGCGACTACCTGCTCGCCGGCCCGGCACCGGAGGCAACGAAGGACGACGGCGAGGGTGTCGTCCGCTTCGAGTTCAAAATGCCGGCCGTCAACGTCGCCGCACCGGCGGTGAGCGTTGCCGCGCCGATCGTCAATGTCCCCCAGGCATTGGCGCCGGTCGTCAACATCGAACCGACGCCAGCGCCGGTCGTCAACGTCGAGACGGAGTCCTTCACCAGCGCTGTACTCTCACTGCGGCAGGACATCATCGAGATGCGTGCCGATATCGCGAAGCCGCGCAAGCGTCGTCTCATCAAGGACGATTTCACCGGACGTGTCACAGGTTCGGAGGATGTTGCCGAGTGATCCCTATTCTTACCATCCCCGTCACCGACTGGTTCTGTCCCAACTGCGGGGCAACCGACCAGACCCGAGTGCGCGGGCCGCACTCCCGCTTCCATGTCTGCCCCAAGCTTCGCGGCGGCCTCACCGCCCCGATGCTGCCGAAGGGCATGGACGCCAAGGTGACGGCCCACACGCGGGAGGACTATGTCGGCACCGAGGACGTGCAACTCGCCCCGGACGGTAGTCCGGTCATGTCCATCGTGACGACCCGCTCCGACGGGACGAACGACGCGATGGTATTCGCCCCAACCGCACACATCAGAGGAGACACCTAGTCATGGCATGGACCGTCAGCAAAATCTTTTCCGCCTACGTCACCGACG
>JAQBHC010000010.1:0-3540 GCA_032128175.1 Chloroflexota bacterium | reverse complement strand
GCGGGCCAGGACAAGGGACGATATGGTTCTCGCGGAGCCGCTCTGGCTCCTCCGTCGCCAAACTGGGGAGGCAAGCTGACCTCGTGTCCGCGGAAGAGCCACACCATGTCGCCATGCCGAAGCTGTACGGCGCCCCGGCATACGCTCGCCCACCGCGGGTCGCTGAGGTCGTACCTCGACCGTACGATCCCGACGAGCTGCCACTGGTCGTTGAGATGACCGACGAGGAGCGACTGGAGCCTGAGCCGCCATCGGGTGAGGTCGAGCCCTCCGATCCGGGATCCACGGCCACCTTGGCCGCGCGTCCGTTCAGCCTGCGGGCCCTGTCGGACTTCCTGCGCCGCGCCCGCGGCTGACCCAACCCGCCGGATCGGGGCGCTTCGCGCGGTCGTCCGATCGAACCATCCGAAATGTCGGTGTACGATCGCGCCGGGGGAGTAGCTCAGTTGGTAAGAGCAGCCGTCTTATACACGGCCGGTCCCTGGTTCGAGCCCAGGCTCCCCTACCACACAGCCGGCCACCGCCCGATCGCGCGGTGGCCCGGACGCGCCGCCGAAGAGTCAGACGAGCGAGCGGATCATCCCGATGAGCCGCGCGCGTCGCGCTGGGTCGAACGACCGCTGGGCAGGCAGCGAGGCCAGCCACGCGGCGATCTGATCGGAACCGATCGAGGCACACGTTGACGTTCTGGGCGTTGAGCGATCATCGCCGACGACTGCCACGAACACTCGAACGACATGGTCGGTATCGAGGGCGCCGAGCCAGATGCGCAGGCGATCTGCGTCGCGGGCGGCCCGCTCAAGGGGGTGGTCGATGAGGTGCGTCCGGCCGTCGGCCATCAGCACCTCCCAGCTACGCGTTCCGCGGGTGAGAACTGCCGCGGACGGCGGCAGCTCTTCGATGACCGCGGCACCGAACGGTCCAATGACGATTTCCGGGATCGCTCGGCCGCCATCTCGAAGGCCCACGTTCACCGCAACGGCGTGATCATCGTCGATGCTCTGCCGGGCCCGCACTGCGGGCGTGGAGTGCACCTGGCGACCTACGACCGCCCGAAGGGCCGACCGGACGCGGGCGAGCCCAGGGAAGCCGAACGGGGCGGGCGCGGTTGAGGTCCCGCCCGCGTGATCGATGACGCCCCGACGCGAGGCAATGATCTGCACGGCACCATCCTGAACGCCGCCGCCCGACGAGGGAATCAAGCGTTCGGCCCATCACCGGCAGGACCTTGGGGCCTGCGGCGCATTCGACGGGAGGTCATGGGGCGGGGGGACCCCCGTACCATTGCGCCGAGGTCAGGCGGCATCGATGCTGAAGCGCACGAGGGCGAGGTCCGCTCACGCTGAGGTATTTGCGTGCCGAATTTCCGCGGCTTCAACTGGCATCGCCAAGAGGAAGAAACGCCGGCGCCGGAATCCGTGCTGCGCGTTGCCTCCCGCGCCGATGAGGACCTGGATGCGTGGGTTGCCCCGCCACCGGACCCCGAGGCGCTGATGCCGCGCTGGCGCCGCCCGTCCCTGAAGGAGGCGCGCTACACCGATCCGATTCGCAACCCAGCACCAGCACAGCGCCGTCTGGCGTTCGCCATCGAGGCCGTCAACGGCGCAGCGGGCCTCGAGCGTCGCGAGGTGCGTTACTCGGTCGCGCCACTCCTCGATCAGCCCGATGAGATCCGGTCCATGCGAATCGGCGATCTCGCCGCCGGCGACGAGGTCCAGATCGAGCAGACGAGCGGCGCGTACTTCCTGGTCCTGTGCCCGGATGGCCGGCGCGGCTGGCTGCACCGGACGACCCTCAACAGCGCCCCGTCCCCCCTGCGTGCCTGGTCGGTCTCCGACCTCGAAGCCCCCGCCGAAGCGGAGAACGCGCTCGCCGCCATGCTCACGGCCAGGAGCATGCACCGGGTCGCGAGCTAGGCCGACGCCGCCTTCTTCCCACGGGCCCTGCGGACCGGCTCACGGCGCAGGACCAGGATGTGCTGGTGGACGATATTGGGGACGAACCCGCTCGGATAGCCATACGGCCGCAGTCGTGAGCCCGCCTGGTACCAGATGATGTCGCCCTTGGGGATGAACCCGGCGATCGCGGCTCGCGCGGCAAGGTCGGCGCCAGTGAACACGTAGCGCCCTCCCTGATACGCATCGCGGACGATCAACACGGCATAGCGGCCCTCTCGGAGCACGCGATGGAGCTGCGCCAGGACGCCCGTCATGCGATCGAGGAACTCGGGGTAGTCCGCCGCATTGGCCAGGTCCGCCGGGTCGTCGGTGACCATCGCGTAGTCGGTCCGACGGTTGGCGTGGGCCTCGGAGAGCACACCGCCGGCCATGGTCATCGGCAGTTGCACGTTGTAGGGAGGATCGGAGACCACGAAGTCGATCGACCCATCGGGGATGCTCGGCAGGAGCGTCAGGGCGTCTCCGACGCGCAGTTCGCAGCCCGAGGGATCAAATATCCGCTGGCCGCCCGGGTCCTGCTGGCCAAGATCCGCGAGCACGGGTCCTGCGCCGTCACGCTCGGCTACCAGTGAGGCGACGACCTCGTGATACACCTCCGCCCAGCGCGGCGAGAGCTCGAGCCCGATGGCCTGCCGCGGGCTCCGCGCGATTGCGGCACCGAGCAGCGTGCCGCCGACGCCGGCGAAGGGGTCGAGTACGGTCTCGCCGCCCGCCGAGAAGAACTCGATGAGCTTGGTCATGAGGCGGGGCGGCTTGTTCGCGCCGTGCTGACGACGCAGCGCATGTCCGAGCTCGGACGGGTACACCGTCGTCCACAGCGATTTCGTGAAGTAGAGCCATTCCTCACCGGAGAGCTCATTGAGGTGGTTGCGCGGATGAGGGCTCGGGCGGGGGTTGGGCATCGTGCCAGCCTAGCGATCACGCCGCGCCCTCGCATCGGGTCGGCCGTCGTCGCGTGTGGCACGATGCGAGCATGCCGACGGGAATATCGAGCGCGCGGTACGTCGGACGGGACCAAGAGCTGTCCCGGATCGCGCTTGCCCTCGAAGCCGCTGCCGATGGGCAAAGTCGCCGCCTCCTGATCGCCGGCCCGGGCGGGAGCGGCGTCAGCCGGCTGATCAACGAGAGCGTTCAACGGGTGGGTCGGCTGTCCGAGCCATTCGCGGCGCTCCGCTGGAGAGCTCATGCCGGCCGCAGTCTCGAGCCGTACGCGCCGGTGATCACCGGGCTGCGGGCGTTTCTCGCGAGTCTTGAGCCAGATGAGCGGAGCCGAATTGTTGGGCCCGGTGCCGATGCGCTTTCGCTGCTTCTTCCGGATCTGGCAGGGCCGGGCTCGCCTGGGCCTTCGTTCCGCGTCGGCGCCGACCGTCGGGCCGCCTGGGTGGCCGAGGCCGTCATGGGCGTGCTCGAGCGTGCCGCAGAACGACGCCCGATGTTGCTGGTCCTCGAGGATCTTCATCTGGCCGATACCGCCACGCGGGCGCTCGCCGTGTTCCTGGCCCGGGTCACGCGTCCCGCCCGTCTGTGCTTCATCGCGACCTACGGCACGGACCGCCTCATCGCTGGCTCTCCGCTCCTCGCG
>JAQBHC010000009.1:0-6770 GCA_032128175.1 Chloroflexota bacterium | reverse complement strand
TCCGCAAGTGGTCGGCGGTCCGCCAGCGCCAGGCGACACAGCCGGCCGGTGGTCCGCCAGCGCCAGGCGACACAGCCGGCCGGTGGCCCGCCAGCGCCAGGCGACACAGCCGGCCGGTGGCCCGCCAGCGGCCGGCGATCCGCAAGTGGTCGGTGGTCCGCCAGCGTCCGGCGATCCGCAAGTGGTCGGCGGTGAAACCGCGGATGCCGACCCGGAGCGCCTGGGCTGCTGATGGTGTCACGGACGTATCTGGACGAGATCAGCGTAAAGTCGCTCCGATATCGGCGCCTTGAACCGGACGCGTGCCAGCTAGGCCTTGCG
Organism: Chloroflexota bacterium; assembly: GCA_032128175.1. Taxonomy (GTDB): domain Bacteria; phylum Chloroflexota; class Limnocylindria; order Limnocylindrales; family CSP1-4; genus UBA5189. Next base: position 6,449 of record JAQBHC010000009.1, on the reverse strand, counting down.
GCCCACGTTGAAGCCGGACACCGCAGACATGAAGATGGGGCCACTGGATACCCTGCCGCTGTTGATGTTGCAGTCGACAGCGGAGGATCGCCCATGGCCCCGGCTGACAGTTTGGCACGCCTGCGGAAGGCGCTCATGGATCGAGCCGCACGACGCGAGGCGCCGGTGATCCAGCTGTGCCACGAGGCCGGCATCAGCCGGAGCCGGTTCTACGAACTCCGGGGCCGCTATCTCGCCTACGGGGAGGCCGGTCTGCGGCCGAAGCCCCGACCGCCCGAGCGACCGGACCGGCAGCTGCCCGAACCGCTCGTCGACGCGATCGTCGCGTACGCCGTCGAGCACCCGACCCACGGCCAGCGGACGATCGCTGACGCCCTGGCCCGGGAGCGCTTTGGCGGCTGGCGGGTGAGCCACGGCGGAGTCGCCAACGTCCTCCGCCGGGCGGGTCTCGGCCGGCGCCTGGCGCGCCTCGCCGCGGCCGAGAGCCTGGCCGCGTCCGAAGGTGGACCCCTGACCGAGCGGGTCCTGCGCCAGGTCCGTTCGATCGAACGGGCGAGGACCGTCCACATCGGCTCGGACACCCCGGGCGAGGAGCTCTTCTTCGATACCTTCTACGTCGGCAACCTCAAAGGCGTCGGCAAGGTCTGGCAGCTCAGCGCGGTCGACGGCGCGTCGAGCTTCGGCATCGCCCGGGTGATCGCCGGGCCCAAGACCGCGGCGGTCATGGCCCGCTTCCTCGCCGACGACGTCGTGCCCGCCGTCCACCGGGCCGGGCTCGAGCTGCGCACGGCGACGACCGACAACGGGCCCGAGTTCGGCCGGCCATTCGGCGCGGCCTGCGCGGCCGCCGGCGTTCGCCAGCACCGGATCCCACCCCGCTCGCCCAACCTCAACGCGTTCGTCGAGCGCTTCCAGGGGACGGTCCTCCACCTCCACTACCGGGTCGCCTTCCGCTACCGCTACTACCGGAGCGCGGCGACCATCGACGCCGATCTCCAAGCCTGGCTCCGGTTCTACAACTTCGAGCGCCCGCACCGCGGCTACCGGACGAAGGGCCGGACGCCGGGGAGCATCTTCTTCAGTCAGAAGCCCGAGTTCCTGCAGCAGATGGGAGCGTGAGACGATGACCGACATGACCGCTGATCTGTCCGGCCGGAACGTGGGCCGCAAGAGCTAGGCTGTCACGCTGGGTCGATGCCCTCGGTCTCGATCGTCGGGCCATCGATGTCTGGGTGGAGATCGAGATCGAGATCGGCGTCCCCCGTCGATGGCGTCGCGGCCGCGGGTCGCTTCCGCCCCGTCCGCGCAACGTCCGACGCGAGGTTCCCGCGCTTCTCGGCGGCCGTGCCGTGGTCACGCTCGAACGGCGCCGGGAGGCCGGTACGAAGCAGGCGCGCGCGCGTTACGGCCCGCGGCCCGAAGCGCCGACGAAGCTCGTCCGCAGCCACGGTCGCCCGGCGCTGGCGGGGGTCGTCCGCCTCGAACAGGCCCAGCTGCTCCCGCTCGCCCATGCCCGACGCGCTCACGCCGAGGAGGCGGATGCGCTTGCCGCGCATCTCCGGGCGGGCGAGATCGAGCGCCGTTCGCCAGATCGGCTCGGTCAGGTCCGTTGGCTCGGCCAGGGTACGCTGCCGGGTGACGGTTCGAAACGCCGTGTCGCGGACCTTGACCGTCACGGTCGACGCCCGCATCCCCGCCGCGCGCAGGCGCCCGGAAACGCCCTCCGCCATCGCGAGGAGTGTCCGTTCGAGGACCTCCGGGTCCGACGTGTCGACATCGAAGGTGTGCTCATGGCTGATCGATTTCGCCCGGTCCGGGTCGTCCACCGGGTCGGCGTCGATGCCGTGGGCCCGATCCACCAGCGATGCCCCGTGCTTCCCGAGCCGTCGCACCAGCGATGCGCGGTCCATGGCCGCGAGGTCGCCGATCGTCGCGACGTTGAAATCGCGGAGCACGGCCGCGGTCTGCGGGCCAACGCCCCATAGACGGGAAATCGGAAGCGGCGCAAGGAAGGCCGCCTCGTCGCCGGGAGGCACGACCACGAGGCCATCCGGCTTTCTCAGATCCGAGGCAATCTTGGCGACGAGCTTGGTCCGCGCGACGCCGACCGACGCGGTCAGCCGAAGTTCGCCCTGGATCGTGTCCTTGATCTGCCGCGCAATCGTCGGACCGTCGCCGAACAGGGCTCGGGATGCCGTGACGTCGAGAAATGCCTCGTCGATCGAGACGGGCTCCACGAGCGGGGTGAAGCGCCGGAGGATCGCCATGACCTCGCGACTGACGCGCTGGTACGTTGCGCCGTCCACCGGCACGAAGATGCAGGTCGGGCACAGCCGCCTGGCGGTCCGGATCGGCATCGCGGAGTGCACGCCGAACTTCCGAGCCTCATACGACGCGGCAGCGACGACACCGCGGTCACCGGTCCCGCCCATCCCGACGGCCACGGGCTTGCCGAGCAATTCGGGATGGTCCCGCTGCTCGACCGCAGCGAAGAACGCATCGAGGTCAACGTGGAGGATCGTGCGCGGGGTCACATGGGCGATTGTCGCCCTGTCGCGTGACGACGTCGTGGCACAAGTGCAGCGGGATCACGGCCCGCGTCGGGCCAGGCTGGGCTGGCGGGCGCGCGGCCCGCGCCGCGCTGCACACCCGCTGGCGATTACCCCTTGGGCTCGACGATGATCGTGACCTCGGGCGTCATCCCTGATGCGACCTTGATCGCGACCTTGTAGGTGCCCAGCGACTTGAGTGGCTCATCGAGCTCGATCTTGTGCTTGTCAACGGTGATGCCGCGACGTCAGAGTGCGTCGGCGATTTCCTTGGTCGTGATGGAGCCGTAGAGCTTGCCGCCGTCGCCGACCTTCACGCCCATGGTCAGGGTCGTGGAAGCGATCCGCGTGGCCGCGACCTCGGCATCGTCGCGCTCGCGCTTGCGCTTGTCCTCGCGAGATGCGATGTCGTGCTGCCAGGCGCGATAGGCGCCGCCGGCGGCCGGGACCGCAAGTGACTGCTTGATGAGAAAGTTCGTGGCGAAGCCGTCGGCCACGGTCTTCATCTCGCCCGACTTGCCGAGCTTGGCGACGTCCTTCGTCAGAATGACCTTCACGCGTTCGATTCCTCCCTGTTGATCCAGGCCCGCAGTCTGGGGCCGAGACCGGATTGCTGCAACGCCTCCCCAGCCGTCTGGATCAGCCCGGGCAGTTGCCGGACGATTCGACGAACGGGGCCCGGCAGGAACCGCCGGATTCGAGCGATGTCCTCGTGGAACGCGACCCGGTCGATCTCCAGTTCCTTGAGCTTTTCGTCGATGACGTCGTCATCGATTCCGTCGAGGAAGACATCGATCGCGATCGCCACGACGACGATGTCGTCGAGCCCACCGAGCAGCGGGATGTTATCCGGGATGAGATCCCGTCCGAGGAGCACGTACCCGAGCGCCGCCGCGAGCGTCGCCTTGCGAGCTGCGGGTGTCCGTTCGTCCAGCAGGAGCGCCCACACGAGACGCGCATACAGCGGCGCCCGGCTCGCGAGCGGAAGTATGGCCAGCAGCCCGAGCAGGCGGCGCATGCCGCCCCCGGTACTCCGCCCACGCGCCCTGTGGCGCGAAGCACGCGAATCGCTGTGTTCCTGTCGAGCCATGCGCCGAGGCGCCTCCGAAGTCCGCTGCCGTGGCCGCGATGCGAACTGCATCGAGCTCCTGCGGGGTGGGTGAGTCTACCAGCAAGGTCTCGGCACTTCGCCTGCCCTGCCTTGACATCGAACGGGCGTTCGGTATGATGTTGGCAGTCCGCCCCAGGGAGACGCGAGTGACCAAGCATGACGCCAGCCGCAAGACGAAGATCCTGAACCACATCGCCGCGACCCTGCGCGCGCGGGGCTACCCGCCATCCGTCCGCGAGATCGCCGGCGCGGTCGGGCTGAGTTCCACCTCGGCCGTGCACCACCATCTCCTCGTCCTTGAGCGGGACGGCTACCTCGAGCGAGGCGCGGCCCAGTCACGCGCGATCCGCCTCACCCCGACCGCGGCGATCGCCCTTGGGCTATCGAGCGAGCTCGTTCCACAGTCCACCGCGGCCGACGCCCACGTCGTCCCGATCATCGGTGAGATCGCCGCCGGCGGACCGATCGAGGCCTATCAGGACGCCACCGAAACCATGGCCGTCCCCGACATCCTGGCCCCGGGCGGTGACGCCTATGTCCTGCGCGTGCGCGGCGATTCCATGATCGATGCCCACATCGCGGACGGTGACTTCGTGCTGATCCGGCCGCAGAACACGGCTCGCAACGGGGACATCGTGGTCGCCCAGGTCGAAGAGAACGCGGTCACCCTGAAGACGTTCTTCCGTGAGAAGGACCGGATTCGGTTGCAGCCCGCCAACCAGAACTACCCGGCACAGTTCTACCCGGACGTGCGGATCGAGGGCAAGCTCATCGGGGTCATCCGCCGCCTCGATTAGGCGGCGCTGGTGCGGCCGATCCCGTCGTTGTCGTCTCCGCTCCCTCGCTCACGGACGTTTGAGTCCGCTCGCTTGGGTGCTCGACTCCGCCTTGGGCTCGACTCGCCCAAGCGCCGCCTCGGAATCTAGACGGTCCCCCGCCCCGCCGGCGCGGGTCCTCCACAGGTAATCCACAGCATTGCCGGACCCGTCCACGGGCACTTCGTGAGCCCGAAATAACCCGGGGATAAGCCGCTAGGCGCGCGTCGGTCGCGCCGTGACACTGGAGCTGACACTTCCCAGTCGGAGTCTGACCCTGCCGTGATCGACCGTCTGCCACCACAGAGCCTCGAGGCCGAGCAATCCGTGCTCGGCGCCATCCTGATCGACCGCGAGGCGATCATCGAGATCGCGGAATTCCTGCGGCCCGAGGACTTCTATCGGCAGGCCCACGGCTCGGTCTACCGGGCGATGCTGGACCTGTTCGAGCGGCGCGAGCCGGTTGACATCGTGACCGTCGCGGAGACCCTTGAGCGCAAGGGAGACCTCGACGGCATCGGGGGCCGCAGCTATCTCTCCACGCTCTCGAACCAGACGCCGACGGCGGTGCATGCCGTTCAGTACGCCCGAATCGTCGAGCGCAAGGCGGTGCTGCGCAATCTGATCGGCGCGGCCGGGAAGATCGCGGGCATCGGCTACGAGGATCCGGCCGAGATCCAGGAAGCCATCGATCGAGCGGAGTCGGAGCTGTTCCAGGTTTCCAACCGGCGGATCACCGCCGGGTTCATCGTCCTCAAGGATCTCCTCCACTCGGCCTACGACCGCCTCGACTACCTGCACGCGCACCGCGGCGAACTGAGTGGCATTACCTCGGGCTTTGCCGACCTGGATGCACTGACCACGGGCTTCCAGAAGAGCGACCTCGTCGTGGTGGCGGCCAGGCCCTCGATCGGCAAGACGAGCTTCGCGCTGAACATCGCCGAATACGCGGCCGTGCGAGAACGCAAGAGCGTCGGCCTCTTCAGCCTCGAGATGAGCAAGGAGCAGCTCGTCCTCCGGCTCCTGTCCAGCGTGGCCAACATTGACTCCAAGCGGTTGCGCACCGGTTTCCTCGAGGAGATGGACTTCGCGCGGATCGCGCCGGCCATGAATGACCTGTCCGAGGCGCCCATCTACATCGATGACACGCCCAACATCACCTCGATGGAACTGCGGACGAAGGCACGCCGGCTCCAGGCGGAGTCGGGTCTGGATCTCGTGATCGTGGACTACCTGCAGCTCATGCAGGCCACGACCACGAATCGCGATTCCAACCGCGTTCAGGAGGTCAGTGAGATCTCGCGCGGGCTCAAGGCGCTTGCCCGCGAGCTATCCGTGCCGGTCATCGCCCTCTCCCAGCTGTCCCGGCAGCCCGAGATGCGCGAGTCGAAGGAGCCCCGGCTGTCGGACCTGCGGGAGTCGGGCGCCATCGAGCAGGACGCCGATCTCGTCATCTTCCTGTGGCGGGAAAAGGAACGGGCCGGCGAGGAAGTGGATCAGGACGGCGAGGTCATCAACATCAAGCTGGCCAAGCACCGCAACGGCCCCACGGGTGACATCCAGCTCTGGTTCCGCAAGAGCCAGACGCGATTCCAGTCGTATGCCGGTCAGCGCTACGCCGAGGCCTGATCAGCGACCGCCACGTCCCGGTCAGCGAAGCTCGTCGGGCAGGATCGGCCGGAGCGCGAGCGTGTAGTCCTTGCCGTCAGGGCCATGGAGCGCCAGGCTGACGAACCCGCCCTCGATCCCGACCAATCCGAGTGCCGCGACGTGGTCCGGCGTGAGGGTATGGATCGGAAACTCCGGCCAACCCTGGCCGGTAGGGGCGACGAAGTCGGCCGGAACGAGATCTGGCCACGGCCAGGTCACCGGTGGGTTGTACGCGTCGGGCGTCAGCGCCCCGCGCCAACGGTCGGGGGTCCAGATCGTCTCACCCTCCACGAACGGCGCGAAGTTGCGAAGCCGCTCGCCCAG
>JAQBHC010000008.1:0-18904 GCA_032128175.1 Chloroflexota bacterium | reverse complement strand
CGGGTACGAGATCAGCAATTGGGCGCGCCCGGGCCATGAGAGCCGGCACAACCGGGCCTACTGGGAACGTCGGCCGGTGGAGGCACTCGGGCCCGGTGCCCATGCCTTCGACGGGCTGACTCGACGCTGGAATGCTGCCCGTCTGGACTCGTACATTGCGGCTCTCGTCCCGCTGGACGGCGAACCGGCGCGGTTGCCCCTCGGGGGCTCGGAGACAGTGACCGGAGAGGCGGCCGCTTCCGAGAGGGTCATCCTTGCGCTCCGGACCTCGCGCGGCGTGTCGCGGACCGAGCCCAGCCGGCCACCGCTTGCCGACCATTTCGAGTGGGCCAAAGGCGAGGGGCTCCTGGAGGTGACCGCCGACGATCGCATCGTGCTGACCACCCGCGGGCGGCTCCTCTCCAACGAGCTGTTCAGCCGGCTTGTTTGACACAGGACCGTTGACGCTCGCATCTGCCGCTGCTACCATCCAAAAGACCGTTAGCACTCTGGCATGGAGAGTGCTAACCACATTTCAGCAAGGGGAGCACAGGCCTTGGCGCGTCGGATCCGCCGCTCCACCGGCCCACTGGACCATCGCGCACACGCGATCCTGCGGGCCGTCATCGATGAATACGTCGCCTCCGCAACGCCCGTGGGCAGCCTTGCCCTGGTGGAGCGGTACGGCCTCGGAGTGTCCAGCGCGACGGTGCGCAACATCCTCGCCGAGCTGGAGTTGTCAGGTCTGCTCACCCACCCGCACACCTCCGCGGGGCGGATCCCCACGGACGAGGGGTATCGCTGGTACGTCGAGACAATCATCGACTCGTCGCTCATCCCCGAGGTCGAGCAGCTGATGATCCGCCACCAATTCGGCCAGGTGGAGTATGCGAGCGAGCACTGGTTCCGCCTGGCCGCATCAACGATTGCCTCAGTTACCCACGCCGCGGGTATTGCCACGCCGGCCAAGCCCGCCGCGGCCCACGTCCGGCGCGTCGATCTCGTCGTGATCAACGAGCGGCTGGCCAGCCTCGTCGTGGTCCTGCGCGAAGGCGCGCTGAAGCAGGTCCTCGTGAACATCGAAGAGGGCACCACCCAGGAAACGCTGTCTGCCGTCGTGGGCGACCTGAACACGATCGTGGACGGCAGGACCGCGCGGGAAATCGTCCGCGTCGTCGGCCGGCTGCCGGATGATCGCCCGCGCGTTGATCTCATCCGCCGCGTCGCCGATCGGATCGTCAAGCTGCTCCGGGATTATGACGTCGAGGCCGTTGAGGAGGTCTTCAGCGACGGCCTGCTCAACGTGATGGGAACGCCGGAGTTTGCCCAGAGTGACAAGCTCCGGCGCGTGTTCTCGGCCCTCGAGAACCGCGCCTATCTCGGTGATCTGATCGGTAGCGTGGCCGAGTCGGGCGACGTGTGCGTCTTCATCGGCCACGAGAACGTGCCCACTGATATGCGGGACGTCACGCTGGTCCTCGCGCCGTACGGTCAACCCGGCAGGGCCGTCGGGGTGGTCGGCGTGCTCGGACCGACGCGCCTGGCGTATCCGCAGGCCATCGGCACCGTTCGATTCGTGTCCGGGCTCATGAACGAGCTCATCGACCACCTGTACGCCTGACACACAGAGAGCCCGAGGATCCATGGACAAACGTACGCGCGCGCAGCAACGCGCCGCTGAAATCGACATCTCACCGACGAAACTGCTCGCGGATATCGAGCGGCTGACCGGCGAGCGCGACGCCGCCGCGCAGGAAAAGGACGAGTTCCTGGCCGCGCTTCAACGTGAGCGCGCCGAGTTCGTCAACTACAAGCGCCGGACCGCCGAGGAGCGTCAGGCCATGATCGGTCTCGCCGGGGAGGGGCTGATCAGAAAGGTCATCGCCCTGGCCGACGACTTCGATCGCGCCATCGACTCGCGACCGTCCGCGATCGCCGATGACCCGTGGGTCGAGGGGATCGTGGTCATCGACCGCAAGCTCCGCCAGCTCCTCGAGAGCGAGGGCGTGTCGGCGATCGACGCGTCGCCTGGCATTCCCTTCGATCCGCGCGAGCACGATGCGGCCGCCAACGTTCCGGGCACCGAGTTCCCGGACGGAGCGATCGTTGGGGAGCTACGGCGCGGGTATCGCCTGCGTGACCGCGTGCTTCGTCCGGCCCTCGTGGCCGTCGCCGCCGGCAGCGACCGTCCCGCCTCGGAGTCCGCCGACGCGGACACCCTCGACCCCGACCAACTGCTCAACTGAACCAGCACACCAACAGGAGCCATCGCACCATGGGAAAGATCATCGGCATTGACCTCGGAACGACCAACTCGGTCGTGGCCGTCATGGAGGGCGGCGAGCCGACCGTCATCGCCTCCGCCGAAGGCGGCCGGACGATCCCGTCCGTCGTAGGTTTCAGCAAGACGGGCGAGCGCCTCGTGGGCCAGCTGGCCAAGCGTCAGGCGGTCACGAACCCCGGGAACACCGTCTATTCGATCAAGCGCTTCATGGGTCGTCGATGGGACGAGGACGAAGTCAAGCACAGCAAGGACCTGGTCCCGTACACCGTCGAAAAGGACGGCAAGACCGATGGGGTCCGGGTCAAGCTGGCCGACGGAACCAGCTACACGCCGCCAGAGCTCTCGGCGATGATCCTGCAGAAGCTCAAGGCCGACGCCGAGGCCTATCTCAACGAGAAGGTCACCGAGGCGGTCATCACCGTCCCCGCCTACTTCGACGACACCCAGCGACAGGCGACCAAGGACGCCGGCCGCATCGCCGGCCTGGACGTGAAGCGGATCATCAACGAGCCGACGGCCTCTGCCCTCGCCTACGGGCTGGACAAGAAGGCGGACGAGAAAATCGCCGTCTACGACCTCGGCGGTGGAACGTTCGACATCTCGATCCTCGAGCTCGGCGATGGAGTCTTTGAGGTCAAGGCCACCAATGGTGATACGCACCTCGGCGGCGATGACTTCGACCAGCGCGTGATCGAGTGGCTGCTCGCCGAGTTCAAGAAGGACCAGGGCATCGATCTCTCGAAGGACGCGCAGGCACTTCAGCGCCTCAAGGAGGCGGCCGAGAAGGCCAAGATCGAACTCAGTTCGACGCTGTCCACAGAGATCAACCTCCCGTACGTCACCGCGGACGCCACGGGCCCGAAGCACCTCGTCATCAACCTGTCCCGGGCCAAGTTCCAGGACCTGGTCGGCGACCTCATTGAGAAGACCAAGGGGCCGGTCCTGGCTGCCCTCAAGGATGCCGGCCTCAAGCCGGGCGAGATCGACGAGGTAATCCTCGTGGGCGGCATGACCCGCATGCCGTCGGTCCAGGAGCTGGTGAAGAGCCTGTTCGGGAAGGAGCCGCACCGCGGCGTCAATCCCGATGAGGTCGTCGCGGTCGGCGCGGCCATCCAGGCCGGCGTCCTCGCCGGCGAAGTCAAGGACGTTCTCCTCCTCGACGTCACGCCGCTGTCGCTCGGCATCGAGACGCTCGGCGGAGTGATGACCCGCCTGATCGATCGAAACACCACCATCCCGACGTCGAAGTCACAGACGTTCTCAACTGCCTCGGACAGCCAGAGCCAGGTGGAGATCCACGTCCTCCAGGGGGAGCGCGACTTCGCGACCGACAACAAGACCCTCGGCCGGTTCATCCTCGACGGGATCCCGCCGGCCCCGCGGGGCGTGCCCCAGATCGAAGTGACCTTCGACATCGATGCCAACGGCATTCTCGACGTGAAGGCCAAGGATCGGGCGACCAGCAAGGAGCAACAGGTCCGGATCACGGCATCGTCGATGCTCGACAAGGCGGCCGTGGACCAGATGGTCCGTGACGCGCAGGAGCATGCCGAGGAGGACAAGAAGCGCCGCGAGGAAGTGGAGACCCGCAACCAGGCGGAGCAGCTCACGTATCAGGCGGAGAAGACAATCAAGGATCTCGGCGACAAGGTGTCCGCCGAGGACCGCGCCGACGTCGAGACGAAGATCGCGTCCGTGCGTGAGGCCCTGCAGGGCGACGACCTCGATGTGGTCAAGGCCGGCGCCGAGTCGCTGGCCGAATCGCTCAGCCGGGTCGGCGCGGCCGCCTATCAGGCAGCCTCCGCCGCTGGCGACGCCGATGGCGGCGGATTCGACCCGACAGGCCAGGGCGGCAAGGGTGCGTCCGGTGAGCCCGACGGGGCTCCCAGCGATGCCGAGGATGCCGCGGGCGCCAACGACGAGACCGTCGAGGGCGAGTTCAAGGAAGTCTGACCGCAGTTCGCTCCTGGCCACCGGCCGGGAGGTCCGCGGGGTCGCTAGACTCGCGGAGTGACTGGCACCGCCGGACGTCGCGGGCGGCATATCGGCGACCGCCGCGTCCGTATCGAGATCGTCAAGCCGCAGGATTTCGTCGTCCGGCCGACCCGGCCCGTCCGGCGTCCGCCGGCCCCTGCCGTGATCCTGGTCGTTGGCTTCGCGGTGCTCATCGCGTTCGGCACGATCGTCCTGGTGCTCCCAATCTCGTCTGCGGCCGGGACCTGGACGCCGATCGTCGATGCGTTGTTCACCGCCACTTCGGCCGTCTGCGTGACCGGCCTCGTGGTGCTCGATACCGGGACCCACTGGAGCGCGTTCGGTCATGTGTTCCTGCTCGGGCTCATCCAGGTCGGCGGGTTCGGTTTCATGACCGGGTCGACCCTCCTGCTGTTTCTCCTCATCGGCCGCCGGACCGGGCTTCGCGACCGCGTACTCGTTCAGGCTTCGACGGGCACGTCCGATCTCGGCAACGTCGGCGGCCTGGTTCGTCGCGTTGCGCAGTTCACGATCATTTCCGAGGGGATCGGCGCAATCCTGCTGACGGTCGCATTCCTCGGGCACGGCCGGAGCGCAATCGAAGCGACGTGGTTCGGCGTGTTCCACAGCGTTTCGGCCTTCAACAACGCCGGTTTCGACCTGTTCGGAAACTTCTCCAGCCTGACCGGGTTCACCGCGGACTCGCTCCTGCTCGGCACGGTCGGCGTCCTGATCGTGCTTGGGGGCCTTGGCTTTGCGATCGTCGGCGACGTGGCCGGAAAGCGGAGCTGGACACGTCTCGCGGTCGAGACGAAGATCGTCCTGCTGACGACCCTTGCGATCATCGGTCTGGGCACGATTTCGTTCGGCCTCCTCGAATGGAACAACGCGGCGACGCTGGGATCGCTCCCGGAGGCTCAGCGGCCGTTGAATGCCCTGTTCGAGACGACGACCCTCCGGACGGCCGGCTTCAGCTCCCTGCACACCGGATCGCTCCGCGAACCGACGCTGTTCATCGTCATGGCGATGATGTTCATCGGCGGCGCGTCTGGATCCACAGCCGGCGGAATCAAGGTCAATACATTCAGCGTGCTCTTCGTGGCCATCGTCTCGACGGCGCGCGGCCTGCCTTCAGCCGAGGCGTTCGGCCGACGAATCCCGCATCTCCTCATCTATCGAGCCCTGTCGGTTGCACTACTGTCGATCGCGGCGGTGTTTGTCGTTGCTCTCGGACTGGAGTTGACCGTGCAGGCGGGATTCGCGGCGATCCTGTTCGAGGCGATCTCGGCTGTCGGCACGGTTGGTGCGTCGACGGGTCTGACGCAAGATCTCCCCGACCTCGCCAAGCTGCTCATTGCGCCGGCGATGTTCGTCGGACGACTCGGCCCCTTGACCCTCGTTCTCGCTCTCGCGGCCCGTGCGAAGCCCGTCTCACATCGCCCGGCCGTCGAATCCATGCGCATCGGCTAACAGCACGCGGAGGCAATCGGCATGAAACACTCGGTCCTCGTCATCGGCCTCGGTCGCTTTGGGACGGCAGCGGCCCTGGAGCTCATGGCCCTCGGTCACGACGTCCTGGTGGTTGACCGCGACGAAGCGCGGGTCAACGACCTGGCTGCCGACGTAACGCACGCCGTTCAGGCCGACGCGAGCGATGAAGATGCGCTGCGCTCGATCGGGGCCGCTGAGTTCCAGCACGCGATCGTTGCCATCAGTGGCTCCTCCGAAGCAAGCATCTTCGCGACCATGGCCCTGAAGAACCTCGGAGTGGAGAATGTTGTCGCCAAGGCGGCCAGCGCGCTCCACGGCCGCATCCTCGAGCGCGTCGGCGCCGACCGTGTTGTCTTCCCGGAGCGTGAGATGGGGATTCGTGTCGGGCATACCTTCAGCATTCCCAATGTGATCGACTACATCGACGTTGCCCCACGGTTTGGGATCGTGAAGCTCCGCCCGCCGGCGTCGTTCATCGGCAAATCCCTTCGTGAGCTCGACCTCGCGAACCGCTTCCGCCTGACGCCGATCGCACTGCGTCGCGGCGCCGAGGTGACCGTGAACCCCCAGCGCGATGAGCTGGTCGCGGCCGGAGATGAGCTGATCCTGATCGGCCTCGATGAGGGCCTCGAGCGGCTGGGCCGCTAGCTCGGTCTCTCCGACGCGCGGTACCATGCGGGCCCATGCCCGACCACTCCGTAACGGCGGCTGCGCCGCTCATTCATGCCCGCGGGCTGACCAAACGGTTCGGCGCGTTCACGGCCGTCGATGCCGTCGACTTCGATGTCGCGCGCGGCGAGGCATTTGGCTTCCTTGGTCCAAACGGTGCCGGCAAGACATCCACGATGCGGATGATCGGATGCACCTCGCCGTCCACCGCCGGCTCGCTCAGCGTCCTGGGGATGGACCCGGCCACGCAGGGTCCGGAGATCCGCGGCCGCCTCGGCGTCGTCCCGCAGGCGGACACCCTTGATGAGGAGCTGACGGTCCGGGAGAACCTCGTGATCTACGGCCGCTACTTCGGGTTGAGCCGGGCCGAATGCGGGCGCCGCGCCGACGAGCTCCTCGACTTCGCCCAACTCACTGAGCGGCGGGACAGCCGGGTCGAGCCGCTCAGCGGCGGAATGAAGCGTCGTCTGACCATCGCCCGTGCCCTCATCAACGAGCCTGACATGCTGCTGCTCGACGAACCGACGACGGGCCTGGATCCGCAGGCGCGGCACCTGCTCTGGGATCGCCTGTATCGACTCAAGCAGCGCGGGGTGACCCTCGTCCTCACCACCCACTACATGGACGAGGCGGAGCAGCTGTGCGATCGCTTGGTGATCATGGACAAGGCGAAGATCGTGGCCGAAGGTTCACCGCGGTCCTTGATCCAGCGGTACGCCACGCGCGAGGTAGTGGAACTCCGCTTTGCGGCGGGCATCCAGGAAACGCTCGGGGAGCAAGTCGACGGGCTGGCTGATCGGATCGAGCACCTGCCGGATCGCCTCCTCCTCTACGCTGACGATGGCGAGGCCGTGGCCGTCGCTGCGCACGAGCGTGGATTGCGACCCGAGACGGTTCTCGTCCGGCGGTCCTCCCTCGAGGATGTCTTCCTCCGGCTGACCGGTCGGACGCTGGTCGATTGAACGTGATCGCGGAATGACCGCGCAGAGCTCCGGCGCCCCGTCCGTTGCGGCAGCGGCCGCGCGCGTGTTTGAGCACCGCGCCTACCAGTACCGGCGCATCTTCCGGGGCTCGTTGTTCACCTCGTTCGTGAGCCCGGCACTCTTCCTGCTGGCGATGGGTCTCGGTCTCGGAAGCCTCGTCAACGCGCAAAGCCCCGACGCATTCGGCGGAGTGACCTACCTGCAGTTCCTGGCCCCCGGCCTCCTCGCCGGATCCGCGATGCAGGTCGGGACGTTCGAAGCCACCTTCCCGGTCATCGTTGGCCTCGTCTGGCGGCGGATCTTCCACGCGATGCACGCGACGCCGATCGGGCCTGAGGCCGTGGCTCTCGGCACCCTCGCCTGGATCGCGTTTCGGCTGACCCTGGTCGCGTCGGTCTTCACGCTCGTCAGCACCCTCTTTGGGGCGGTGACTTCTCCGCTCGTCATCCTCGGGATCCCTGCCGCAGTGCTGACCGGCCTGGCGTTCTCAGGACTGATCGGCGCCTACATGGCCACCCAGCGCACACCCGACAAGTTCGCCGCGATCTTCCGCTGGGTGATCACCCCGCTGTTCCTCTTCAGCGGGACGTTCTTTCCGGTCGACCGCCTCCCGGAGGCGATCCAGCCGATTGCCTGGCTATCCCCGCTGTGGCACGGCGTGGAACTGACGCGCGGCGCCTCACTCGGCACGCTGCTCGACAATCCGCTCATGGCGGCGGCGCACGTGGCCATTCTTCTCTCTCTGACCGTACTCGGCGCCGCCTTGTTCGTGCGAAACGTGCGCCGGAAACTCGCCGCGTGAGCGCCCTGACTCGAGCGGCAGCCGATGGTCGCTCCTCGACGCCGCGCGCCTGGCACCTCATCGAGCGGAACCTGTTCGTGTATCGGCGGACCTGGACGATCATCGTGTCCGGATTCTTCGAGCCGCTGTTCTATCTCATCGGCATCGGCTTCGGGCTCGGGCAGCTCGTGGGCGAGGTCAGCGGGCCCGGCGGGCAGCCAATCCCGTACGCGGTGTTCGTGGCGCCCGCGCTCCTCGCCACCGGTGCCATGAACGGCGCGGTCAACGAGGCGACCTACAACTTCTTCTTCAAGCTGAACTACAACCGGACGTTCCAGTCGGTCCTGGCAACGCCGCTCGCCGTATGGGATATCGCGATCGGGGAGCTTGGATGGGCGCTCGTCCGCGGTGGCCTCTACTCCCTCGGGTTCCTGACCGTCATCACGGTCCTGGGCCTGGTCGCCTCACCGGTCGCGCTCCTTGCGTTTCCCGCGGCGCTGCTCCTGGGGTTCGCGATCGCGGCGGTGGGGATGGCGGCGACCTCGTTCATGCGCACACCCCAGGACTTCGACATGATCAACATCTTCGTGCTGCCGATGTTCCTCTTCTCGGCGACGTTCTATCCCATCGAAACGTACCCGGAGGCCATCCGCGGGATCGTGGCCCTCACGCCGCTCTATCAGGGCGTCGCGCTCATCCGCGGGCTCACGGTGGGCGTCCTGGGCCCCGAAATGCTCTTCCACGTTGCCTATCTCGTGGTGATGGGCGGTATCGGCCTGTGGATCACCTCGCGGCGCCTTGACCGCGTCCTGCTCAAGTGAGCCGCGGCGGTCCGGCGGCCGCAGGCGAGGGCATCGCTGCGGGCAAGGCCACGATCGCGCGCGCAGTCGCGCTCGTCTGCGAGGCGGCGCTCGATGACCCTCGATGACCTCCGTGCCGACATCATCGAATGCCGCCTGTGCCCTCGGCTCGTCGAGTGGCGCGAGCGCGTTGCCCACGACAAAGTGGCCCGCTTTCGCGACGAAACTTATTGGGGCCGGCCGGCCCCGGGCTTTGGCGATCCGGCGGCGCGGCTGCTGATCATCGGCCTGGCACCGGGCGCCCACGGGGCTAATCGCACCGGCCGGGTCTTCACCGGAGACGCGTCCGGTGACTTCCTGTGGGCTGCCCTGCACGCGGCGGGTCTTGCCGACCGTTCCTCAAGCCGCCGAGCCGATGACGGTTTGACGCTCTTCGGGACGAGAATAGTGGCCGCCGTTCGATGCGCCCCGCCCGCGAACAAGCCGACGATCGAGGAGCGGGATCGATGCGCCCCGTTTCTGGGGCGAGAGCTCGCCCTCCTGAGCGAGGTGCGGGTGATCCTGGCCCTCGGCCATTTCGGCTGGGACGCAGGGCTCCGCGCCGTGGCAGCCGAAGGCGTGGTCCTGCCAAGACCTCGGCCGCGTTTCGGGCACGGCGCCGAGGTCACCCTGGGAGGGCGGACGCTGATTGGTTCATTTCACCCGAGTCAGCAGAACACCTTCACGGGTCGCTTGACGGCTTCGATGTTCGAGGCCGTGGTGGCTCGCGCCAGAGACCTGGCGACGCTCTGAGTGCCCGCGACGCCTCGCGGCTCGCAATTCCGGATCATCGCCGCGCTCCCGTAGACTTCCGCGTGCATGGCCACAAAGACTGACTACTACGAGGCGCTCGGCGTCGACCGCGGCGCGACCGATGCCGAGATCAAGAAGGCGTTCAGAAAGCTTGCCCAGCAGTGGCATCCCGACGTGAACAGCGAGCCCGCGGCCCAGGAACGCTTCAAGGCCATCAACGAGGCGTACCAGGTTCTGTCCGACCCGGATCGCCGGCAGCGCTACGACGTCTTCGGAAATGCCGGCGTCGAGGGTGATCCGAACATGGCTGGGTTCGGGGGCTTCTCCGACATCTTCGATGCTTTCTTCGGCGGCGCGGCCGGCGGCGCCGGGGCGCGCCGAGGACGGCCGGCGGCCGGTTCGGATCTGCGCTACGACCTCCGCATCAGCTTCACGGAAGCGGTTCTCGGCACCGACAAGGAGATCGAGTTTCCGGTGCTCGGGCGCTGCGAGACCTGTGCCGGCAGCGGCGCGAAGGCCGGCACGGACGCAGTGGCCTGCCCCCAGTGCAAGGGCCGGGGCGAGATCCGGTCCATCCGCCAGACCATGCTGGGCCAGATGGTCAACGTGACGGCCTGTCCGCGCTGCCATGGCGACGGGAAGATCGTCGAGGCACCCTGTGAGACGTGTCGCGGTGACGGGCGGACGGAGCGAACCCGCGTCCTTCGGGTGTCGATTCCGCCCGGCATCGACACGGGCCATCAGATCCGGCTGTCCAACGAGGGTGAGGTCGGTCCTCGAGGCGGCCCGGCCGGCAGCCTGTACGTGGCGGTCCACGTGGCGCAGCACCCGTCCCTCAAGCGGGATGGGACCGAGCTGTATTACGAGGCGTCCGTCGGGATCGCGCAGGCCGCGCTGGGCACGAGCATCGTCGTGCCCACGGTCGAGGGCGAGGAGGACGTCGAGGTCAAGCCGGGGACGCAACCCGGCACGGAAATCCGACTCCGCGGTCGCGGTGTTCCGCATCTGCGGCGCTCCAGCACGCGCGGCGACCTCCACGTGATCATCGACGTCGAAGTGCCCACGCGGCTGTCCAAGACGGAGAAGGAGGCGCTGCACGCCTACGCCGATGCTGCCGGGGAAGTCGTCGCAGAGGGCGGCGGCATCCTCGGTCGGGTCCGCGACGCCCTCGGCTGATGGCGGTCCGTCCCGGCGCGCCCGCCGGCAGATCGAAGCCCGATTCCCAAGTCCGTGTCGAGCCGAGGAACTGGCTGGAATTGGCCGTCGAGGCCGACATCGAGGCCGTTGAGGCGGTCAGCGAAATCCTCGGTCGGTATGCGCCCGGTGGGACCAGCGTCGAGCCCGCGTTCGAACTTGTCGACGAGGGCCTCGGCGCCCGCGTTGACCCGACCCGCCCGGCGATCGTGCGGGCGTATGTAGAGGCCCGCGACGCCGACGCTGCCAGGCAGGCCGCGCTTGACGCGGAGACGGCGCTGTCGCACCTCCAGGCGTTCGGTCTGCGGCCCATCGGCGAGCTCAGGACGCGACTCGTCGACGAAGCCGATTGGGCTGATGCGTGGAAGGTCCACTTCCCGATCATGCGGATCGGGCAACGGCTCGTCATCCGGCCGACCTGGCGCCGGCATCGGGCGAGGCCGGGCGACGTGGTTCTCGCGCTCGATCCGGGGATGGCGTTTGGCACCGGACTCCACCCGACCACCAGGCTGTGCCTTACGGCGATCGAGTGGCTGGCCGATCACGGCGATCTCGCCGGTGCGCGGGTCCTCGACGTCGGCTGCGGTTCTGGGATCCTGGCCATCGCCGCTACCCGCCTCGGGGCCGCGACGGTCCTCGGAGTCGACACCGACCCGATCGCGGTCGAGGCGACCCTGGCGAACGCCCGTCGCAACCGGCTGGCGCGTCGCATCCGCGCCCGGACGGGATCGCTACCGAGCAGCGAGCCGGGCTACGACGTCGTGCTGGCCAACCTGATCGCCTCCGTATTGATCAGCCTCGCGAGGGGGCTGCATGACGAGCTCCGGCCGGGCGGCTGGCTGCTTGCGTCCGGGATCTTCGTGGATCGGGAGGCGGAGGTTTCGGCGGCACTTCGGACGGCCGGCTTCGACGCCGGGGACCGAACGGCGGAGGGAGACTGGGTGGCGCTGGTGGCCCGCCGGCCCATCTGAGGGACCGCCCGTACAATCGGAAGATGCCCGCCTACCTGTTTCCCGTCGTTCTCATCGCGCACGTCGTGCTCGCCGTGTCGCTGTTCGTTCCGGCCGTCCTTCTGCCGTTCGCGCTGAAGCGCCGCCGCGCGCCGGCGGAGTCGACGAGTCTCGTGGTGCGCGGCCTCCTGATCCTCCAGTCGCGCGGCACGCCCGTCATCGGTGTGGGCCTCGTCGCCACAGGAGTGGCGCTCATCTCAACCCTCGGGATGGCTCTCCTGGCGCAGCCGTGGCTGCTCGTCGCGCTGGTCATCTATGCGGCGAACCTGCTCGTCGCCTTCTTCGTGCAACGGCCGAACCTGCGTCCACTCCTCGGGATCCGTTCTGCCGGTGACGACCGCGTGTGGGCCACGAGAGCGCGGCGACAGCGCTATGTTTCGTACGTGATGGCCGGGATGATCGGGACCATCGCGTTCCTGATGAGCTCGAAGCCGGCGCTCTGGTGACGATATGAGCAGGGACCAACGGACCGACCCCGGCATCGCCGAGCGACGGGTGGCGGATTGCCTGTTCTGTCGAATCGTGGCCGGTGAATTGCCCGCCAGAATCGCGCAAGAAGACGACTTCGTCCTGGCGATCCACGACATCGCGCCCCGAGCACCGACGCACATCCTGCTCATGCCGAAGGTCCATATCGCCTCCGCAGCAGATCTCACCCCAGCCGACGGCGAGCTTCTCGGTCGGATCTTCGGGACCGCCGCCGAGCTCGCCCGCAGCGCGGGAGTTGCCGATTTGGGCTACCGGCTCGCCATCAACGTTGGCCAGTGGGGCGGGCAGACCGTGGACCATCTGCACCTCCACCTCATGGGCGGGCGCGCATTCGAGTGGCCGCCCGGATGAGCGATCCCTGGCCGCCGAGGCCATCCGACGAAGACGGCCGCCGGCCTCCCGCTGACGACTGGAGCGCACAAACCGGCGACGTCGAGCCAGCGGATAGCGGATCTCCCCGATCTTCTGCGAACCGACGCGCCCTCGGAATCGCGTTCGCTGCGGTCGTGCTCCTATTGGCGATGGCCGCGCTCGCGGCTGGTCCGGCGGTGGCGCCCGGTTCGCCGACCTTCCCACCGGTCGGGGCGTCAACGGCACCGGCAGGCGCGCCGGCCGCTTCGACGCGTGCTGCGCTCATGGCGGCGCTCGCCGCCCAGGGCCTCCAGCTTGAGGACGTTGTTTCGCCCTACCGCCCGGCCGAGGGTCCGCGGGTTGCGGGAGCGGCACGAATGGTGGTCCGGGTGATCATTCCGGACGATCCGGAGCACGGCCGCATCGCGATTTACGAGTTCGTGACCCCAAATGACGCATTCGTGGCAGCTACGGAGCAGGCTGCTTACGTCTCCAGCGGCGTGGGCCGCGTCCAGTTCCCCACGGACGCTCGGTTCACGATCCGGACGGTCGGTTCGACCGTCGTCTTCTTCGCCTGGACCCCCGCCAGTTCGCCCGACCGGTGGAACGAGCGGATTGCCGAGACGCTGGCGACTGTCGGCTTCGAGGTCGTCGTGCCGAGCTAGCGCTCCTTGCCTGCGGCGCCCGCGCGGCGCTCACGCGAGCCGGACCGTCCCGTTTGACCCGTTCCGGTGCCTGTGCGACACTCCGGCGGCTCTGGAAGGCCCCGCTCGATGCGGCGCCTCGATCGGAGCGCGCGCCGGCCATCGTTGGGTTTCGAGACCGGGATCGCGGCACCAGATGAACAGCCCGAGGAGGTGAATCCGGAGTTGGCAGAAGTCCGAGTGGGCGAGAACGAGACGTTCGAGAGCGCCCTGCGTCGCTTCAACAAGAAGATCCAGCAATCGGGGATCCTCGCCGAGGCTCGTCGCCGCGAGCACTACGAGAAGCCGAGCGTGAAGCGAAAGCGCAAGGAAGCAAAGCGCAAGAAGAACGCCCGAACGCCACAGGGCTGAGCGGCCGGACGGCCGGGACCGTCCGAGCGTAGGCCGCTGCAGATCGCGCATCACGCGACCGGCAGGGTTGACGAGGCCGAGGTCCCAGTCGCGCCGCCGCAGCTCGTGGGCGTATCGAGCCCGAGGTGCCATTTCCGGTGACACTCCGAGATCGGCTCCACGCCGAAACGACCGCCGCCATGCGGTCCGGTGACGCGCTGCGTCGCGATACCCTGCGGATGGTCGAGAACGCGATCTACTACGCGGAGAAGCGTGACCGCCGCGAGTATTCCGACGACGAGGTCGTGGTGATCCTGGGCAAGGAGGTCAAGACGCGCCGCGAAAGCGTCGAAGCGTTTGAGCATGGAGGGCGTCCGGAGCTCGCGGCCAAGGAGACCGCGGAAATCGGAATCCTGACCGAGTTTCTCCCCACGCCGCTGGACGAAGCCGAACTCGCCGTCCTCGTCGCGCAGGCGATATCCGAGACCGGCGCCGCGTCCCCCCGTGACCTCGGGAAGGTCATGGGCTGGCTCTCGCCGCGGACCAGGGGCCGCGCGGACGGCCGAGTCCTGAGCGGCCTCGTGGCGATCGCCCTCGCCCAGACCGACCTCGCGGGTCACGATCACAACGACCACGATCACGCGGACCAGAAGTCAGCCGGGTCGGACCACGCGCCGGCCGGGTCGGACCACGCGCCGGCCGGGCCTGAGCCCGAGGCCGGGCGAGGCTGACCGTGCTCGCTCATCGCGGAACCGACGCCGGCGCACTCACAAGGCGCGAGGCGGGCCGTCTCGCCGTCGCAGCCATCGCGCTGATCGTGGCCATGACCGCGATCCTCGGCGTGGACTTCACGCCGCAGCGGACTGATCTCGTGGTCGGGGACCTTGTCCCGGCCGACATCATCGCGCCACGGGCGCTGACCTATGAGAGCGCGTTGCTCACGGAGCAGGCCCGCGCGGCGGCGGCGGACGCCGTCGCGCCGCAATACGACTTCACCACCGAGCGTGCCATCACCATCGCGGCCGCCCAGGCCGAGGCGTTCACCCAGGCAGTGCGGTTGCCGGACGGAGCCTTTGATCCGGCTACCTCAGCGTTCGAGCGCGCCCTCATCGTGGAGCGGTTCGCCGACACGGTCTCGAGTAAGGCCGCCGACACCATGCGCAGCCTCAATTCCGCGCGCTGGATTGCGATCCGCACCGAGGCCGCGCGCGTTCTCGACATCACGGAGCGCACGGAGTTGCGCGATACCGAAGTTGCCGTCACCCGCTCCCGGCTTCCAGAACAAATGGCCGGTGATCTGGCCGAGGCGGAGCGAATGCTCGCGGCCGAGCTGATCTCGCCGCTGATTGTTCCCAACAGCTCGTTCAGCGAGGCGCTGACCCAACAGGAGCGGGACCGACAGATTGCCGCGGTCCCGACGGTAACCGAGCAGTTCCTTCTCGGCGAGATCCTCGTTCGCGGCGGCACCAAGCTGTCCGAGGCAGACGCGAGCGTCCTTGCAGCGTTTGGTCTCGACAAGTCGGAGCCCAATGTGGCCAGTCTGGCCGGCTGGCTGATACTTAGCGCCCTCCTCGTGGCCCTCATGCTGGCCTGGATCTGGCGCTTCCGCCGGGCGTTCTCGCATCGCAACGGCGTGCTGATCCTGATCAGCCTGCTGATCCTGTTCTCGACGGTCGCGCTGCAACTCACGGCGGGTCGTGCGGCGCTGCCGTTCGTCCTGCCGCTGGCAGCGGTGCCGATCCTGGTGGCGGTCCTCCTCGACGCTCAAATGGCGATCGTCGTGGTCGCCCTCCTGTCGGTCGTCGCCGGTGCCGTAAACGGATCCTCCATGGAACTCGCCACCTACGTCTTCCTCGGCGGGCTCGCCGGCGTGCTCGGTGTTCGTCGCGGCGATCGCCTCCAGATGTTCCTTCAGGCCGGAGCGGTGAGCTTCATCGTCCAGGCTCTCGTCGTGACCGCCTTCTCGCTGTTGGGCGAGCGTGACCTCACGGGCATCGTCCAGTTGATCGCCGGGTCGGCTCTGAGTGCCGGTGGCGCGGCCGTTGCGGCGGTCGGGACCTTTGCCGTCCTGGGCAATGTATTCGGCATCCTGACCGTATTCCAGTTGCTCGAACTGGCGAATCCGTCGCAGCCCCTGCTTCGACGCCTGCTGATCGAGACCCCCGGCACCTACCATCACTCGCTGATGGTCGGCAACCTTGCAGAGCGCGCAGCCGAAGCGATCGGAGCGGACCCACTGCTCGCGCGCGTCGCGGCCTACTACCACGACATCGGCAAGCTCGCCAACCCGCTGGGGTTCATCGAGAACCAGGCTGGCGGCGACAATCTGCACGACGAGCTCGCCCCGGACGAGTCGGCCCAGCTGCTCAAACGGCACGTCGCCGACGGGATCGACCTTGCCTATCGCGGGCGGCTGCCCAAGGCGCTGATCGCGTTCATTCCGCAGCACCACGGCACGGCGATGATCAGTTTCTTCCACGCCAAGGCTCGGGAGGCCGCAGCTCAGCCGTTCGGTGGGCTCGAAAACGAGATCGGTCAGCGCGCCGCCGATACCGTCGAGGTCGGTCGTTACCGACATTCTGGCCCGAAGCCCCAGTCGCGGGAGGCTGCGCTGATCATGATGGCCGATGGCGTCGAGGCTTCCGTGCGATCGCTGACTTCGCGCGACGAGCCGACGATCCGGGCCATGGTTGCCCGGATCGTTTCCGACCGGGTTGCAGATGGTCAGTTCGACGAGTGCGAGCTCACATTCCGCGACCTCGACGTGATCGAGGAGGCATTCGTAAAGCAGCTCCTCGGCATGTATCACCAGCGAGTGCCCTATCCGCAGAGCAAAGTCGTCGAGCTCGAGACTCGCCGCGCCGCGGCAGGTGAAGACCCGGGCGCATCGGCCGCGGAGGTCGCACCAACGCCGGATACGCCAGAGCCGCGGAGCCCTGGCCGTCAGATCGGGGGCCGGTGAGCCGCGTCCACGTCGTCGACGGCTGGCGGATCGATGTCACGGTCCGACCCGGGGCGAAGCGCGTCATCAGCGGGCCCGCGATCGCCAGGATCGTGGCCGCTGCCCTGGTAGCCGCTGGGGCTCCCCGGCCAGCGGGCCTGTCCGTGCTGCTGACCGACGACGCCGAGCTGGCGGAACTGAACGAGACGCACCTCGGTCATCTCGGCCCGACCGACGTCCTGTCCTTCCCGCTCCTGCCCGCAGCAGCGTTTCCGCCCCACGAGGGTGCCTCCCAGCGCGACGGGGCCTCGACAAGTCCCGTGCCATTTGCCCTGCCGCCGGGGATGCCGGTTCAGCTCGGCGACATCGCCGTTTCGGTGGAGCGGGCGATTGCCCAGGCCACCGAGGGCCGAGGCGGCCAGACCGGCAACGTCCGCTGGGGTGTGGCGTCCGAGATGCGCCTGCTGCTGACCCACGGGGCCTTCCATGTGTGCGGCTGGGATCACGCCGAGCCGGCTGAGGAGGCGGCGATGCGTGCCCTGGAACGGGCGTTGCTCGGCAGCGTGCCGGCTCTGGAACGCCCGTCGCACCGCGACACGCCGGCCTGAACCTCGCGCCGAGTACCATCCACCCAGTCGTGCCCTCAAAGATCGTCGTCGGCCTGGGGAACCCCGGCCAGCAGTACGCGCAGACCCGTCACAACATCGGCTGGATGGTCGTGGACCGCCTGGCCGACCGTGCCGGCTGGTCAGGCCGTGCCCGGAACAAGGACGCGTCAGCAACGGTCGGCGGTCGCTACAAGGGTCTCGACCTCCTCCTCGCCAAGCCGATGACGTTCATGAACGACTCCGGCATCGCGGTCCGCAAGATCCTGGCCCGGGATCGGGCGCCCCTCGCGGACATGCTCGTAGTCGTGGACGACTTCTCGCTTCCCTTCGGCAAGCTGCGCTTCCGCGAGGGGGGCGGACCGGGTGGCCACAATGGCCTCCGATCGATCATCGACGAGATGGGCACGGAAGGGTTCAGCCGGCTCCGTGTGGGGATCGGCGAGCCGGGCCGCGGCTTCGTGGACCACGTGCTGTCCTCCTTTGCCGCGGAAGAGAAACTGCGCCTCGACGAGCTCCTCGATGCCGCGGCCGATGCCGTCGAAGCGTGGGCACATGAAGGCGCGTCGAAAGCCTCCAACCGCTACAACTCGTTCGAGCTTCGGCCTGCCGACACCGATCGGATTGCGCCACCTGGCGAGGTGGACGGTCCCCCTGGTTCCGACGGGATCCGGCGAACGAAAACCGGATGGCGGAAGGTCCGGCCCGAGGCGGAGGAATGACGATGGCGCCCCTCCGCGGGCGACGCGGCTGGGAGCGCCGGGTTGACGAGCAGGTCGCCAAGGAGGTATCGGCCCGGGACGCCGCTCGCGGGTCCTCTGCAGGCACCGGGCCCGGTGCACCCGCCGAAGGACACGGCGCGGGACGGCGCCTGTCCGACCTTTCGGGCCTGCCGCCGCTCATCGCCGCATCGGGGGCCTTTCGCGACCTGTGCACACGCCTTGGCGCGCCGGGCGAGGCACCGACCACGGCGCGAGGCCGGCACGCCGGCCTGACCCAGGTCCCGCACGGGGCGAAGAGCTATCTCGCAGCCGCGCTGGCCGTCGCGGCGGGCGAGCGAATCGTGTGGGTGGCGCGCGACGCGGAAATTGGCGACCGGGTGGCGGAGGAGCTTGCGACCTGGGTCGGCGACGCGAATCGGGTCGCAGTGCTCGAGCCACGGACGGCATTGGCCTATGAGCGCAGCGAGCTGATCGCGGACGAGACGGCGGCGAGAGTGGCCGCCCTGTCCGGGTGGCGGAGTGGCGAGGTGCGGATCCTCGTCGCCAGTGTGCAGGCGCTGATCCAGCACACCATCGGCCCGGAGCAGCTTCCCGAGACGCCCGTGGAACTCCGGGTCGGCGGGCGGCTGGCCCAGTCGGCGCTGCTGAACGAGCTCCTCACGCTTGGTTACAGCCCGGTGCTCGAGGTGGCCGGCAAGGGTGAATTCGCCCGGCGCGGGGGGATCGTGGACGTGTTCCCGCCCTCGGCCTCGCTGCCGGTTCGGATTGAGCTGTTCGGCGATGAGATCGAGTCGCTCCGGGCCTT
>JAQBHC010000007.1:0-7254 GCA_032128175.1 Chloroflexota bacterium | reverse complement strand
AGACGCGGGGCCAGGCGAACGCAGCCGTCGTGCAGGCGGCGATTCGGGCGCGTCTGGGCGACGGGAATCCGTCCTGATGGGCCCGCTCAACTTCGTCGTGTGGGCGGCCGGCATTCTGTTGATCGTCATCGGCATGCAGCGAGCCCGCGGACCGTGGTCACGCCATCAGCAACTTCGCGAGCAGGACGCCAATGTGGCTCGCTACGAGGCCTGGCGCGGTGGGAGTCGAGATGACGACATGACCGGCGCCTCTGTGGCCATGGCCATCCTGCGCCGGCAGGCTCGTAATGGGGCGCTCATCGCTCTCGGTGGGTTTCTCCTCCTGATCGCTGGGTTTGCCCTTCAATCCTGACGTCTTCGAACTTGGACTCGCCGCGCGCCACTGAGGCGCGCGGCGCCACCCACGCCACGAGGAATTCGATGCGCGAACGAACAGACGGACGCGGCTTCGCGACACGTGCCATCCACGCCGGCGAGCGGCCGGACCCGGTGACGCGCGCCCACAAGCCCGCGATCTACGCGACCTCGACGTTCGCATTCGATTCCGCGGCCGACAAGGAAGATGCGGTCGATCGTGCTCTGGCCTGGGAGCCGGGGGTCCACTTCTACTCGCGCACCAGCAACCCGACCAATCGGGCACTCGAGGAAAAGGTCGCCTCGATCGAGGGCGCGGAAGATTGCGTTGTCTCCTCGTCCGGGATGGCCGCCGTGTCCGCGACCTTGCTGGCGCACCTTGGCTCGGGCGACCACATCGTGGTCGGGGACGAGCTCTTCGTCATCACCCAGGTGCTCCTCGGCGAGGACTTTCCGCGGCGCGGTATCGGCGTAACGGCTGTCGATCCAACGGATCTCGAAGCAGTCGAGGCCGCCATCACGCCTTCCACCAGGATCCTGTTCTTCGAGACGTCCTCGAATCCGCGACTGCGTGTTCCGGACATCGCCGCGCTCGCGCAACTCGGGCATCGGCACGGGCTGATCGTGATCGCCGACAACACCTTCCTCGGGCCGGCCCTGCTCCGCCCACTCGAGCACGGAGCGGACCTGGTCGTTCACGCCGCCACGAAGTACCTGTCTGGCCACGGGGACGCGGTGTCCGGCGTGGTATCCGGTGCGAAGGCACTCCTGGACCCAGTCCGGAAGCAGACCGACACGCTGGGCCAGGCGGCGAGCCCCTTTTCGAGCTGGCTGGTCATGCGCGGCATCCGGACGCTCCAGCTGCGATCAACGATGGCCTCTGCGAACGCGCTCCAGGTGGCTGAGTACCTCGAGCGGCAGGATAACGTCGAGTGGGTCCGCTATCCCGGCTTGCCGTCACATCCGGATCACGAGGTCGCCCGGCGGCAGATCCAGGGGCCCGGCGGCGCCATGCTGACCTTCCAGCCACGTGGCGGCGTCGTCGGCATGGCCGCGTTCACCGACCATCTGCGGCTGTGCGACATCGGGGTCAGCCTGGGCGACGTCCACACGCTGGTCTATCCGCAGCCCAAACGCGGCGGGATCGTTCGCGTGTCGGTCGGCTGCGAGGACGTGGACGACCTCCTCGATGACTTCGCGCTCGGCCTCTCGTTCGTCGCCTGACGCGACCTCAGGCGCGGCCGAGCGCCGCCGCGGCGCTGAGAGCGGCGCCGATCGTCAGATCCACCCTACGCGTCACTTCGTCCTCGGGCGGCCGGAACCATGTCTCATCGCCAACGGTCCGTCCTCCCGGCTCGGCGCCGGGGTCGCTGATCACGTCCGACACGGTGAGGATCGTGCCCGCTCTCACCTGCCGCCCCTTGCCGCGCTCGCGCATGGCCAGCAGGAACAGCGCCGCTGACTCCATCTCCGCGGCGAGGTAGCCACGCCGCGCCCAGCGGATCATCCCGATCGGATTGACCTCATAGAACACGTCGCCCGTGACGATCGGGCCGACATGTGTCACGAGCCCGGCCTCGCGACTCGCCGCCGCGAGCGCCAGAACGACGTCGAGGTCGGCCGTCGGCGCGGTGGGCTCGCCCCCGCCCAAGGGACCGCCGATGCCCGACAGGGAGGCCGCAGAGAGCGCAACGACAGCGTCGCCGATGGCCAGGCCCGGGAATCCCCCGCAGGTGCCGACCCGGATGAACGTCTCCACACCGAGCATGAGCAGTTCCTCGACGACGATGGTCGTCGTCGGCGTGCCCATCATCGTGGTCTGGACCGAAACCGGGACCCCGTCCACCGTTCCCGTGTACCCCAGTAGACCGCGGTGCGAGGTCACCAGCCGGCTGGCCTCGAGGCCACCGTCAAACCGGGCAGCGATCCGGGTGGCCCGGTTCGGGTCGCCGGGCAGTAGCACGACAGGCGCGTAATCGCCGGGCTCCGCGTGCAGGTGGATCTGGGGCATGTTTTCTCCTCAGGGTTCTTGGGCGTGTGAATGAGCGTACGCGGTGTCGGGCAGAGGCCGGGGCCATCGAGTCGCCGCTGCTCCGGCAGCCTTGCCGCGCTCCACGGCGGTCACGATGTCGCCGCTGCGCCAGAGCTCGTCGAGGCAGTGGGCGATGAAGGCGTCGCCACAACCAAGGGTCGTGCCATGGACCGTCACCGTGTGGACGGGAATCGCCAGGTCACGAGGCACTCCGCGCCCGTCGAAGACGCGGACCGAGCGGGCGCCCATCGTCACCACCACCAGCCGCCCGAGGTCAAACGCGATCTCGCGGATGCCGGCAACGGTCGGGTCGTCCTCCGCGCCCGGCCAGCCCACGAATCCGACGTCTACGTGGCCCATCGTCCGGGCGAAACGCTCGAGTGTGTAATGCCGGAAGCCGAGGAAATCGGCGGCCACTTCAATCCCTTGCAGACGGCCCGCACCCGCCAGGCGATCCAGCTCGGTGATGGTGCCCTCGACGAGCACCGCGTGGAGGCGGCGCGCTCCTTCGAGCATGCGCTCCTCGTCTGCCGTGAGCCGAAATGTCGCCCAGACGCCCTCGACGAAGCCGTCCATATGGGGCTGGCGGTCCGGCTGGATGAGGATGTCGATGGAGGCGGAACGTCCGGTGGCCACGATGGAATCGGCAGGGTAAGGGATGTCGTTCCAGTCGAGGAATTCGAGGGCGGCCCCGGCATCCTGGTCGCCGACCCGGGTCAGGAGCAGGAACGGCCGATTCAAGTCGCGCCAGTGCCAGGCAACGTTCAGGATGCCCCCGCCCGGCAGTTCCTCACCCGATTGGAGATACCGGTCGCGGCTCACGGTGCCGAGGAGCAGGCTCTCGATCGGCCTCCCGGGCGGGTCGCCGCCAGTGTTTCCGGGCCGACCGGGGAGCGTCACAGGCCGCCGAGGGGATCTGCCCGTCTGTCGCCGAGGGCGAGGAACCGGTCGTAGCGGACCTCGACCACCTTGCTCATCTGCCAGAACGCCTCGACGGAGAGATGTGCCGAACCCTCACCGTGATACCACTCGATGCGCGCCGGAAGTGTGGTGATCAGGGTCGGATCG
Organism: Chloroflexota bacterium; assembly: GCA_032128175.1. Lineage (GTDB taxonomy): Bacteria > Chloroflexota > Limnocylindria > Limnocylindrales > CSP1-4 > UBA5189. The sequence goes on along the minus strand of JAQBHC010000007.1, from coordinate 3,800 downwards.
TGGACCGGGACGACCGCCGGGCTGAGGGCATACCCGAGGGACTCGGGGTCCCGAATCTTGAGCAGGTGGCCGCCTCGGAAGCCGTACGCGCGCGGTACGCGGTGGACGAGTCCGGACCCGAGGTCGAGGAGATCGGCCTCGCCCGGCTCCGTCGGCTCCACCTCGGGCCAGAGCGGGTCGTCGGCAAGCTCCGCGATCACACGGCGCACCGCGATGTCCTGGTAGTGATTCGAGATCGTGTGCGGCTGCACGTACTCCGCGTCTCGGACATTTGCGACGCTCTCGTCGTACACGTTTCCGCAGGCGCTCACCAGGAAGGCGACCAGCGGGCGCCGGTCGAGCAGGAACGCGCGATACGACGACTCATACTCGAGGATCGCCTCGCCAAATGACACGATCCGACCACGGACGACGTGGGCGAAACGCCAGCCATCAGACCCGAACCGGCCGTCGAGCAGCTCGCGCCGGCGCTCCTTTGCGGCGCCGCTGTACCCGGGCGCGCCCACCGGGATCCAGACCTCGGCCAGAAGAGCGGCGTCTCGCGAAGGCAGCGTGCCCAACGGGTCACCAGTGGACATCGTCGCCCTGCCTCCCGCCGATCCGGTCGAGCTCGATGATCGTGCAGCGGTCCATGACCACGGCGAGACCGCCTTGGTGAGCGATCCGGCCGGCCTCCCGGCTGACCAGGCCCAGCTGTAGCCACAGGCACCGGGCGCCCGTGGCTATGGCTTCGCGCGCGTGCTCGGGACAGGCTGCCCGTCGGCGGAAGACGTCGACGATGTCAAACGGCCCGGATGCAGCCACGGCGGCGTCGAGGGTCGGGAAGCAGCGCACGCCCGCGACCTCACTCTCCCCTGGGTTCACCGGCACCACGTCATAACCTGCCGCGAGGAGGCCCCGAAAGACGACGTGGGACGGACGAGCCGGATCTGGCGATGCGCCGACCACCGCGATACGGCAGGACGTGCGCAGTAGCTCGCGGACCCCGGCGTCGTCCAGGACGGGTACCCCGAAGCGGCCATCCTGCAGGTCCAGGTGCTCGGCGACACGCTCGAGATCCTCGCGGTCAATACGGGACGCAGTGGGATCGGTCGTGCGCTGAAGATCATCGACGGGCATTACCCGCGTAGCGTATCCTGCGCCAGAAGACCCGCCATTCTTGGACCGGGCGGGCACACGAGGAGGAGACCCAGTTGCGCATCTCAGTGCGTCTGATGGCGCTTGGCGCCTCAGCAGCAATTCTATTCGCGGCGTGTGGAGGCGGCGCCTCGGCGGCACCGAGTGCGGCCCCCGCGGCCACCGATGCCCCCGCTACTGCGGCACCGACTGAGGCACCGATGGCGTACAAGGCTTGTGTCGCATTCGACACCGGAGGCCTCGGCGACAAGGGCTTCAACGATCTGGCTATGAAGGGCCTCAACGACGCCAAGGCGGCGGGCTTCGAGACCGCCTTCAGTGAGGCTCAGGGTGCAACCGACTACGCGGCCAACATCCAGCGTCTCATCGACGAGGGCTGCCAGACGATCGTGACCGTCGGCTTCCTCCAGGGTCAGGCGACGACGGACGCCACGCTCGCCAACCCGGACGTCGCGTTCGCTCAGGTCGACACGGCCTGGAATATCTGCGGCCCGGACTTCACCTGCGGCAACGCGGATGACACACCCATTCCCGCCAACTTCACCGGCCTGGACTTCCTGATCGACGAGGCGGCGATGCTCGCCGGCTACCTCTCGGCAGGCTTCAGCGAGACCGGCAAGATCGGGACCTACGGCGGGGCGCAGTTCCCCGGCGTGACCCGGTTCATGGACGGCATGTACGCCGGCATCGGCTACTACAACGAGCAGAAGGGCACGACCGTCAGTCTCCTCGGCTGGGATGGCGACCAGACCGGCACCTTCGTCGGCGGCGACAACCCCTGGAATGACCCGGCCAAGGGCGAGCAGCTCGCCAAGACCTTCCTCGACCAGGGTGTGGACATCGTCCATCCCGTCTCCGGCGGTACCGGCAACGGAACCATCAAGGCGATGCTGGCCGCGGGCAAGTGGGCGATCGGCGTCGATACCGATCAGGCAGTGAGCCTGGCCGAGTACGCGGACGCCATTCTTACCTCGGCCGAGAAGGTGATTGACGTCGCCGTTCTCGACACGATCAAGAAGCACGCAGGCGGCGATCTCGGTGGCGAGGACTACGCCGGAACCCTGGCCAACGGCGGGGTTCGACTCGCGGCGTTCCACAACCTCGACAGCAAGATCTCGGCCGGGTTGAAGGCCGAGATTCAGGCCCTCAGCGACGCGATCGCGGCGGGCACCGTCAAGGTCTGCTCATACCTCGCGCGCGGCTGCTAGTCGGCAACCGCGAGCACATTTCAGCGTCGACACTGCGCCCGGCCCGCCTTCGCGGGCCGGGCGCGAACTCCCTCTAACCGAGGCCCGAGCATCCATGCGGCTCGAACTTCGCAACATCTCCAAGCGCTTTCCGGGGGTCCTGGCAAACGACAGGATCTCGATCTCCGTGGACCGCGGCGAGGTCCTCGGCATGCTCGGCGAGAACGGCGCCGGCAAGACGACCCTCATGAACATCCTGTCCGGGCTCTACCGGCCGGACTCGGGTGAGGTCCTGATCGACGGCAAGGCCCACGTCTTCCACGACCCGGCCGAGGCCATCAAGGCCGGTGTCGGGATGGTCCATCAACACTTCATGCTCGTCCCGGTCTTCGACGTGGTCGAGGCAGTCGCACTGGGCGCGGAGACCGTTACCGGGATCCTGGGCACGTTCGACCGGGCGGCCGCCCGGGCCCGGATCGTGGAGCTATCCGAGCGATATGGTCTCAATGTCGACCCGGACGCCAAGATTGAGAGCCTCCCCGTCGGCGTCCGCCAGCGGGTCGAGATCCTCAAGGCCCTCTATCGTCAGAGCGACATCCTCGTCCTCGATGAGCCGAGTGCCGTTCTGACGCCGTTCGAGACAATCGAGCTCTACGGCATTATTCGCTCCCTCAAGGCAACCGGAACGACGATCATCTTCATCACCCACAAGCTCAACGAGGTGCTCGAGGTCGCCGACAAGATCGTCGTGCTCCGACGAGGCCGCGTAGCCGGCACGGCGGTGCCAGCGGAGACCTCGCGTCAGGAGCTGGCCAACATGATGGTCGGGCGAGACGTCGAACTCGTCGTCCCCAAGGGCCCGGCCAACCCGGGAGAGGTGGTGCTCAGCATCCGCGGCCTGAAGGTCCGCGACGACCGGCTTGAGATGGCCGTGGATGGCATCGACCTCGAGGTGAGGGCGGGCGAGATCGTCGCCATCGCCGGGGTCCAGGGGAACGGCCAGACCGAGCTGGTCGAAGCGATTGTGGGCCTCCGAGCGGCCGATGCCGGCGAAATGCTCATCGGCGGTGAACGAATCGGGAACGCCTCCCCACGTCACATTTCCGATCTCGGCGTTGCCCACATCCCGGAGGACCGCGGGCGCGATGGGCTGATCAACCAGATGTCGGTGTCCGAGAACTACATCCTCGACTCGTACCATCGCGAGCCGTACAGCCGGCGGGGCATCCTTGACCTCGAGGCGGTCGCGAACGGTGCCAACCAGGGCGTCGAGGATTACGACATCCGGACGCCGTCCATTGACACCTATGCGGCGTCCCTATCGGGCGGTAATCAGCAGAAGGTCGTCGTCGCCCGGGAGTTTTCGCGGCCCGTTCGTCTGGTCGTGGCAGCGCAGCCCACGCGCGGCCTCGACGTGGGCTCAATCGAGTACATCCATCGGCGCATCGTCGAGCAGCGCGACGCCGGCGCCGCCAT
>JAQBHC010000006.1:0-10001 GCA_032128175.1 Chloroflexota bacterium | reverse complement strand
CCCGCCCGGCCAGCCGCGGCCCGCCCCCGCGTAGCCCGGCCAGCCGCGGCCCGCCCCCGCGTAGCCCGGCCAGCCCCTTCCGCGCGGCTCGGTCGCGTGCATGGACGCGCTGAGCGTAGGGGCCATGACTAAGCGGACAATGGCGCCCGGTCCAGGCCCCGCGCTGCCTCGCGCACTTCGAGCCACGTTCCGCGAGTACTCGCCGTGGACCCTACCGCCGGCCGCGCGGCAGGTGAGCGTCGTTAAGCGGTAGGCAAGTGCTCGAGGCGACCATGCAGACGTCATGGTCAAGGTCAAGCGCGTCGAACTCGCCACGGAGGCGCGACGGGTCAACCAGGAAATGGTCGCCCGGCTCGGTGGGGAGCTGGCGGCGGCACGCAAGCGACGGCGGCTGACCCAGCAGCAGGTCGGCGATGGGGTGGCTGTGGCCCGATCGACCGTTTCAGCAGCCGAGAATGGCCACGGCGCCGGATTGACGCTCGACACATGGCAGCGGCTCTGTCTTGCGGCCGGGCGGCCTCTCAGGCTCGAACTCCAGCGAGATCCCCTCGAAGAACCCGCCGACGCCGGGCATCTGGGAGTCCAGGAACTCATCCTGCGACTCGGCCGGGCGGCAGGCTATCGAGCGACGTTCGAACTGCCGACGAGACCGGACGATCCGCGTCGATCGGTCGATGTCGGGCTCCGCGATGATCGTCGCCGGCGGTTGCTCCTGATCGAGGCCTGGAATACGTTCGGCAACGTGGGCGCCGCAGTACGGTCCACGAACCGGAAGATAGCGGAGGCAGATGGACTGGCGGCCGCGATCTGGGGCGAGGAGAGGCACGAGATTGCCGCCTGCTGGGTCGTCCGTGCGACCAGGCGGAACCGCGAACTCTTGGCTCGCTATCCGGAACTCTTCTCGTCACGTTTCCCCGGCTCATCGATTGGATGGGTCCGGGCGCTCACGTCGGGCTCGCCGCCGCCGCCCGAGCCGGGACTCGTCTGGTGCGATGTGAACGCGACTCGCCTGTTCGCCTGGCGGCGGAGCTGACGGACGAACGACGCCCTGTCGCGGCCGACGGCCTTGGCCGGCCCAGCTCGGTGCGCGGGCTCGGAACCCACGCGGCCGGCGCCTGCATCCCGGCTGACGAACGACGCCCGCGTCCCGGCCGACGCCGACACCCGCGCGGCCCACTTGGCTCGCGCTGCCCCGTCGCCTACGCCCCGGCCGAGGGAGCCGGCCGCCCCAGCGCCGCCCCCGTCGCTTTACGCCTTGCGAGCGTAGTCGGCGACGCCCCGCTTGAGGAACTTGCCGTGGCCTTTTCGCCCGGTGAACTCGCCATTGCGGACAACGACCGACCCGCGGCTCAGGACGACGTCGCTCGCGCCCTGCACGGTGCGCCCCTCGTAACACGAGTAATCGACATCCATGTGGTGGGTCTTGGCGGAGATCTTTCGCTTGCGGTTCGGGTCGTAGATGACGAGGTCCGCGTCCGCGCCCACCGTGACCGTGCCCTTGCGCGGGTACATCCCGAAGAGCTTGGCCGGCGCCGTGGAAGTGATCTCGACCCAGCGCTCCTTGGTGATCTTTCCGCTGAGAACGCCGCCGTCGTGGAGCAGGTCCATACGGTCCTCGACGCCCGGCAGGCCGTTCGGAACCTTCCGGAAATCGTCCTTGCCGAGGTCCTTCTGGCCGTGGAAATCGAAGGGGCAGTGGTCGGTCGAGACGACTTGGAGGTCGCCCTTCACGAGACCCTTCCAGAGTTCGGGCTGGTGGTCTGCCGAGCGGAGCGGCGGCGAACACACGTACTTGGCGCCTTCGAACCCGTTGCCCATGTCATCGAGAGAGAGAAACAGGTACTGCGGGCAAGTCTCGGCGAAGGCCGGCAGGCCCTCATCGCGGGCCATGCGAACGGCATTCAACGCCTCACGCGCGGACAGGTGGACGATGTACACGGGCACCTGAGCGGCCTGCGCCAGCCGAATCACACGATTGGTGGCCTCGCCCTCGAGAATTGAGTACCGCGCCAAACCGTGCCCGATTGGATCCGTCACACCAGCGGCCACGGTATCGGCGGCGATGACGTCAATCGCCAAGCCGTTCTCGGCGTGCATCATGATCAGCCCGCCGTTCTTGCCGGTCTGTTGCATCGCCCGGAAGATCGCTCCATCGTCGCTGAAGAACACGCCCGGATACGCCGTGAACAGCTTGAAGTCGGGTACGCCCTCGGCGACGAGCGCGTCCATTTCCTTGAGCGAATCGTCGTTGACGTCGCTCATGATCATGTGGAACCCGTAGTCGAGGACGGCGTTGCCCTCGGCCTTCGCGTGCCAGGTGTCGAGGCCTTCGCGCAGTGAGCGACCTCGCGACTGAACCGCAAAGTCCACGATCGACGTCGTCCCGCCGAAGGCAGCGGCGCGCGTGCCGGTCTCGAACGTGTCCTTCGCGGCGGTACCGCCAAACGGCAGCTCCATGTGCGTATGGACGTCGATGCCCCCGGGGATGAGGTACTTGCCCGCCGCGTCGACCGTTTCATCGACCTCGGCCATGCCGGCGAGGCCCGCCCCGATCGCCGCGATCGTTTCGCCATCGATGAGGACATCCGCCGCATACGAGCCGTCCGCGGTGACGACGGTGCCGTTCGTGATCAGGGTGCGCATCGGTATCTGCCTCCGGGGACGCCGACTGGGACGCCGACTGGGACGCCGTCGTCGAACGGCGTCCGGGTGGGGTTGATGGTCCGGGACTCCGCTCGGCGGCGGGACTCCGCTCGACGGCCGGACTCCGCTCGGCGGCCGGACTCCGCTCGGCGGCCGGACTCCACTCGGCGGCCGGACTCCACTCGGCGAGTTGTCCTACTTGGTCTTTTCCTTGGGCTTGTTCTGCTTCGGCTTCTTGGGGTTCTTCGCCTTCTTGTCCACGCGATCTCCTTCTCGAGACTTCCGGGCCGGCACTTCCGACCCGGTCAGCGAAACGCCGGCACCACGTCGCGGACGATCATCTCGAGCTGCTCCTGCTCGTCGCCGCTCATGAGGTAGACGTTGAACTGGTCGACACCGGCCTCCGCGAGGGCGTGGAGCTTCTCGATCGCCTCGGCAGGGGAGCCCAGGACGCAGAACCGGTCCGTCACCGCATCGTCGACGAAGCCGGCGTTCGAGGAGCCGACCTCGGCGTGGTGGAGGTAGTCGTAGCCGGTCCGGTCGCGGATGTACCCGGTTAGCGATTCGGGCAGCTCTTCGCGCGGGTACTTGTTCACCAGGTCAACGACGTGATTTGAGACGAGGGCCGGGAACCAGCGCGTCCGCTCGCGCGCGAGCTCGCGCGGGCCGAGGTGCAACGGGGCCGCGGCCATGATTTTCAGCGCATTTGGGTCCCGGCCGGCCGCTGCGGCGGCCGCGCGGGCCTGGCCGGAGAACCAGCGGATAAGGTCCGGATCCCCGAGCTGGAGGATGAGCCCGTCGGCGACCCGGCCGGTCATGGCCAGGGCGAGCGGCCCGTACCCCGCGACCCAGACCGGCAGCGTCCATTTTCCGACCCATGGAAACGTGAGCTCGGTCCCTTCGTACTCGACCGAACGCCCCTCCACGAGGTCCCGGATCACGCGGATCGCCTCCTCGGTCCTGGCAAGCGTGAGCGGGGGCTTGCCGAGAACACGCAGAGCGGAGTCGCCCCGCCCGATCCCGAGGTCCATTCGACCGCCGGAGATCTCGTCGAGCGTGGCCAGGACGGAGGCAGTCACGCTCGGCTCGCGGGTTCCGGGGTTCGTCACGCACGTCCCGAGGCGCATCCGCTCCGTGTTGAGCGCCATCAGCGTGAGAAGCGGATAGGGCTCCCGGAACAGGACGTGTGTATCGAACAGCCAGCCGTACTCGAACCCGCCGCCCTCCGCGGTCTTCGTCAGGCGGACGGTTTCCGCCGGGGTGTAGTCGGGCTTGAGACAGAATCCGAACTGCATGGTGCACGCTCCTGGGGCTATGGCCGGACGAGGTCCCCGTACGCGTCGGGCCGACGGTCGCGATAGAACTGCCACGTCTGGCGGACCTGCTGGACCACGTCGAGGTCCATGTCCCGAAGGATCAGTTCCTCCGCGTAGGGATCGCCAACGCTGCCGATGAACTGGCCGCGTGGGTCGCAGAAATAGCTCTGGCCGTAAAAGTCGTCGTCGCCGAGTTCCTTCTCGATGCCGACGCGATTGATGGTCCCGACGAAGTAGCCGTTCGCGACCGCGTGGCTGACCTGTTCGATCCGCCACAGGTACTCGGACAACCCGCGCGAGGTTGCGGACGGGATGAAGACCATCTCGGCGCCGTTCAATCCGAGCGCGCGCGCGCCCTCGGGGAAGTGCCGGTCGTAGCAGATGTACACGCCGACTTTGCCGACCGCGGTCTCGAACACCGGGTAACCCATGTTCCCGGGCCGGAAGTAGTACTTCTCCCAGAAACCCTTGACGTGCGGGATGTGGGTCTTGCGGTACTTGCCGAGGTACTTCCCGTCGGCGTCGATGACGGCGGCGGTGTTGTAGTAGATCCCCGAGGCCTGCGAATCCTCCTCGTACATCGGGACCACGATGACCATGCCGGTCTGCTTCGCGAGGTCCTGCATGCGCTTGGTCGTCGGGCCGTCGGGGATGAGCTCGGTATAGCTGTAGTACTGCGGATCCTGGACCTGGCAGAAGTAGGGCCCGTAGAACAGCTCCTGGAAGAGCATTACCTGGGCGCCCTGCTTTGCGGCTTCATGAGCCTGCGCCTCGTGCTTTTGGATCATCGACTCCTTGTCGCCGGTCCAGGTGGCCTGCAGCAGTGCCCCTCGAACGATCCTCGGCATTCGATCTCCCCTTTGTGTTGCTCGCGCCGTCTCCGGCGCTCATGAGTCTACGAAGGACCAAGAGCGTACACCGGCCGGAGACTCGAGAACCGCTCAGGCCTCGACGGCGGCGAAGTCTGCTGAGGTGCGGATGTTTGGCAACGGCGATCGCACGAGGATCAGGATCGAGATGGCCATCCCGGCCCACCCGATCGCAATCCCGGCCCTGACCCCGATCCACTCGGCAACCAGGGCCGCGGCCAGTGCGCCGATTGGGTAGGCGATCCCGTGTGACAGCACGTCGAGCGTGGCGTTGACCCGACCGAGGATCCGGTCCGGGCTGAGGCCCTGGATCAGCGAGATCTCGGCGACTCCCTCGACCGTCTGTGCGGCGTCACCAAGAAGTTGCGGAATGAAGACCATTGCCGTCGCCAGGAGCAGAGGGCCCTGGGCCAGTGGGGTCAGAACGCCGACGACCGATGCGAGGACCGCGCAACCGATGAGCGACGGGCCGAGCCCGTAGCGATTGATGACTCGCGCCGCGAGGAGCGAGCCGACGAGCGACCCAACGCCGCCCGCTGAAACGACGACTCCGAACACAAATGGGCTCAGATCGAGTTCCCGGATCAGGAAGATCGCGTACAGGACGCCATAGAACGACCCGGCGACGTGGGCGATGACCGACCGCATGGCGAACGGGAGAAAGATGCGGTGACGCCGCACCAGCCGAAGCCCTTCCATGATCTCCGTCCGGATCGGCGTGATCGAATCTCGAGGTGGCCGCGGTGGCTCGGGCGATCGGATCAGGAGCACGGCGATCGCCGACACCACGTACGACACGGCATCAACGAGGATCGCGAACGGGGCGCCGATCAGCTGGACAAGCGCGCCAGCGAGGCCCGGGCCGCCGATCTCAGCGAGTGACGCACTCGTGGCCAGCTTGCTGTTGCCATCCACGACCCGTTCAAGGCCGATCAGCGAGGGCACATAGGCAGGGTAGGCGGCATCGAAGAGTGCTCCGAGGCTCGCAACGATGAACATCACCACATAGAGCTGCTCCACCCGCAGCTCCCCGATCACAAAGGCGATCGGGACCGAGAACAGTACGACCGCCCGGATCACGTCCGCCCAGATCATGAGTGGCTTGCGCCGAAGCCGATCGACCCACGCCCCGGCGAACAGTCCGACGAGGAGGACCGCAAGGCTGGCTGCGACCACCAGGAATGCGATCTCGGCTGGCCCGGCGTCGAGGACGAGGAGGGCGACGAGCGGGATGGCTGTCCGCGTTACGACGGATCCCATCTCGGACACCGTCTGGCCCGCCCAGAGCTTCACGAAGTCGGCGTGTCGCCAGAGCGACGAGGGTTGCATGATCGTGGCAGGTTAGCCGCTCTCGTCGGGGAGCGAGACTGAATCTGGCGGGCCAGCGACTCACCTCCGTCGTGCGGTCGTCGGCAAGGGATCCGCTTTGGCCGCATCTGCGACAATCTGGCGACGTTCGCAGTCGGACCCAGGGGAGCCCACCATGGCAATCGAAACCTCCACGGCAATGACCAGCGCCGAGATCGTCGCCCTCAATCGCGCCCACACGTTCTTTTCGTGGTCCGTTCAGGGGGCGATCGACCCGATCGCGATCGACCATGCCGAAGGCGTCTACCTGTATACGCCCGAAGGTCGCCGAATCCTCGACTTCAACAGCCAGCTCATGAGCGTTAACATCGGCCACGGCGACCGCCGCGTGATCGATGCGATCACCGAGCAGGCGATGAAGCTCCAGTTCGTCCACCCCGCGTTCGCCACCGAGATCCGCGGACGCCTGGGTGCAAAGCTCGCCCAGATCCTGCCGGGCGACATGAACAAGGTCTTCTTCACGCTCGGCGGCGCCGAAGCCATCGAGAATGCAATCAAGTTCGCTCGCCAGTACTCGGGTCGCCAGAAGGTCCTCGCTCGCTACCGCTCGTATCACGGCGCCACCCTTGGGGCGATGACCCTGAGCGGGGATCCGCGCCGCTGGGCAAACGAGCCGGGAATCGTGGGCGTGGTGCGCTACCCGGACACACATCGCTGGGGCGAAGCGGAGCCGCGGCCTGTGGCGGAGAGCCTCCAGGGCCTCGAAGACGTCATTCGGTACGAGGGCGCCGGCACGATTGCCGCGGTCTTCCTCGAAACAATCGTGGGCACCAACGGGATCCTCATCCCGCCTGACGGGTACATCCGGGGTGTCCGTGAGATCTGCGATCGAAACAACATCCTGATGGTCGCCGACGAGGTGATGGCCGGATTCGGGCGGACCGGCAAGTGGTTCGCGATTGACCACTCGGGTGTCACGCCAGACCTCATGACCATGGCCAAGGGCCTGACCAGCTCGTATCTGCCGCTCGGGGGGGTCGCGATGCGCCAGCACATCGCCGACGCGTTCGAATCGAAGATGTTCTACGGCGGCCTCACCTACAGCTCGCACCCGGTGAGTCTGGCCGCGTCGCTGGCCACGATTCGGGTCTACGAGGAGGACGGCCTCATCGAGAACTCCGCACGTCTTGGCGTCGTGATGCGCGCGCACCACGAGCGCCTCGCGGCGAAGCATCCGTCGGTCGGGGCCCATCGCAACCTGGGCCTGTTCGGAATCCTGGACCTCGTCCGGACGCGCAACCCGTGGACGCCGATGACCCCGTTCAACGGCACCAGCGACGAGATGAAGGCGATCGGCAAGTATCTCCGTGACAACGGGGTCTACGCGATGATCTCCAACAACTCGATCCATACCAACCCGCCCCTGTGCATCAACGAGGCGCAGCTGGCCGAGGGCTTCGAAGTCCTCGATGCGGCGCTCGACATCGCGGATCAGGCGGTCGTCGGCTAGCGTCCTGCGGGGGCCTCGAACCGGGTCAATAGCGGACCCGGTACTCTTTCGTGGTGACTTCCGCAGCCGCGCCCGGCTCCACCCCGGTCTACCGATCCGCGCTCCGCGGAGCGCTCGTCGCCCTGATCTTTCTCGCCGCACTGCTGGTGGTCTGGGAGGGGGCGAAGCTCCTTGGCGGCGACCCATGGCGTTTCAAGAACGACGCCGGGCAGGAAACCGTGTACCAGCCGCCGTTCAAATGGCCGATTGCCAGCGATCTGTCGCTGCCGCACGTCTGGAAGATCTGGGATGCGCTGGCGGCCCCAGTACAGCGGCAGCAGGAACAGTCGCTCGGGGGATTCCTGCTGGGTGCCGCCTGGCATACAGGGCAGGAAGCGGCGCTCGGGCTCCTGGCCGGAGCGATTCTCGGCTTCGCCTTGGCGGCCCTCTTCGTCCATTCGAAACTCGCTGAGCGAGCCTTCATGCCCTACGTCGTTGCCAGCCAGACCGTACCCATTCTGGCGCTGGCGCCGCTCATCGCCTTCGCCTTCGGCAACGGCGTGTTCGGGATCGTGGTCGTGGCGACCTATCTGACCTTCTTTCCGGTCGCCATCGCCCAGCTCCGGGGCCTGTCGTCGCCCGACCCGCGCGCCCTCGAGCTCATGCGATCCTGCGCCGCGTCTCGCTGGACCATCCTCTGGAAGCTGCGCATGCCGGCGTCGCTGCCGTACTTCTTCGCGTCCCTGAAGATCGCCGCGACGGCGAGCATCGTCGGAGCGATCGTCGGCGAGGGGAATCCGGGCGGCAGCCAGTTCGGGCTCGGCCGGTCGATCCTGAACTTCAACGAGCAATACGGGAGCGGTCCGGAGAAGCTCTGGGCGGCGATCATTGCGTCCGCTCTGCTCGGCCTCACGTTCTTCCTGGCCGTCCGTGTCGTGGAGTTGGTCATCCTGCGTGGACGACCGGACGCCGCGGCCGGCTGACCAGATGTCCACGAACCGCAAGTGAGCGAGATGCCCCAACCTGTCGTCGCGATCAGCTCCGTATCCAAGACCTTCGCGACGGCGTCCGGCGTCGGGACGACGGCGCTCGACCGAATCAGCCTCGACATCCAGGAGGGAGAGTTCGTCTCCCTCATCGGGCCGTCGGGCTGTGGAAAGTCGACCTTGCTGCGCGTGATCGGCGACCTTACCGCGCCGAGCGACGGGACGATCGAGGTGAACGGGAAGCCCGCTCGGCAGGCCCGGATGGATCGGGACTACGGCATCGTGTTCCAGGCCCCCGTGCTGTTCGACTGGCGATCGGTCGAGGCAAACGTCGCCCTGCCGCTGGAGATCAAGGGCATGTCCAGGACCCAGCGGGAGCAGCGGGTCGGCGAGATGCTCGACCTCGTGGAGCTGCGTGATTTCGCGCGGCACTACCCGTATCAGCTGTCCGGTGGCATGCAGCAACGAGTGTCGATAGCGCGCGCGCTGGCGCTCGAGCCCAGGATCCTGCTCATGGACGAGCCCTTCGGTGCACTCGACGAGATGACGCGCGAACGAATGAATTCGGAAGTCCAGAGGATCTGGGAACGGACCGGAACAACGATCGTCTTCGTTACCCACTCGATCCCCGAGGCCGTATTCCTGTCCACGCGGGTCGCGGTGATGTCGCCCCGGCCGGGGCGGATCGTCGAGGTGATCGATATCGACCTGCCTCGCCCGAGAAACGAGGACACCAGGGAGTCGAAGCGGTACTTCGAACTCATTACCGACGTCCGCGAGAAGCTTCGCGGCGGGCACAACAGCGCAGACGGGTCCGGCGCCGGCTCGGCCATCCCTTCCGCTGGGCGAACGCTGGCCGAGGGCTCCGTCGGGTGACGGCCATTCGCCCCGTGGAGGGCACCGGCAGCCGGCTCGTGCGTCAGGCGCGCTACCACCTGCCGGCGGTCGTCGTGTTCTTTGGCGTGCTGATCGTCTGGGAAATCACGGTCGCCAGCCTGAACCTGCGACAGTTCATCCTGCCCAAACCGTCGGTGATTGCGACCGCCCTGAATGCCGAATGGTCGATCATCGGGAAGGCCGCGGGCAACACGCTCTTCGAGGCGCTCGGAGGACTGGTCATCGGTGTCAGCGCCGGCGTCGCGACCGCCTTCGCGGTTTCCCGCTGGGGTCGCGTTCGGGAGGCCATCCTGCCGATCGCGATCGGGGCCAGCGCCGTCCCGATCATCGCCGCGGCACCGATCATGTCCATCTGGTTCGGGATCCTGAACCCGTTCGCGAAGATGGCCATCGTCATCCTGCTGGTCTTCTTCCCGATCCTCGTCAACGTGGTCCGCGGGCTGACCCAGGTGGACGCCTCGGCGCTGGAGCTGATGCGGGCCTCGGCGGCATC
>JAQBHC010000005.1:0-18389 GCA_032128175.1 Chloroflexota bacterium | reverse complement strand
ATACCATCGTCGACGGCGCCCGCGAGTGCCGCCGCGCGGTTGAGGCTGGCTTCACGGTGGAAGAAGCCTATGTCTGCGATTCGCTGGCCGTCGGTGAAGACGCACGCCGCGTCCAGGCGGTCCTCGCCGAGCGAGGGGTCCTGGTCACGCGCGTGAGCGAGCGCACGCACGGTCGACTGGCTTTCGGGAACCGCCGCGACGGGATCGTCCTGATCGTCCGAGTCCCGCCATCGTCCCTCGACGACCTGCGATTCGGCGCCTCCCCATTGGTCCTCGTTACCGAGGACGTCGAGAAGCCGGGCAATCTCGGTGCAATCCTGCGCACTGCCGATGCCGTCGGCGCCGACGCCGTGATCGCGGTCGGCGGCACGGACCTGTTCAATCCCAACGTCGTTCGGGCAAGCGTCGGCACGGTCTTCACCGTCCCGCTGGCCACGGCTCCGGCGCAGGACGTGCTGGCATGGCTGGTCGCCCATGGGCTCCGACCGATCGCTGCGCGGGTCGATGCCGCGATCCCCTACACCGACGCCGACCTGACGGGGCCGATTGCGCTGGTCCTCGGCAGCGAGTCGGACGGTCTCTCGTCAGCCTGGGCGGAGGTCGGGATCGAGAGCGTCAGCCTCCCGATGCACGGCGTCGCCGACAGCCTGAATGTCTCCGCCGCTGCGGCCATCCTCGCCTTCGAAGCTCGTCGCCAGCGGGATCTCAGTCTGCCGCCCGGTAGCGCATGAGCCAGGTGCCAGACCAGCTCGTCGACTTCGTGATCATCGGTGCCGGCCCCGCCGGCGAGGCTGCCGCCGGGGCCGCCCTGGCGCGCGGCGCCTCGGTGGCGATCATCGATCGGCGCTGGTTCGGGGGCAGTTGCCCACACATCGGCTGCGTCCCGTCAAAGTCCCTCCTCCATGCGGCAGCCGAGCATCATGCCAATCCTGCCCGCTACGACTGGGCGCGGGCGTCGGCGCGGCGCGACTACATGGTGAATCGCCCCGAGGGCACGGATGAGCCGGACGATACGTCGCACGTCTCGACGCTGCGTGAGGCCGGGGCGCAGATCTGGCGGGGAACGGGACGCATCTCGGCTCGCGGCAGGGTCGACGTCACCCATGACGGCAACGTCCACACGATCGCAGCACGAAACGTGGTGGTGGCCACGGGTTCCTCCTCCCGCCGACCAGCGATCCCGGGTCTGGACGCCATCGTTCCGTGGACCAACGAGCAGGCGACACTGGCTCGAGTATTGCCGCGTTCGCTGCTGGTCCTGGGCGGTGGCCCGACCGGCTGTGAGCTGGCCCAGGTCTATGCGCGGTTCGGCGTTCCCGTCACGATCGTGCAGTCGGGGCCGCGGCTCGCCCCCACAGATCACCCACGGAATTCCGCGGTCATCCTGGCGGCTCTCGAGCGCGATGGCGTCGACGTCCGTCTGAACGTGCGGGCCACGGTCGCCCACGCATCAGAGGTGTCGGCCGACCCACACCAGATCGAGCTCTCAGATGGGACGGTGGCGACCGGTCACGCGGTGCTTCTCGCGGTCGGGCGAGACGTCGCACTCGACGACCTCGGGCTCGAGGCCTACGGGGTGGATCCAAGCGGACGCACGGCGTTCCCGCGCGACGGCCGCCTTCGCCTGGCCGACGGCCTGTGGGTCATCGGCGATCCCGCCGGTCCGGAGCTGCACACGCATCAGGCCCATTACCAGGGCGAGATGGCGATCCGGATGGCGCTCCGAGAGGACGTCCGACCCGACTACCGCGCCCTCCCCCGCGCCACGTACATGGATCCCGAGGCCGCGTCCGTCGGCTTCACCCTCGAACAGGCCCTGGATGCGGGTGTCGATGCGGTCGAATTCGTGGCCGACTTCGCGCGGACCGCAAAGGGCTATTCCGTCGAGGCTGAGCTCGGGCACGTGACCATCGTCGTGGACCGCTCGACACGCACCCTGGTTGGTGCCGCGATCGCCGCTCCCGACGCGTCGGCGGCGATCCACGAATGCGTGTTGGCTATTCGGGCACGAATCGACCTCGATGTCCTGGCGGACACGATCCACGCGTTTCCGTCCACGTCGCGGATCCTGAACGGCCTGTTCAACGAGGCGGTCACCGCCGTCCCCGCTCGGCTCTAGATCTCGACGACCACTTGGCCGTCCCTCAGGACGAGACGGGGCCTGACTGTCGCGAAGGCCGCCATCTGAGCCTCGGGCTCGCGTGGTGCCTCCGGAAGCACGATGAGGTCAGCGCGTGACCCGGGCACGAGCCTGCCGCGATCCAGTTCCCGTGATATCTGTGCGGGTCCGAGGGTGGCTGCGCGCAGGGCCATCTCCAGGTCGAGCGCTTCATGTGGTCCGTAGGGCGAACCGTCCGGGCCCCAGCTCGGGTCCCTTCGGAGCACGGCCAGCGCGATGCCGGGCCACGGGTCGATCGGTTCGACCGGCGCATCGGTTCCGAAGGCGACGACGGCGCCACTGTCGATGAGGGTCCGCCACGCATAGCCGTCCGTCTCGGCGCGCGCACCCCAGTCGCGACGCGCGGTGGCCGCGTCCTCGCGCAGGTGGATCGGCTGAACGGACGCGGCGATCCCGGCAGCCGCGAACCGTCCGCGATCCTCCTCATGGACAAGCTGAAGGTGTTCCAGCCGCGGCATCAACGGCACGCTACCAGCGCTCGGCGTCAGCGCGTCGAGCGCTGCGCGAACCGCTGCGTCCCCGATCGCGTGGATCTGCGTCGCGATCCCCGATTCGGCCGCCCGACCCACCAGCGCCGCCAGCTCATCCGGGTCGTAGCCCAGCATCCCCCGGTCATCGGTACCTTCGCGGGGCTCAAGAAGCGCCGCGGTCTGGGAACCGAGCGTTCCATCGGCGAAGAGCTTGAGCCACCCGATCCTCGCCCGGGCCCCTGGATCACTGCCTAGCCTCGTCCCACTCTGGTACTGCCGCGAGATAGCTTCGTCGAGGCCCTCCGGTCGGAGGCTGGCATGGACTCGTACACGCAGAGCACCGGCGTCCGACAGTGCCCCGTAGGACTCGAATCCGCGAAGCTTCCGGTCCGGGGAGACAGTCCCGGGGTCATGCACCGCGACAATCCCGAGCGCCAACAGATCCTGTCCGAGGTTGGCCACCGTGCGTCGGACGGTCGCGTCATCAGGGGCCGGAAGGCGACCCATGATCAGGGCGCAGGCGCTCTCGAGGACGATGCCCTCCGGCCGTCCGTCCGGCAGTCGCCGAATGACGCCGCCCGGCGGGTCGGAGGTGCCGGCCGAAATACCGGCGATCTCGAATGATCTGGCGCTCGCCCACAGGGCGTGATGGTCGAACGACCAGAGTGCCACGGCGCGGCCCGGGATTGCGGCATCGAGATCGGCCGACGTTGGCCAGCCGCCCCAGCGACGCTGATCCCACCCTCCACCCTGGAGCCAGACCCCTGGTGGGAGCGACCGGTCAGCCGCCACGATCAGGGCAAGACCGGCGTCGAGCGAAGGCGCGGCAGTGAGATCGAGTTGCTCGGTTGCGAGCGCCGCATCGAGGAAGTGCAGGTGCGCGTCGGTCAGGCCGGGCAGGGCGATCTCACCCGGCTCCAGGTCGTGACGAACCGTGTGCGGGTCAGCGCGGGTCTCGAGATCGACCGCAGTGCCGGCAAAGGCGACGCGGCCATCGCGAATACCGATGGCCTCCACCCAGCCGAACCCCGTATCTCCCGCAAATGTCGCGATCCTGCCCGTAACGAGCGCATCGAGGGGCATCAGGCGGCACCCGCTTTTCCGGCCATGAGCACGGCCGTCGCGGGCCGGTCCAGTCCCGCGCCGAGCGCGAGCGCCAGTGCGATCCGGGCCTTGGGACCGGACAGCGTGCCGGCCAGCATGGCACCGGCCTGGACCCAGGTGGCCCCGCCGCCCGGGAAGGCGTACTCGGTGCCTGCCGCGCCGGCTGCGCAGCGCGTGACCAGGACGACCGGCACCCCACGGCTCATCAGAGGGCGGGCAGCATCCAGGAGTTCGACCGATGTGTTTCCCGCCCCCGTCGCCTCAACCACCAGACCGGTCAGGCCGATCGACTCCAGCGCCTGGATCATCGACCCGTCCATGGCCACGTGCGCCGTGATCAGGCGAACATGGTCGGCGGCCGTCTCGGATTCGATGTGACGCCGCATTCCCCTCGTTCGATGGATGACGAGCCCATCCTGTCGAACCGTCCCGAGCGGGCCGTCATTCAGGCTTTGAAATGTGTCCAGGGCCGATGCGTGGGTCTTGGTGACGTCATCGGCCGCATGGACGGTGCCGGCAAGGCATACGACGACGCCTTCGCCCTGCAATTCCGCGGCGACGGCCGCGCGGACAGCATCGCGGAGGTTGGCCGGCCCGTCGTACGCCGGGTCTGAGGCGGACCGCATGGCACCGGTAACCACGACCGGCTTGGAACCAACCCCGATGAGGTCCCAGAAGAACGCAGTCTCCTCCAGGACGTCCGTTCCCTGCACCACGACGACGCCGTCGATCGCCGGGTCGGCCTGGGCGCTCCGGACAGACCGGGCGATGTCGAAGAGCTGCGGAAACCGGAAGTGACTCGCCGGGGTCCGTCCGAGATCGATGGCGACGACCTCAGCAATCGACGCAAGACCCGGCGTCTGGGCCAGGATCGCCGCCCCGTCCAGCGAGGGAACGTTTCCGCCGAGAACAGGGTCCAGGCGCATGCTGATCGTGCCACCGGTGAACAGCACGGCAACCCGACTCACGGCTCACCGAGCCCATTCGGGGCCGCATCTCGCGGGACGGAGGCATCCGGGCGCGCGCTCGGCGCGTGCCCAGAACCGTGATGCACGGTCTTGTCGAAGCGAAGGGCACCCCGACGCGTCGCGAGTCGCCACATTGCGTTCGGGATGGCGACCAGCCAGAGCATGCTGAACAGCGCCACGCGAGCGGAGCGAATCAATCGCTCGGCCGTGGACAGCGCCGCCCCGTTTGGTCCAGCTTCCCAGCGAAGTGCGTCGAAGGCCAGAACCGCGCCCGCAAGCAGGTAGCTCCCGATGAGCCCGACCGCTACTCCGAAGCCACCCGATGCCAGCGCGCCTGCCAGCGCACCGAGGATGAGAGGCGGCGCCAGGAGCTGGGCGCCGTAACCGGCAAAGTCCAGGCGGGCTCGAAGCGTGAGCCGACGGCTGGCCATGACGGCCGGTCCCCACTGGAAGAGACGCCTGACGCCGCCCTCGCTCCAGCGGAGTCGCTGGGGCCACAACGCGCTCCAGGTCTGAACCGGTTCCTCCCAGACTTCGAGGTCCCGTGCCCATGCGACGGTCGTGCCCGTGCGCGCAGCGAGGCGGGTGGACAGTTCGAGATCCTCGGTCAGGGGCGATGGATCCCATCCTCCCACCGCGGCCAGCAGGTCGCGCCGAATGACAAGGCCGTTGCCGCGAAACTCGGAGCACCCACCGGACGCCCATCGTCCGAGCTGCAGCGCCCCGTCCTGCGTCTGCTCGTCCGCCTGGAGGCGCGCCAACATGGATGAATCGGGATGGAGAATGCGTCGGCGCGACGTCAGCGCCGGGACCCCGGCCGCTACGTAGGTCGACGCGCGTCGAAGGTAGTCCGGTCCGATACGCGCATCGGCATCCAGCACCACGATGACGTCGCCCCGGCAGGTCTGCGGCTGTGCCGCCGTCAGGGCCGCGCCCTTTCCATCCCGCAGGCCCTCACCCTCGCGGCGCACGATGCGGACGATGGACGAGATCCCCGCCGATTCGGCGGCGCCTCTGACTGCATCCGAGGTTCCGTCGCTGGATCGGTCGTCGATGACGATGACCTCGAACCGCGGCGCCCCCGAAGGGTCGCGATGATCCTGCGCGCCGAGATCCGTGATCAGGCGCGGAAGGACAACCGCCTCGTCGCGTCCCCCTACGAGGACGCTGACGGTGGGGAGCTGTTCGGGGGGAACCGGAGCGCGCGGGTTCGTCCCGATCGGCGGACGGCGACTCCCAACAAGGATCCGCGTGAGGACGGCCAGAAGCACGATGAGGAACACCAGCACGAACACGCGTCCTCCCCCGCCGCCCGCGGCAGCGAAACCGATCGCAGCCCCTCCGAGCAGGATGCCCAGCGCGAGCGCGCGCCACAGGGTCGGTGTTCGGTCAAGCGAGTCAGCGCGGGTCGGATCCTGCAAGCTCGGCCGGTCTGGCACTTCCACGTCTATCTGCGGCCCGTGCCTATTCGCGATCGTCGGAGCGTCGGGCCACACCGATCGGGTCGGCGGCCGTCGAGTGGGAGATCGTCCCGGCAGTCGCCAGCGCCTCGGCGGGCCTGAGGGGGCCACGACGAATGATCGACACGATCCCGGACACGAGGATGGCCGCTGCTACACCGAGCAGAACAAGGGTCGTTCCGATCAGATCCGAGATCGGGCCAACAATGATGATCGGCAGGAAGCTGCCGACCGAGACCAGCATGTTGAGGACGCCGAAGACGCGGCCACGGACCTCCTCCGGCAGGTCCTCCTGGAGCTGCGTCTGACTCGAGATGGCCACGATCCCGTAGGCGATGCCGGCCAGGAAGGCAAGCACGATGACCACGGCGATCAACGACGTGACCGTTCCCAGATCGCGGAACGCCGAGTCGGACGCGGCGAAGGCCCGGCTCACCGGTCCAGCGACCGTCAGGACGAAAAGAAGGAAGCCAAGGGCGATGAGGCCACCCTCGATGGCCCGTCGGCGAGGCACGTACCGGCCGTACGAATTGAGGACCAGAACCCCCATCACGATCCCCGCTCCAAGCGGGAGAACCACAAGGATCAGGTCCTGGGTGCCCAGTCCGAGCGTCGCCTGGGCGAATGATGGGCCGAGCACGCCGATGACCCCGACGAGTGACGCCGCAATGCCGAGATAGATGAGGGACCAGCTGATCGCATGGTTCGACCGAATGTAGGCCACGCCCTCGGACAGCTGTGACAGCGTCCCGTGGACGGCCGCACCCGCCTCATGCACTGGATCGGGGTGCTCGGGCGGATCGCCAGCCGCCTCGTTCGAGGGCAGGGTCGCGCAGAACACGGCCGAGATCGCGTAGAGGCCCGCAACGATGAGCAGGACCGGCGCCGGTCCGCCGGCGATCTTGACCACGAGTGGCCCGAGAAGGGCATAGCCCAGCGCAAACGCCCCGTTGAGCGTCAGCGTGAACAGCCCGTTCGCGCTGACCAACTGATGCCTGGGCACGAGGAAGGGAATCATCGCGGCCTCGGCCGGCGCAAAGAACACCGTGAGCGATGAAAGGAGGATGTTGAGCAGCAGAATGAGCGTCAGATCACCGCCCACGGCCCAGATGGCGACGATGACGACAGCACGCAGAACGTTGGTCGTGACGAGGACCATCCGTCGATCCAGGCGGTCGACATACACGCCGGCAAGCGCGGAGAACAGGACCGCCGGCACGAGGAAGGTCAGGAAGAGGAGCGAGACGGCCGACGACAGGTTGGTGGAATCAAGAACGACCACCGTGAGCCCGTAAAGGACCATGTTGGAACCGACCTGCGTCGCAAGCTGGGAGAGCCAGAGCAGCAGAAAGGGTCGGTTCCGAAGGACTGCGGCCGTGCTGGTCCCGGCGGCTTCCGCCGAGGGCACTTGACTCACGCGGGCTGTCCGGCGTCCGGGCGCGTGGCGGCCGTCAAGGCCGGATCACCCCGCTCGACGAAACCGTCGAGTCTCGTCTCCAGCACGCGGCGCTCGAGGAGGACGTGACGTCCGCACGATTGGCAGCGGAGCCCGATATCGGCCCCCAGTCGATCGATCAACCAGAGGTCGCCGCCGCACGGGTGCGGACGTCGAAGACGTACGACGTCGCCAAGGAGCAGCTCAATAACGGGTCGGACAGGCATCGCCGGGAGGGTATCAGAGGCTCGGCTGACCGTGGACCGGCACGATGTCCCGCTCCGTCACCGGGATCGCCAGAGCGTCCAGCGGGGTCACAGACACGGTGGCTTCCGGGAAGCTGACACTGAGTTGAGCGATGATCCCGCCGGTACGAGTCAGCGAGCCGGTGAGGATCTGCGGACTGCCGATCGCGCGGATCTCGAACGAAATGCCAAGCGGCGTCTGCTCCACGAAGAGAGCGCCGGACGCGCCAGTAACGACTGAACCCGGCACCAGCCGGACGCCATCGATCGCGATGGCCTCGGCACCCGCGTTGCGGAGCTCGTTGACGAGATCCTCGACTCCCTCCCCATCGATGGCCCCGTTGACGCGAATCGACACGCCCGGGCCATCCACGGCCCGCAGACCGGCCCAGGCTTCGATCTTGTCCAGGTCCTGGCGGAGCTGGCCGGCGGCGCTCTGGCCGCGTGACCGAGTGTCGGACAGCGTCGCCAACTGGCGCTCGAGCGCGGCGACCTCTCCGCGGATCGCCTCATTCTCCGTGTTCAGGTTCGCGACCAACAGGGTCAGGTCCTGCGCGGACTGAGACGCCAGGCCAGTGTTGACCCCCTGGCTGCGTAACTGGGCCACAACAAGGATCCCGAGGATGAGCGTCACCGCGGTGATCGAGGCGCGTTTGCGATCCAGGGACATCGTCAGGATCCGCCCGTTCGGGCCACGGGCCGCAGGTACCGGACGCCCACACTGCCGGCATAGGCCGGCACGGTCACCGCCTCGAGATCGGCGAAGGAGAGACGCAGGCCGGAAGGGCTCACCCGATCCCGAACGAATTCGACGAACGATTCCGCGCCTGTAACGCGGTCGTACAGACCCGGCGGTCCAATCGCTCGAATGTCGTACGACGGCGCCAGGTACGCACTGTTGACCAGGATCGAGTTGCCGATGTCCAGGATGGCCGTCGATGTGGCGATGCGCTCGTTGTTGATGGATACCGCCTCCGCTCCCGCGAGCCACAGCTCCTGGACGATGATCCGGACATCGCGGGCCGTCACCAGGCCGTCTGCGCCTCCGTCGCCGACCGAGGCATCGGCATCCTCCAGTCGGAATACGAGCCCGGTCCCCGTGAGCTGGATAAGGCCTGCCGCGATTCGGGCGCGCTCCAGATCCGCGTTCAAAGCCTTCTCCTGCGCTGCAGACGCCGGCAATTGCGCCTCCGCGTCCCCAATCTGCTCGCGGAGCTCCAGGATCCGGGCCTTCAAGGCGTCCTGCTGGCCCTGAAGGCCGAGGACGGTCTCGATGAGCGGCGCTCGTTCCTGGCTGGTGTATCTGACTCGCGGCCGCTCGGCGCTAAGTTGGGCGGCGATCAGGAATCCGAGCACCAGAAGCGCCGCGGCCAGGGTCACCTGCCAGCTCTGGAAACCGCTCAGTCGGTTGCCGACCCAGCTCATGTCTCGGCCTCGGTATCGGCCGCGTCGTCCGACGGAGTGGCTACGACCGGCGGGGCTGCAACGACCCGGCGCCCGCCAAACTTGTAGCGCGCCCAGACGGCCGCGCCGCCGACGAGCAACAGGGCGAGCACGGCGAGCAGCGTCTCGTCGCCGCTCGGGTCGACTCCGCCCTCCGGCGATTCAGGTCGAGGTGTCGCATCTGGACTGAGCGATGCCGCGGGCGCCGTTCCCGGCGTCGGCGCCGCGCCGCTCCAGCCTATCGGCAGCGGGCCCGCCGGAGCTGGCTGTGGGCCGAACGGGCTTGGCTCGGGAGCCCCGATGGAGTCCAACCAGGCCTTCTCGAACCCTGATGTGTCGACGCCGAGAGCGGTCAGGAACGCCTCGTCGTCGGAAACGCCATTGGCATAGACCTTCACGAGCGCCACCATTGCGTCGCGACCATAGCGCTCCACGAGAAACTGCACGGCGGACACCGATTCCGAGTAGGCCAGGTAGAAGCGGTCCCGCACTGTCGGGAATTGAGCGGTCAGGGCTCGCAACGGCATGATCGTGCCGTTGCCGACCGCGCTACGAACGGCTCCTCGATCGGAGGGTCCGTACCCCTCCGATTCATACACCGCGATACCCTCGTTGAGCCAGCGGGGTGGGTAGTGGTAAGCATTCTTGACGGCTGAATCGAACACCAGGTGGGTCAATTCGTGCGGAATTACCGTGCCGACCCAGGGATCGTCGACGGCCGCCGCACCGATGTTCGCGAACAGCGTCCGGATCTCGGGGTGCGCCTCCCCGCCCACGCTCTCGCGCGCCCCCGGGCCGAGCACGTCGTAGAACGCCGTTCTGTCGCCATAGATGTAGAAATCGATCGGATCGATATCGGTGACGCCAAGCAGGCTGCTCACCTCGCGCACGGCGTCGTCCCCGATCTTGAGCGCACGCTGGCCGAAGGCGCGCCCCCCATCGACCCAGTGGACGGTCACGAATTCGCCGGTCAGGGTCTGCCACTGGAATCGAGTGTCGTCGTAGTGCACCGTGACTGGCCGACCGCTGACCATCGATCCGTCCCGGAGCGTCAGCCGGAAGTGCGCCGTTACATCCGTGTTCGGCGCAATCTCCCCGCCGGGCGTCAGCAGCCCATAGGTCAGGTTTGTGGCGCCGGAATTCGTAGCCACCGGCACCTCGGCGACAAACGACCGAGTCGCACCTTCGACGTCGATGACGATCTCAACGCGCACCACGTCATCGTTGAGGATGGCGCTGCCACGGAAGGTGATCGCATCCAGGAACACGACCGTCGCCGTCGGCGCGCCGGTCGAGGGTGCCGCGGCGAACGCGATTTCGGCGACGGGCCCAAGGGCGCCGATCACCAGAGCAGTCGCGACCAGGACCTGTCCGCGGCGTCCCAGACTGCGGATCACTCCCATGCAAGGCCCGCCAGACGCAGAATCCCCAGCCCGTTCTGATCCGCGCCGAGGAGGCCCTCGCGGGAAAGCGCCCAGCCGTCTCCGTAGGCCAGTGGCACGACCGGAACCTCATCACGGACCACTCCGAGCGCGCGCTCGTATGCGGCCCTCGCGGCAATCGGGTCGCGGGTCGCCAGCGCTGCGGAGATAGCAGCATCGAATGCTCCCGACGACCACCGCCCGTAGTTGTTGGTGCTGCCAGTCCCGAGCAACACGCCCAGGAAGTCATTCGCGCCCGGATAATCGGCCACCCAGCCCAGCGACCACATGTCCGGCGGATCGGTCTGCAGCCGCCCGAAGTGATCGTCCAGTTCCTCGATCCGGACCCTCACCCCAAGCTCGCGGCGGAGATCCTCGACGATGCCCTCTGCCTGGGCAATCCCCCCGACGGCGAACGTGACGACCGGCATTCCGACGCCCCCCGGGAAGCCAGCTTCCTGGAGCAGGCGACGACCCAGGGCCGGATCGTGGGCAGGCACCCAGTTTCGGTCTCCTCCACCAGGGACGCCGGGCGGGACCATGCTGTCTGCAGGGACATCGTCCCCGTTCGAGGCGAGATCGGTGGCTCTCGCCCAATCGACCGCGGCAGCGAAGGCCTTCCGAATCCGCACGTCGTCAAATGGCGCCCGATTCGCGGTGAAGCCAACGAAGGACAGGGACAAGGAGGGCACGAGCCGAAGCTGCGGGCCAAGCGTCGCCTCGTACTGGATCCATGACGCGTCGGCAGAGCCAATCGCCGTGTAGTCGAGGTCCCCCGCCTCGAATTCCGAGACGCGGCTTCGTCCGCCGATCTCGGTCAGGACGTGGATTGTCGTAATCGGGGGCTGACCGGCCCAGTATTGCGGGTTGGCAACCAGCGTGAATGCCGTCCCGCTGGACGCCTCGACGACGTAGGCACCACTGCTGGGTGGTCCGTCGGCGTCCACATCTGCGCCATCGCGCCAGACCTGCGCCGGAACGATCCCGAACGTCGGGCTCGCCACGATCGACGGGAAGTCCGCGCCGGGTCCATCGAGATCAACGATCACATCGAGGCCGTCCGAACGTAGCCCGACTGTCTGCGGATCGTCGCTCCGGCCGGTCAGATAGTCGGCCGCTCCCGTGACGTCGAGGAGCAACGACGCGAGCTGTGAGGGCCGCGCCGGGTTGATGATCCGGAGCCAGCTTTGGACGACATCCTCGGCGCTGATCGGCGCGCCGTCTGAGAAGGCCAGACCAGCCCGCAGATGGAAAACAATCCTGCGGCCGTCATCGGAAATGTCCCAGGAGCGCGCGAGCGCGGGTCGCAGCGTGAGGCTCTGATCGAAGGCGGTCAGGGATTCGAATAGTTGCGCCGAAAATGCCGCCGAGGAAATGTCGCTCCCACCTGCCGGGTCGAGCGATGTCGGAGCCCCCAGCAGGATCGTGACCTCCGTCCGGCTCGCTGCAGACGCAGGCTGACCGAGCGATGCCGTGCCGGTCAACCCGACAGTAAGTGCAGCGAGCACCGCGAGGCCGGCCCATCCTCGGCGACGCCGTCCCCGAACGGGCATCACGGGCGCCACCAAGCAGGTCCGCGAAACGTCCCGCCAAGCTCCAGAAGCCGAACCGGCCGGACGATTGGAGTGGCGACACGCGGCCGCCGGGTCCAGGCGTATCGATCGCCTGAAAACCCGTACAGGAGGGCTGCCATCCACGCGATCCGGCGCACCGACGGAGTATAGATTGCCGCCTGAATCCAACAGCCGGCTGATCTGCAGGGAAGGAGTAGAGACCTCGCGCCACACCGCCGGGGGAACGGTGACCAGGCTCGAGGCCTCTCGAGTTGTGGAACGAGCCGTCCACTGATTCGTTATGGCGCCGTTGAAGGAAATCCTGCCGGTGCCCCGCCCTCAGTCCCCAGCCACCGCGAGGTCCGGTCGATCGCGAAACGCATCCAGGACCCGGTAGTAGTTCCGCTTCGACAGCCGGTCCCGATCAGCAGCCGAAACCGTCGCCTCGCCGGCCGAGGTGTGGCGTAGAAGCGGGAGTCCGGGAATGACGACCGCGCGGCGAGGAAGCCCATCGGAGCCACCATCGCGAAGGGCGAGGCTCCACCACGTATCGAGGTGCCGCTGATAGCGGAAAGCCTCATCCACGGGTCCAATCGCGACACCATCGGCACGACGGAACGCCATCACCGACCCCTCGATCGTCGCAGCCGGGCCGGAGGCAACGGGCTCGTATCGGAGCAGGTCGGCGGAGCTGAATCCCAACACGCCCACGACCACCACGTCCTCGTCCTCGAGCGCTTCGAGGAGCGGCGTCACGAAGTCACCCGTCGCTTCGACACTCGGGTCCACGAGCACGACCACGCGGCCGATCGCCCGTCGCATCCCGATGTTCAGGGCAGCCGCGGCGCCAAGGCGCTGCGACGTGCGGACGACCTCGACGCCCTCGGGCTGGCCTCCGAGTCGAACGTCCTGATCGGGCGATGGGCCGTCAGCAACCACGACGAGTTGGACCCCGGGCGGGCCATGCGCCAGGACGCCACCGACGGCCCGCTGAAGCTCATCCGGATGCTCGGTTGCCACGATCAGGATCGTGACCTCTGCCGTATCCGCTTCACCGTGACGATCTGGCACCGCTGTTGAGCGCCCATACCGAACGATGCCATCCGCTTCGAGGTCCGCGGGATGTGCCGGCTGCAGGCGGAAGTCCGAGCCCGAGTCGACGACGCTCCAACCGGCGGCCTCGATCTCCCCGCGCAGCTGATCGGCGCGGTTGAAGTCCCCTGACGCGCGAGCGGCCGACCGCGCATGGGCGGCATCGAGGACCGACTGAGGAACGAAGGGCCTCGTCACGTCGCTCCACCTGGGCGATACGGGGCCTGGCCGTCGATATCGCCGACGAACTCGGGACGATGCGGGTGGTCGAGAAGCTGTCGGATCGCGAGGACCTCACCCGTGTGGAACCAGTAGTGATAGATGACGCGCAGGAGGGCGTCGCCGATCTTGCGCGACGGTCCGCCGGGAAGGACCCCCTGCATTGCCGACTCGTCAAGCCCAGCGATCTGCGCGTCGGCAGCGGTAGTGACCCTATTCCACGCGTCCATCATTGCCCCTAGGGATGGGGTCGTCGGTGGTCCCCCATTGGCCGCGATCTCATTGAGCGCGGGCTCGGGGGTCAACTCGGCAAGCCGGGTCAGCCAATAGCGCTGCTCGTGCCAGGCCATGTGGGCCACGATCCAGCCGATCGAATTCATTGGCTCGAGGCGCCGCAGCCCGTCCGCCTCCGGCACCCCATCCAGGCCGCGCAGGAATTCGGATCGTGCGAAGTGCAGCTGTTCCACGAGCGGATGGGGCATGTTCACTCCTGCCTTTCAGCGGCGCGCCGTCGACGCGTCGAGACCCTGCGTCCCGACCCCAAGGTCAGAGTATGTCCCGCTCCGGCCGATCTCGCGGCAATAGGTCGCGCGGCGTCAGGCGATCATCACCCGGTCGCGACCTGCGGCTTTGGCTTCGTAGAGCGCCGCGTCAGCCTGGGCCACGAGGCCTTCCGCCGATTCTGTCGTTCGGCTGCTATAAGTCGAGCCCCCCGCACTCACGGTCACCGCAATGCGCTGGTCACCCTCGACGACGCTGGTCTCTGCCACGCCGTGGCGAATCCGCTCCTAACCCCGTCATCCAGGTGGCGAGGTCCGTGAAGACCTTGGCGGTCAAGCGAGGCATGGGGAGAGCTCCGGTGGGTGCCCGGTCGGAAGCCGGGACTTCACGATCATCCCGTAGAGGTGGTGTCGCCTCCACGCACCAAAGGTCGCCACACGCCCCGTACTTTCGCGGATGGGCCGTCGCCGCCCGTGAGAACGATCCAGGGCGACCCGTATGCTTCGGTGACCGATGCACAGCGTCGGCCGACCCAATTCGGCCTCGGTCGGACGCGTGCCCCGGTCGCTATCGCACCGACAGCACCCTTGCCCGGTTTGCCCGGGCACTCGCAAGCGGAGACCAGCCGTGATGGTCTGGCGCCCCTAGACGAACTCGCTGGCGCACGAGACAAAGCCCTCGATCCGCCCAGCGCAAATCGCGGAGCTCGATGCGATCATCGCTTCCTTGCACATCGAACCGTAAGCCGACCAATGGTTCTCCGTGCAGGGGCCCTCCTCGACTGCCGGCGATCAAGATTGAGCAAATCCGGGACTCCGAAACTCATACTGGCTGACAGGTCAGAGGGAGCCACATGGACCCGGAGCTCATCGGTCGCGCGAGGCGGGGGGACAAGGAAGCGTTCACGACGCTTGTCCTGACCTTCGGTGACCGGCTGTACGCCGTCGCCTACCGGATCCTTCGGGACACGGGCAGGGCCGAGGACGCGGTCCAGCAGGCATTCCTGACGGCTTGGCGCGAGCTGCGCCGACTTCGCGATGACGATCGCCTCGAGGCGTGGCTGTATCGGCTGCTCGTGAACGCGTGCTTCGCGGAGGCTCGACACCAGCGCCGCTGGCAGCCCGGGTTGCGGCTCGTCACCGATCCGGACCTCGGCCCGGCCAGCGACGACGTGCAGGCCAGTGTCGCGCACCGCGATCAGCTCGAGCGAGCGTTCCGCTGGCTGTCGGCCGAACAGCGGGCCGTTCTGGTGATGCACCACTACCTCGGACTGTCCGGTGCTGAGATCGCCGCGGCGCTTGGCCTGTCGCCCGGAACGGTCCGATCACGGCTTCATTACGCAAGACAGCAAATGCGCGCGGCCATCGAGGCCGATTCGCGACTCGCCGCGGTGGGAGACATGGCATGAACAGCGAAACGCAAGCAGACCGAGTCCTTGAGAGCTGGCTGGCGGCAGGCCCGACCAGGCTGTCCGATCGGTCCGTCGCGGCAATCGTCGACCAACTCGACGACGTCAAGCAACGGACGTGGTTCTGGCTCCCGGGACTCCGCCGAGGATTCCCCGTTGACTGGTTCGTACCTGCTCTCGGCGGTGCCGCCGCCGTCGTGATGGTCGCCGCTCTGGCGCTCAACTTCTATGCCAATCAACCGGCCATCGGCGGGCCGGTCCCAACCGCCGACCCCCGGAGCCCGTTCCCTGGCACCTGGTTCAGCACCAGCGACGCCGACGGAGGAACCCAGACGATGACCATCCCAGCCACGGTAGACCGTTACGTCGAGATCGAGGTGAGCGACGACGTCGCCTCGGTGTGTTCGGGCGGCCCGTCGACGATGACGGGACTCGGACAGCTCGAGGGCAGCACCGTGCTCATCATCCCGTCGCCGGTGTACACGTGCGACGACAGGAGCGAGCCTGAAGCCCTGAGCGGCCCTCCCCTCGTGGAGCAGCTCCGCAACCTGACCTTCGTCCTCGATCCCGGGACCGACACCCTCACAGACAACTTCGGGTCGGTCTGGCGGCGTGCGAACCCGAGCCCCGAGCCGACAACGCCGTTCTCCGAGGCGGAGGTCACTGAGCTCCTGAACGGCTTCCTCGAGGCCCGAATCGCCGGCGAGGGGGCGCAGCAGTACCTACACAGCCTCTACCCGGACATCCTCTGGGAGGACATCCCGCTCCTCTACGCGACGAGCTCGGGAGCCCCCTACGAGCGGGCCGAGTTCGAGCCACTGCCTGGCATCGAGTGGCCGTACGGTTTCATGGCGTTCAAGGTTCGGCTGTTCGCCGGGGACACGGTGGTCGAACAGCTCTTCTTCATGCCTCATGACGACCCTGAATACTTTCCAGCAGACGGTCGCCTGGGGCTCGAGTATCAGCCGAACGGTTTTGGAACCGACATCGCGCCGACGACCGAGGACGGCCAGCCCGTGGCCGTGCCCTACAACTCCTTCGACGGCGAAGTGACCCTGCACGCCGCCCACCCGTGGATCATGTCCGACTACCGCGAGTTCGGCGGCGTGACTTTCGGCCGCCTGATCCCGGAGGGCCCGGGAGTGCCGCCGACGACCGACGGCGGGCAGCGCACCGACTGGGATGAGCTCTTCCTGATGGCCGACCCTGCGCTGCTCGGGGCGGATTGTCAGACAGGCCCGAGTCCAGCCGACGCCGCGGCGCTGGCCGAGAGCATCCGCTCCGACCCCGACCTCGGGGCGACCGCTCCGGTCGTGGTGAGGGTCGGAGGGGCCGACGCCCTGATGATGGACGTGAAGATCGCCGCCGGAGCGACTGTGTGCGCACCCACGACTAGTGGGGGTGACCTGCTCGCGAACGCGCTCCTGGGACTCGTACTCGACGATAGTTCCGTCGGTGCGACGGTCTTCGTGAACAACGGCGTCGCAACGGGCCACGCAACGGGAGAGTGGATGCGGCTCTACCTGTTCGACGTGCCCGAGGGGTTGTCCATGCGGATCCTGGCCATCGCGATCGTTGCGCCAGAGTCGCGCTTCGAGAGGGCGGTGGAGGCAGCGGCGCCGGTCCTCGACTCGCTCGAGTTTCACTCCCGGTGAGCGGCGGCGGACGGTCGGACGGGTCGGCCAGATCGGGTTGGGCCTCGTCTTACAGGGTGTGGCATGGCGGCTCCCACGAACGAAGTTTGAACCGAAATGCCCTGCACTCCGACTAGTGTGTAGATGACCGGATAGGTCGTCGACTTCGGAAGGAGCCAGGCGTGCAGACGGAGCTCGTGGACCGGGCACGACACGGAGACCGCGAGGCCTTCGGCGTCCTGGCCGCAGGCGCCGTCGATCGGTTGTACGCCATCGCCCGACTCATCCTTCGTGACGCCGACCTTGCGGAGGATGCGACCCAGGATGCCCTGGTCCACGCCTGGCGCAGCCTGCCACGCTTGCGCGACGTCGAGCGATTCGACGCCTGGCTCCATCGTTTGCTCGTCCGCTCGTGCTCGGACATCGGACGCCCTCGCCACGGCCCGATCAGCTCATGGGATTCGCCGTCACGACCGATGCCGGCGCTACGTGGTCCGAGGTAGCTGACCCGGGCGTCCTGAAGCGGAACCTGTCGTTCTCAGCGGTCACAGCGTCCAACCCCGAGGACTGGTTCTCTGGCTACACCTCGATGGCCTTCGCTGGCACGTCGGCGCTGTACGTGGCCGACGGGAACGGCGAACTGTGGCGAAGCACCGACTTCGCCACGTTCAGTCAGGTCGAGGTCGCAGGGTTTGTCTCGGAGCTGAGGCCGACTGGCGACGAAGTGATCGCACGGATCGACAGAGACGACCTGATCCGCATCCCGGCCGACGGGAGCGTGGAGCCCCTGACGGTCCGCTGACCGACGACGACCGGAAACGATGGAAAAGGGAAGTGAGATGAAGACGCACCGCGGCCGGCTCTCGGCCTTCACCTTCGTCATCGCGCTCGCGGGACCCCAGCCGTCGGGGTCAGCTTGCCCTGCGGAAACGGGAACGGATCCCACCAAGCCACGCGACTAGCGCGAACATCGCGACGACGACGACGCCAATTTCCTCGGCGAGCCATGAGTCAGGGATCAGCGCATAGCCGACCAGGATCGGGAGATTGACCACGACGAGGAGCCCTGCAACGGCGCAGGCCCCGGCAATGATGCGGAGCGGCACGGCACGCCCCGTTGTGGCGCCCCACGCCCACAGCGCGACTGCGATCGCCAGAGACGCAAATCCTGCCAGGAACAGGAGGCCGACGTCGCCCCCAGTCGTGCTGGTTCCACCATTCGCCCAGATGAGCAACGTCTTGACGATCCAGCACACG
>JAQBHC010000004.1:0-3567 GCA_032128175.1 Chloroflexota bacterium | reverse complement strand
CCTTCAAGATCGAGCGTATTCAGACCGTCACGGTCACGCCGCGCACCTTCGAGCCGCCGGAGGTCGGGTCGGTCGAGAAGCTGCTTCGGGGCGCTTGGGACATCATCGCCGACCAACCGGCCGTGACGGTCACGCTCCGCTTCGCGCCCTCCGTCGCCGGGCGCGTGGCCGAGACCGTCTGGCATACGAGCCAGGTGGCGACGATCGAGCCCGACGGGTCTCTTCTCTGGCAGGCGACGGTGTCGGGCACGATCGAAATCCGGCTGTGGGTCCTGTCCTGGGGTGCGGACGTGGAAATCCTGGAGCCGGCCGCGCTGCGTGCCGATGTCGCCGAAACGCTCCGCCGGGCCCTCGCCCGGTATGACGACTGAGCCGCGGACCATGGGCCGACATCCGTTCTCCGCGGTCAACCTGATCAGCGACCCGATCCATGGGTACGTGGAGTTGACCAAGCGGCTCGCTCCGGACGAGTCCGGTATCGCCGGGCTGCCGGCGGAGGACGCGGCCGAGGACGATCTCCTCGATACCGCGTGGGTTCAAAGGCTTCGGCGAATCAGCCAGCTTCAGAGCGCCCGATGGGTCTTCCCAACGGCCGAACATTCGCGCTTCACCCATGGGCTCGGGGTCATGCACGAGGCCGGCCTGTGGGCACGATCCCTGTACCCCACCCTGCGTTCCGCGCTGGCAGCGTCGTCAGCCGGGACGGTGACCAAATCCGCGTCAGGGGCGGAGGCTGAAACCGCGTCCGAGGCGCTTCCGTCCGAGGCACTTCCGTCCGAGGCGCTTCCGTCCGAGGCACTGGTCGTGGAGACCCTCCGGGTCGCGGGACTGCTGCACGACGTGGGCCATGGTCCCTTTGCCCATTACTTCGACGATCGCGTGCTGGCGGCTTTTCCCGCCCCGACCGATACGCGCCGCCCTGGCGTGAAGTCGCTGTCCCACGAGGACCTGAGTCAGCTGATCATCGAGCGCGAATTGGGCGGCGTCATCGGGGCACTCCGCCGCGCACCCGGCAACGCGCCGGACCGCGACGCGTTCGCTGACGACGAGGCGATTGACCCACGCTGGGTCTCGTTCCTCGTCGCCAAGCCGGCCCTCACCGATCCGACGATGCCGCGCTGGGTCCGGCTCATGCAGCCCCTGCTGTCGGGCGTGTTCACCGTGGACAACCTCGACTACGTCCGGCGGGACGCGTTCTTCACCGGGGTCCAGGTGGGCATCGACGTCGAACGGCTCCGGCGCTACACGTACATCGGCCCGCGCGGGCTGACGCTGTACGAGTCCGGCGTGCCGGCGCTCGAAGGGTTTCTGGGCGCCCGCCTGCTGCTCTACCTGCAGGTCTACTTCCATCGGACGGTGCGGGCCATCGATCTCGACCTCGGTGATGTCTTCGCGCCATCCGTCAGCGCCCTGTTCGGCGACCGATCTCCGGCGGAGCGGCTGGCCGACTACGCGGATCTCGACGAGTACGCCCTGCTGCATCAGGCCGCCCGCTGGTCACGCGGGGAGGACATCGCGGCGCCCGGGACGGCGCAGCCGGGCGATGGTCGGGTAGAGCGGTCCATCGCGGATGGGTGGCGAGGGATTCTGTTGCGTCGGCCGCGCTGGCACGTGGACGCCGAGGTCCGGGCCGAATACGAGGCCGGGGCGTTTCCACAGGAGATCGTCGACAGGCTCGGGGCCGGGGTGCCGGGAACCAGCGCGATCGACCTCGCCGCGGTTGACGCTCGCCTACCGGACGAGGAGGCAGCGACCCGGCTGACGGTGGAACGCCGGGACGGGTCAACACCGGCGCTCTCAGCGGCGCTTCCGCGAATCCCCGGCTACGCGCTGATTGCCCGGCGATATCTCCGAGATACCTGACCTCTAGGCGGGCGGCGTCAACTTCATCGCGAGCGCCACGTCGGCCGCCGAGCGCCAGCTCGCCGCCCCTTCGACCACCGCGTCGGTCAGGTCGAGCGCTGTGCCGCGGCCCTGCTGACGCTCTGACCAGACCGAGGCGTGCTCCTGGGAACAGAGGAGCACGGTCGGCGTACAGAAGTCGGCCCGCATGTCGGCGCCGCCGGCCGACAGCCACAGTCGAGCTGCGTCCGCGGCAGGGACTCGACCCGGAACGGGCGCGAGACCAGCGACGAGCTCGATGGTGATGTCCCGATCACACACCGGGCAGGCCGTCTCGATGTGGGCGTCGACGCCGAGCGCCGCGGGGATGCCGATGGCGTCAAACGCGCACCAGGTGCGGTACTGGTGGCCACCGAGTTGCAGACCGTGCGGACCCTCCGCGATCGTGAGCCCCGCGGATCCGAGGACTCGGCCATCTTCGTCACGATCGACGCGACCGGCGGCTGCGAGTCGGCCAAGCGACGACTCCACCATTGATCGTGCGAGCCCGCTGAGCGTTGCGAGCGTGTCGACATCGACCGGAACCGGAGCGGCTAGCAGGGCGCCGAACGCGAACTCGCGGAGTCGAGCCGACGCTTCGTCATCCCCCGCAAGGAAGATCGGCAGGGTCCCAGGCGCGGGCGACGGCCGGTCAGGATCGGTCACGAGCGGCATCCTAACTCCCGGGTCGGAAGAGGTTCCGCGCTCGGCGAACCTCTCGAGCCGCGGCGGTCAGCGCCGCCTGAGGCCGAGGCGCGTGTTCTCGACGTATTTGAGCGGCATCACGATCACGTAGCGTCCGGCGAAAGCCTGGGGCCAGCTGCTGGTCGAACCGGAGGCCAACGTGCCCGCGCTCGGGTCTGCTGCGCTCCCGCCACCCGGGATCTCGCCCCGCGACGCGCGTGGAACGAACTGTTTCCCCAGCTCAACGACGCTCAGCGACTCGCGAGGCGCCGGGCTGGCCCCCCAGATGCGCGAGCCATGCGGGTACAGAGGATCCATGACGATGACCTCGGTGACCTCGAAATCGGAGGCCACTCGTGGGTCCGCGGTTGACGTGAAGCCGGCCATCACCCAGGCATGCCGTCCACGCCAGACCAGGAGGCCCACCGGTCGATTCGTCTCCCGCATGGCCCGGGCGGCGAGCTTCAATGTTGCCTGGATGTCGGTCCTGCCGACCGTTCGATACGGACCCGCTCCGAGCGCGTTGAGCCCTGCGGTCCAGCCGGTGACGCTTGCGCCCTTGCGCTCTGCTTTGCCGGGCCGCTTGGCGCTGAGCGAACGTGCGAGAACCTGGAGCTCTGCCTGAGTGTCCGAGGTGACATCGTCGGTGGGGCGGATCATGTTCAGCATCATCTGCATGCTCGCGCCGACGCACTGGACGAAGTTCGTCTGGGCCACGAAGTCGTCCCGTTGCGAGAGATCCAGGGTGAAGGGGAGGTTCGCGGCGCCGGCGCCGGTCGGGTCGAGGCCTGCGTTCGCCCGAGCGTCTCGCCCGACCGCAGACAGCGGCGCGGCGAGCGCGATCCCGAGGGCAGCGGTGAGGAGGACGAGAAGCCGGCTGGCTCTCGTGAAGCGGTCCGGCATGCGCCCACCCTACTGCAGGATCTGAGGCTCTGTCATCCGTCGGGTACGATGCGGACATTCTCGGCCTCGTCGCCTGGCTACCGGCCGCACCGACCTGGC
>JAQBHC010000003.1:0-2568 GCA_032128175.1 Chloroflexota bacterium | reverse complement strand
GTGCCGGCCACGCCGCCGCCCGACATCGACCTCGAGACGTGGCGGCGCAGCATCGACCTCATCATGGCCTGGGAGCCGGACGTCCTGTTCCTCACGCACTTCGGTCCCCACTCGGACCCCGACGCCCACTTCCAGGACCTCTGGCGCCGCACCGCCGCCTGGGCGCGTCGCGCCGAGGAACTCGCCGCCGGCCCGGGTTCCATCGAAGACCAGGCGCGGGAGTTCATGCGCCAGGCCGCTCTGGAACTCACCGCGGTCGTCGGCGCTGCCGAGACCGAGGCCTATGTCAACGCCGGACGCTTTGACTTCTCGTTCCTGGGGCTGAGGAGGTACTTGAGCAGGGCAGAGGGCAGAGGGCAGAGGGCAGAGGGCAGAGGGCAGAGGGCAGAGGGCAGAGGGATGATCCCGGAGCCCGGGAGGACCGATGACCGAACGTGACGACGTGCTGGGTCGCGCGGCGGAGCGCGCGAGGGAATACCTGGATGGTGTCGGGACGCGCCACGTCGGCGCGACGATGAGTGGTGACGAGTTGCGCGCGGCGCTGGGTGGGCCGCTGGGAACGGCGGGTGAGGATCCGGTCGCCGTCATCGACCGCCTGGCCGACGCCGGCCTGCGCGGGACCGTCGCGACTCAGGGACCGCGCTACTTCGGCTTCGTCTTCGGCGGGTCGCTTCCGGTCGCGACCGCGGCGGACTGGCTGGTGTCCGCCTGGGATCAGAACGCCGGGTTGTTCGTGCTATCGCCGGCGGTGTCGGTCATCGAGGACACGGTCATCGATTGGATCCGCGATCTCGTGGGGTTGGCGCCGCACTGGAGCGGCGGCTTCGTGACGGGCGGCCAGATGGCGAACTTCACCGGGCTGGCCGCCGCGCGCCTGCATGTGCTGCGCGAGGCCGGCTGGGATGTCGAAGCGCAGGGTCTGAACGGCGCGCCGCCCGTCGAGGTGTACGTGACCGACGAGGCCCACTACTCGATCCTTCGGTCTCTCCGGATGCTCGGCCTCGGGGACGTGAGCGCGCGACATGTGCCCACTGACGTCCAGGGCCGCATGGATGCATCGGCGCTGGCCGCCATGCTCAAAGCCGGCTCCGGGCCGTGCATCGTGAGCGCGCAGGCCGGCAACGTGAACACCGGCGCGTTCGATCCGATCGCGGACGTAGTCGACGCGGCGAAGAGCCGCGACGCCTGGCTGCACGTCGACGGCGCGTTCGGCCTCTGGGCCGCGGCCAGCCCGTCGCTGTCCCATCATCTCGACGGCATCGCGCACGCCGATTCCATCGGCACCGACGCGCACAAGTGGCTGAACGTGCCGTACGACTGCGGCGTCGCGCTCTGCTCGCGACCGGACGTCCACCGCGCCGCGATGACGCTGCTCGCGGCCTATATCGAGGACTCGAAGGTGGAGCGGGATCCCCACGAGTTCGTGCCCGACGAGTCCCGTCGCGCGCGGGCCGTGCCGGTCTATGCCGCCCTCAAGGCCCTTGGCCGTGACGGTCTGCGCGAGATGGTCGAGCGCGGCGTGGCGATGGCGCGACGTATGGCCGACCGGCTGCGGGGCCAGCCCGGCGTCCACATCCTCAACGACGTCGTGCTGAATCAGATCCTGGTGCGCTTCGAGCCGCCGGACGGCGATGGCGATCCGGACGTCTTTACGCGCGCGGTGGTGTCGCGGGTTCAGGCGGACGGCACGTGCTGGCTGAGTGGCACCACGCGTCATGGCGCGGCGGCCATGCGCATCTCCATCAGCAACTGGTCGACGGTGGAAGCGGACATCGACGCGTCCGCCGACGCCATCCTTCGCGCGGCCAGCCTTAGCGGCGGATCTCGAGCATCCGTCTGATCGCGGTGCGGGCCAGTGCAATCTCCTCGGCATAGCGCGCGAGGTCACCGTTGCGCAGCGCGGCGTCGGCCAGGTCGAAATGCCGGCTGGCTTCGGTCGCGAGCGCGGCCAGCGGCGCGTCGGCGGCGGCCGGCTGGCCCTCCGGCGTGGCGATCGGCTGGCCGGCTGCCGTGCTTGCAGTCGTCGTGACCGCCGGCGCCCCCGGGGCATCAGGCGTCATTGCCCGGGACACCTCCGGCCCGAAAATCTGCGCCAGGGCGCGCGGCAGCGTCTCGTCCATCACGATCCGGTTCTGGTAGGCCACGATGACCCGCTTCAGCTCGGGGATGCGTCCCTCGGATGACCGGAGGTACAGCGGCCTGACGTAGAGCAGTGATTCCTCGATCGGGATGACCAGCAACGTGCCCCAGATGACCTGTGATCCCTGCTGGTTCCACAGGGTGATCTGCGGCGAGATAGTCTGGTCCTGGTTGATTCGCCCGACGATCTGGCGCGGACCATAAATAATCTTCTGCTTCGGAAACTGGAACACGACCAGCTTGCCGTAGTGCTCGCCGTCGCTGCGCGCGACCATCCAGGCTGCCAGGTTGTCCTTCAGGCGCGGCGTGAACGGCAGCATCTGGATGAACTCGTTGTTGTCTTCGCCGGGCAGCCGCATGATCGTGTAGTAGGGCTGCATCTGCTGCGACGTCCGGCCGTCGCTGTCGAGCGCCGGCACCTGCCACTGG
>JAQBHC010000002.1:0-9343 GCA_032128175.1 Chloroflexota bacterium | reverse complement strand
GAGTTGTGGCAGACGTCCTGGCTGAGAAGGACCCGGTCCGCATGACCGCGTGACAGGAGCTCCGCCAACAGGTCGATGATGCGTGGCTCGCCGT
The DNA here is from genome assembly GCA_032128175.1 of Chloroflexota bacterium. Taxonomy (GTDB): domain Bacteria; phylum Chloroflexota; class Limnocylindria; order Limnocylindrales; family CSP1-4; genus UBA5189. The sequence goes on along the minus strand of JAQBHC010000002.1, from coordinate 9,249 downwards.
GGCGCTCGCGCGGCGTGAAGGACATCCCGAGGAAGTCGAATTCGACGTTCGCCCCGCGACGGACGATCTCGAGGTAGTGGTCAAGAACGGGATATGAGTCGGCGTGGCCGATGACGACCCGGCTCAGGTCGGCGCCCTCCGACTCGAAGACGCTCAGCTGGGCAAGTCCGACATCACTCATCACCCCGTGCGTCGTGATCGCCAGACCCGTCCGCCGCGATGCCCGTGCGGCGGCTCGGTGGACGCGCTCCTCCTGCGCCGAGAGCCACGGCTTGTCCGACCCGATCTCCCCGATGATCCCGGGGCGCACGGGCGCAGCGAGTCCGGGGAAGACGATCCCGTCCTCCGCTTCGCGGCAGAGCTCGTCAGCAAGGTCATCGACCGACCTCTGGTCAATCAGCGCGTCGGCCGGGTAGTAGGCCTGGCGGTACCAGCCGCAACCCATGACCAGCTGCAGCCCCGTGGCTCGCGCCAGCCGGACGAGCCAGGCCGGATCGCGGCCAACGCCGGGCAGCGTGAGATCCACGAGCGTGCTGCCGCCCGCCGCGCGAAAGCGCATGAGTTCCGCGCTGATCAGCGGTTCGTCCGCCGTGAGCTCCCAGTAGTCCCAGCGATTCGGGATCTGCCAGAGCGTTATGGCGGTGTGCTCGTGGGGCAGGGTGAACCCGATCACCGCGGAATCCACGGGACCGAGCACCGTCTGAACGTGGGGCGCCGAGGGCGACATCGCGGCCGAGTCTACGCTGCCGGCGCGCGCCCGCGCCGTCGCGGCTCCGCCACTCGCCGCCCGCCGGCGCGCGGGATTCACGGAAGCCGACCCAACTGCCTACCATTCGACGCGTTCACCGTGCCAAATCGGTGCTCGCGGGCATCGCTCGAGGGAAGGGATTTCGATGTTCAGCCGCTGGGGTGCGTTCGTCTATCGGCGACGCCGGGCCGTCCTCCTCGTCATGCTCGTGCTCGCAGGTACGGCCGCGCCGCTCGCGGCCGGCACGGCCGACCAACTGTCCGCCGGCGGATGGCTGGACAAGGATTCGGAATCGGCTCGAGTGGCGCAGCGCCTCGAAACCGAGTTCGGCGCGGGCCGCAGCGCCTTCCTCGCGCTCTTTCGGGCCGACGCACCGGGCGCCGACGCCCGTGGGGCCGACTTCCAGGCTGCGATCGCCACAACCCTCGCCGAGCTCGGTGCCGACAGCCGGGTCAGCGCCATCACCGGGTACGCCGAGACGCATGACGATCGGTTCATCAGCACCGCGGGCGATGCTGCGTACGTGGTCATCGGACTCAATCTGACCGACGACGAGGCGGTCGGCGAGGTCGGTGAACTCGAGGAGCTCCTCACGCCGCCGGCCGGCTATGGCGTGAACCTGACCGGCTTCGGCCCGATCCAACGGGATTCCGTGGCCCTCTCCGAGCAGGACCTGATTCGGGCAGAGACCGTCTCCCTGCCCATCGCGGCACTCGTCCTGATCCTCGTCTTCGCCTCGATCGTGGCCGCCGGGATGCCCCTCATCGTGGCCGGGCTGGCGATCCCGACCTCGCTGGCCATCATCAACGTCGTCGCTCGCCAGACAGAGATGAGCATCTACGTCCTGAACATCGCGACGATGCTCGGCCTCGCCCTGGCCATCGACTACTCGCTCTTCATAACCAGCCGATTCCGCGAGGAGCTGGCCAAGGGCCGGACGGTGGAACAGGCGGTCACGATCACGATCGGCACCGCCGGCAAAGCCGTGGTGTTTTCCGGAATCGCCGTCGCCATCGGGCTGTCGGGGCTCCTCTGGTTCAAGGCCATCGCGCTCAGTTCGATCGGGCTCGGTGGTTCGATTGTCGTCCTGTCTTCGGTGGTCTTCGCGATGACCTTCCTGCCGGCGCTTCTTGGCATGCTCGGCCCGCGGGTCAATGCGCTGTCCGTGAGGGGACTGCTTCGCCGGGTCGGGATTGGGCAGGGCGAGACCGTCCCCCGCGCCTCCCGCTGGGAGCGGGTCGCGTATGCCGTTATGCGGCGCCCGATCGCGGTGCTGGCGCCGGTCCTCGCCGTGCTGTTCCTCGCCGGCTCCCCATTCTTCCGCCTGCAGCAGGGCGTCCCTGACGCGAGCATCTTTCCTGCCGGAGTCCCGAGTCGCGACACGTGGGTTGCCCTGAGGACCGAGTTCGGAGCGGGCGAAACCTCCCCGATCGTGATCCTCATGGACACGACGGCCGGGGAAACGGACGTCGCGACCATCCAGTCGGTCATGGACTATTCGGCCAAAGTGGCCGGACTCGAGGGCATCGACCGGGTCGAGGGTCCGTTCTCGCTCATAGATCCGAGGACCGGCGTGGCCCTGACGGCGGACCAGGTGGCGCAGCTCTACGCGGCCCCGGCCGGGCTTCTTCCGGAGCCACTCGGTGCGGCCGTGCAGGAGCTCCGGGATGCCTACATCCGCGATGGCGTGGTCCGCCTCGATGCGATCAGTCCTCTCGAGCCGGCGATTCCCTCCGGCGGTGTTGTCGTCCCGCGGGTGCGGGGCGTGGATCCCGGAAGCGGCATCTCCAGGATCGAGGTCGGCGGCGTGGCGGCCGTCTCCGAGGACTTCCTGGACGGCCAGAACGAGCGGATGCCGTTTGCCGTCGGCACGACCCTCCTGGCCTCCGCGATCATCCTGTTCCTGCTGTTCGGATCGGTCACGATCTCGATCAAGGCGGTCGTCATGACGCTGCTTTCCCTGTCGGCCAGTTTCGGCGCCCTCGTCTGGATCTTCCAGGACGGAAACCTGCACGAATTCCTGGGCTTCACTCCCGTCGGCTACACCATCGCCGGGAACCCGATCATCATGTTTGCCGTGCTCATCGGTCTGTCGATGGACTACGAGGTGCTGCTCCTCTCGCGCATCCAGGAGTCGTACCGACGGACTGGCAACAACACGGCAGCGGTGGCCGAAGGCCTGGCCAAGACGGCCGGAGTGATCACCGGCGCCGCGCTCATCATGGTCGTGGTCTTCGGGGCGTTTGCCCTCGCCGACACCGTGACCATCAAGAGCATTGGCGTCGGGATGTCGATCGCCGTCCTCGTTGATGCCACGATCATTCGTGTCCTGCTCGTGCCCGCCACGATGCGCCTTTTGGGCGAGTGGAACTGGTGGGCGCCCGGTATCCTCGGGCGGGTCGCGGATCGACTTGGCTTCAGCCACGTCGAGGACACCGCCGATGGCGTCGACATCGATGAAGCGCTGAGCAAGGCCTGACAGGCGAATCGGGAGGGAGCTGACCATGACCGTGGACGACGAGCGAGAGCCTTCGCGGCCAACTGATGGGCCGATGAGTAGCGGTCCGAAGATGGGTGGACCGACCATCCATGGCTACGGCTGGCAGTGGGGACCGGACGACGCTCGACGCCCCGGCCTGCCGTGGATTGGCGTATTCCTCGTCACCTTCGGCGCACTCCTGATCGTCCAGAACCTCCTGCCGGAGTACCGAACCCTGGGCAACACGTCGGTCCTGGCGGCGGGCGCCGCGTTCCTCGTGATCTGGGCCGTCCGTCGCGGCACCGTGGCTCTCTATCTCGGTTCGTTCCTCACTGCCGCCGCTCTGCCGGGCATGATCCGCGGGCTCGGGTATGAGGTCGGCGCCGGCTGGGGAACGATGTTCTTCGGCGTGGCGCTGCTGTTCATCGCGATCGTCCGTGCGACGCGGAACGGCGGCTGGGGCTGGCAGGCGCTCGTCGGCGGCGGCCTGGTGCTCCTGGCGTCGTCGGAGATCGCCGTCCCCGAGGTGTCGAGCCTCATCGTGCCGGCGCTGCTGGTGGTCTTCGGTGTGATCCTGCTCGTGCGGGGCCGTTCGCGCGGCTAGCTCGCGGCTCGCGCGCGGCTCACGCGCGGCTAGCGCGCGGCTCGCGCGCGGCTAACCGGCGGCTCACGCGCGGCTCACGCACGGCTCATGCACGGCTAGCTCGCGGCGATTGCCGCCTCGGTTGTCACCGCGACTGATACCGCGACCACATCGGCGATCCGCACGAGTTCATCGTCGGTGACGACGAAGGGTGGCCCGAGGAGGATCGAATCCCCGTCCGTGCCGTTGGCCAGACCCGTGCCGGGGTAGACGAGTACTCCCTGTTCGCGGGCCGCGCGGACGATTGCCTCGGTAACCGCGGCAGCGCGCGGGAATGCGGTCTTCGTCTCCTGATCCGTCACGATTTCGAGACCGACCATCAGGCCGCGGCCCCGAATCTCGCCGAGGTGGGGGTGATCTCCGAGGCGGTCGCGCAGGAGCTGCTGGAGGCGATCGCCCTTGGTCGCGCTGGCCTCGACGAGGGATTCCGTCTCCAGGATTCGGAGCACCTCGCTCGCGACGGCCGCGCCGACGGGGTGGTGCGAATAGGTGAACCCGTGCGTGAATGGCCCCGCAGCAAGGATCGTGTCGTGGATCTCGCCGTTTGTCGCCGCAAACCCGAATGGCCAGTAGCCAGACGTCGCGCCCTTGGCCGCAACGAGGATGTCCGGCCGTACGCCCCAGTGATCCACGCCGAACCAGCGTCCGGTGCGCCCGAAGCCGGTCATGACCTCATCGGCGATGACGAGCACCCGATGACGCCGGCAAACCTCGGTGATCGCCTTCCAGTAGCCGTCGGGGGGAACTGCCGCGGCGAGGGTGGCCCCGACAATTGGTTCGGCGACGAATGCGGCTACGGTCCCGGGGCCGGCCGCGACGATGGCGCGCTCGAGCTCGTCCGCCAGCTCATCGGCGTCATCGAGCGCATTCGACCCTGGCAGTCCGGCCCGGTACGGGTACGCGGCCGAGACGTGCCGGAACCGCCCGAGCCAACCCTCGTACGGGCGTCGCAGCGACTTCCGCCCGGACAGGTCCAGGGCTCCGAGTGTGTTGCCGTGATAGCTCGACCACCGCGCAAAGACGATCCAGCGATCCTTCTCCCCACGCCCGAGGTGGTAGGCGCGGGCGAGCTTGAGCGCTGTTTCGATGGCCTCCGAGCCGCCGCTCACCGGGTAGAGGCGCGGGTCATCGACGGGCAGATGCGGCCCGATGGCCGCGGCATATGCCTCCATCGATTCGGTCGTGAATGCGGTCCCATGCGCATAGCTCAGGCGGCCGGCCTGCGCCGCCATCATTTCTGCGATGGACTGCCGGCCGTGGCCGACGCCGACGACGATCGCGCCGCCGGCAGCATCGAGATAGGCCTTGCCGTCCGCATCCCAGACCGTGCTGCCCTCGGCCCGCACCGCCACGGGCAGCGAGGGATCCGCGGAGCGTCGGAACACGCGCCCGGTCATGAAATCTGGCCCGATATTCGGATCACGGATTGATTGTACGAGTGCACCGGGCGCGAACCTCGGTGCTCCGGGCGGGAATGTGCGGGCGCGGGGCGCGCTGCATGCGCTGGGTCCGATCCGCGCCTTCGGAACGCGGGACAGGGCCCCACCGCGGAAGAGCGGGCACCTGGGGTGGTGGCCGCGCGACCGGTGGGGGCTTGACGCACAGTCAATGGATACGGTCCCGTGTGTCGGAACGTTGTCCAGCGGTCATCAATGCGAACCCGATTGGAGCGGAGACGGGTAGATCCGGGTCCGATTCGTGTGTGGCACTCAATTTGAGGGCACTCCCTTCGGACTTTGTTGACTGCTGGACAAGACACGCGCGCCGCCGTGAAGGCAGCGGCCCAAGAGGCAGCGCCCCGGGGGAAGGGGCCCGGGGCGCTGGAGCCGCTTTGCGGGCGGCGTAGATGGAAGGCGTGATGGCGGGCCTCGGCGGAAGGCGTGATGGCGGGCGGCGTAGATGGAAGGCGTGATGGCTGGCGGCGTAGATGGCGGGCCTCGGCGGAAGGCGCGATGGCTGGCGTCTGAGGAAGGCGCGATGGCGGGCCTCGGCGGAAGGCACGATCGCCGGCTTGCCGAAGGCCCCAGGGGACTTGCCGAGCCCCCTGCCGAGGCACACGAAGGCCTCAGACGCGGCCCTTCGGTACGGTGTGGAAGTAGGTCTTGTTGAAGACGATCTTCCCGAGGTGCCAGAGCTGGTTGGGCTTCGGGGGCTTGGGCGGGTGGTCGTAGTCGAACTGGAGGAGGGTGCCCTTGCCGTCGCCGATCTCGAAGAAGCACATGACCTTGCCCTCGTACGAGGCGTGCTTGCCAGCCGGCGCACGTCCCTCAACCGCGGCGACGATCCCCTCGACGACGACGGGAGCCTCGAAGTGCGCGGTGGACCCTGCCTTGGAGAGCGGCAGGTCCGTGGCATCGCCGAGCGCGTACACGTTCGGTCGATCGCCGACCCGCAGGGTGTGTCGGTCGGTGGGGAGCCAGCCACCCGGGGCCGGCGCGAGGCCGGAGTCCATCAGGAACTGCTGCCCCTTGTGCGGCGGCACCAGGATGAGGAGGTCGTAGGGAAGCTCTTCGCCCTCGAGCGACTGGACGACCTTGCGCTCCGGATCGATCGTCTCGACGTTGAAGAAGGTGTGGAGCTCGATCCCCTTCTCCTCGAGGATCGGGGTCGCCATCTCGCTGACCGACTCGATCGTGAAGGCACGGCCGATCGGTGACGCGAAGTGGATCTCGGCCTTGTCACGGAGTCCGCGCTCGCGGAGCTCGGACTCGATCAGGAATGACACCTCGAGCGGCGCAGGCGGGCACTTGTACGGCATCGACGCAATACCGATGACGATCTTCCCGCCGGTAAAGGCGTCGAGCGCGTGGCGCAGCTTGAGAGCAGCGTCCGCGGTGTAGAAGTGGTTCGCCTCGGTCTCGAAGTGCTCGATTGACTCGGGCAGGATCCGCGCGCCGGTGGCGAGTACCAGGTGGTCGTAGGGGAGGGCCGCGCCGCCGGCGATGTGGACGGCCTTCGCCAACTCGTCGATCCGATCGACCGTCCCGATCACCAGCCTGACGCGGTCGTCGAGCAGCGCGCGCTCGGATTTCTGGAGCTTCTCGGCACGCTCACCGCCCATGGCGATGTACATGAAACCGGGCTGGTAGACATGCGCGCCGGTTGCGTCCACGACGGTCACTTCGGCATCGCCGCGGTCGATGCGCTTCTTGAGCTTGCGGGCGAGGAGATTCGCGGTCAGCGTCCCTCCCACCCCGCCGCCCAGGATGAGGATTCGATCCATCGAGGTCACCGCGCCTTTTCGACGAGGATCTGGTCGTACCCATCGAGGGTTTCGAGCGCGATCAGCCGATGGCCGGCCTTCTCGATCCACTTGGGGATGTCCACTGTCGAGCCCTTGTCGGAGGACAGCACGGCGAGGGTGTCACCGATCTGCGCCTCCCGAATGCCGCGGATGAGCTCCATCAGCGGTCCCGGGCAGAAGCTGCCGCGAGCGTCGATCGTTCGGGTGATGGTGGGGGTCGTCGCAATCATCGGTCGGTTCCCTTACCGGGCCGCAACCGCGGCCCGAACTCAGTTGGGTCAGATGAACAGTGGTGAGGAGCCCTCGGACATCAGTCCGATGACCGTTGCGGCCCCGACCGGGTCGCCCATGCCGTCGATGAGGTCATCCCGAGTCAGCCCGAACATGTCCATCGTCATCTGACACGGAATGAACTCGACGCCCATCTCCTGGGCAATCTCGAGCAGTTCCTTGGGGCTCAGGTTGTTCTGCTGACGGGCGAGCGAGCCCATCATCCAGGGACCCATGCCCATGAAGTTCATCTTCGAGAGCGGACGGTGGCTGATGCCCGGGCGGGACATGACGGCGAGCATCTTCTGCATCCAGTTCTTGCCGGTCACGCGCTTCTCGTCTTTGACGAAGTTCTGGAGACCCCAGAACGTCACGAAGACGCGGCACGGAACCTGCATCGCGCCGGCGGTCGAGGCCAGGAGCATCGTTGCCCAGACCTTCTCGAGCTCGCCGCTGTAGTTGATGAGCAGAATGTCGTGGAGCTTGGCTGGCCGGTCGGACTCGGGCTGCGGGTCGACGGCCGTCAGGCCCACGACATCGGCGATCGCCGCTGCCACTGGGTCGGGCGCGGGTCGCTGTGCGGTCATGGTCATTGGTTCGTGCCTCACTTCCGACGGATGACGAAGCGATAGACGGCCCCGTCCGAGGTCTGATCGACGAGTTCGTTGCCCGTAGATCGGCACCAGGCCGCGAAGTCCTTCACGGAACCGGGGTCGGTGGCGAGGATTTCGAGGAGCGATCCCGAGGCCATCGGCTTGATGGCCTGGGCGGTGCGGACAATGGGCATCGGGCAGGACAGCCCTCGCGCGTCAACCGTTGTTGTGATCTCGAGTACGTCCATGATCTGGACTCCTTCCCGATCGAGCCTCTCGATCGCTTGATGTGGGATCAGATGAAGACCATCTGGCCGTCGCCGGCGTTCAGGTAGAAGGACGTCACGCCCTCGACACCATCGACCAGCGGGTCGAGGTCGCCCTCGTCCAGACCCAGGAGGTCCATCGACAGCGAGCACGCCTGGATGTCCACGCCGCCCAGGTCCTTCGCCTGGCGAAGCGTCTCGGCCCAGCTGGCCTGGCCAGCCTTGCGAAGAGCGTTGACGTGGTCGCGACCTTCCGGCCCAGCCTCGGGGGCGAGCCCATGGTCGTTCTGGATCCGCTCGGCGCGGAAGGCGTCGAGGGCCCAGTACTGGAGGAAGACGTTGACCGGCTTCCCGAGCGCTGCGGCCCCGGCGGTCAGCACGGCGGCGGCCTGCAGCTTGTCGTCCGTTCCGGAGAAGAGGACCAGGTTCATTGATTCATCCATGCGTGGCTCCTTTACGAACGAACGAGCGCAACTGGGCGCGAAGGCGTCGCGCGGCGTGGCGAAACAGAAGGTGCAGGTGTCGTCGCCGAGGAGAGTTCCCCGAGGCGTGCGAAGCGCCGCTCGAGGACCCGGCGCATCACGTCGCATGCCCGGATCACGTCCGGGTCGGTCAGGCGGTAGCGAACCTCGCGACCGTCCCGCTCCGACTCGACGATCCCGGCGGTGCGCATCACCGCGAGGTGCTGGGAAACGTTGGGCTGGCTGGCGCCGATCTCTGTTGCAAGTCGACCCACTTCCACCGAGCCCTCGGCGAGCCGATGGAGGATCTCGAGACGGCGCGGGCTGGCCAGCACCTTGAGGACTTCAGCCTGCAGGATCGTGATTTCATCCATGGCCTGAGGATCGCTCGTATGCGCATGTGCGCATGAGTGCCGAGGGTCCCGATCCGGAGGGCCGGCGGGGCGAATGCGGGGGGCCGATCGGCCCGGGTGCCGTCGACGGGCGGCCCGGGTGACCTGCCGTGCCTACTCGATCCCGGCAAGCTCCTGGAGCATGTGCCAGTT
>JAQBHC010000001.1:0-4693 GCA_032128175.1 Chloroflexota bacterium | reverse complement strand
GGCAAGGGTGACACCAGTTGCGCGCCCATCCTTCGAGGCGATCGCGGTCACTTCCGCGCCGGTCCGGATCTCCGCGCCGGCTGCCCGGGCGGCTGATGCCAGCGCCGCAGATAGCGCGCCGGGGCCGCCGCGCGCGAAGATGGTTTCGCCCGCCGCCCCACCATCGTTGCCGGCGGAATCCATGAGCAGCATTGCGGCCGTACCCGCCGACCATGGGCCGACCGAGCAGTGCCGAACACCACGCCAGGCGACGGCGGCCCGGACCGCGTCGGTCTCGAAGGACTCGGCCACGAGATCGGCAATGGCCATCGGCAGGATCCGCAGGATCGTCCTCGAATCGTGCTTGCCAAGCCCGCGAAAGGCTCGACCCAGCTTCAGGCCGGTGAGAGCGTCACCGATCCCTGGGGCATCGATATCGGGTGGCGCTGAGCGGCCAAGCTCATCGAGGAACTTCGCCATTGAGCGCACGAGGCGGTCGAAGCCCGGGTAGGCATCGGCGTCGGCGCCGGATCTGGTTCGGAGCCCCGCGGCTGTCCTTGGGACATCACCCCAGAACACGACAGCGGAGCCGTCCGCGGAGGGAGCAAAGGCCCGCACGTCCGGGGCCATGAGCGTCAGCCCGTGCTGCTTGAGGTTCAGGTCCCGCTGCACCGACGGGCGCAGCCGGCCAACGGTGTGCGCGAGGGCAGGAACGCGGATCCCCGGCCCCAGCTCCATCGTGTCTGCAGCGCCACCCACCCGATCGCGGCGCTCGAGAACGAGCGTCCGAAGGCCGCCCTTCGCGAGGTACGCAGCGGTGACGAGCGCGTTGTGGCCGGCCCCGATGACGATGGCGTCCCAGGGTCCGGCGGCCCGCCCGGTTCCATTCGTGACGGCCATCAGGCGGTCTTCTTTCCGCGCGAGCGCAGCAATTCCATGGCGGCAATCCGGCCGTTCGCGCCCATGATCCCGCCGCCGGGGTGGGTCGCCGACCCGCACAGCCAGAGGTCGCGGACCGGAGTCCGGAAGCGTGCCCAGCCCGGGACCGGGCGGCTGAAGAACAACTGCTCGAGGCTCAGTTCGCCCTGGAAGATGTTGCCTTCGGTCAGTCCCGTCGTTCGCTCGATGTCCAGTGGCGTCTGGACGTTTCGATAGAGGATCTTCGACTTGAGATCCGGCGCGAACTCGGAGATCCGGTCCACGACCGCGTCGCCAAACGCCTCGCGGTTGTCATCCCATGTCCCGAGCGATGGATCCAGGTGATAGGGCGCGTACTGGACGAAGCAACTCATGACGTGCTTGCCGGGCGGCGCCATCGAGGGGTCCACGAGGGTCGGAATGATGATGTCGATGTAGGGCTTCCTGCTCCAATGCCCGTACTTGGCATCGTCGTAGGCCCGCTCCATGTCGTCGATCGATGGGCTGATCGAGATGGCGCCACGCATGTGCTCACCGGCTCCGGGCAGGGCCGTGAAGTTGGGCAGGCCATCGAGGGCCATATTCACCTTGCCGGACGAGCCCCGGAACTTGAACCGCCTGACCTCGGCTTCGAAATCGGCGTCGAGCGTGCCGGGTTCCATGAGGTCGATGAACGTCCGTCGGCTGTCTACCGACGAGAGCACGGCGTCGGCGAGGATCTCCTCCCCGGTCTCGAGGATGACGCCCGTTGCCTTGCCCTCCCGGACCGCGATCCGCGCGACCGGAGCCTCGAGCCGGATTTCCACGCCCAGGGAGCGCGCCGCTGACCCAATGGCGTTGGAGATACCGCCCGTGCCGCCCTTCGGGATGCCCCACGCACGGAAGGCGCCGTCGATCTCGCCCATGTAGTGGTGCAGCAGGACATAGGCCGTGCCCGGACTTTTCACGCCCTGGTACGTGCCGATGATCCCCGACGCGGCCATCGTGGCCTTGAGCGGATCCGTCTCGAACCACTGGTCGAGGAAGTCGGACGCCGACATCGTCATCAGCTGCACGAACACGGCCTGCTGGCGCTGGCTGAGCTTCTGGAACGCCCGGGCCAGACCACCGAGGGGGAGCAACGGACGAGGGTCCAGCGAGGCCGGATCCGGCGGCACGATCCCGAGGATCGGCTTGATGAAGCGGGCCATGTCCACCATGAGCTGGCCGTATTCCTCGTACGCCTCGGCGTCGTTCTTCGACCAGCGGCGGAGCTCGCGAATGGTCCGGCCGTGATCGTTGACCCGCCACAGGTAGTCACCGGTGGACTTGCCATTCGCACCTTTGGGGCCGTCGCCTTCATGGAGCGGCGTAAACGTGCCGTCGAGGGGCAGGATGTCGAGGCCGTGAGCCGGCAGGTTCAGCTCGCGAATGATCTCGGGCCGGAGCAGCGAGACGACGTAGCTGAAGACTGAGAACTGGAAGCCCGGGAAGATCTCTTCGGTCACCGCGGCGCCACCAAGCAGGTGCCGCTTCTCGAGGACAAGCGCCTTCATCCCGGCGCGCGCCAGATAGGCCGCCGAAATGAGCCCGTTGTGGCCACCACCGATGATGACCGCGTCGTACCGCTGCGCCACGCGCCCCTCGTTAGCCGCGGCAGCGAGCCGCGTATTCAGCCTGCATAGACTCGATGCAGTCTAATCGGCGGCCCGCCAGGCGCGCCGGGCGTTGCGCAGGATGGGCGACGCGGGAGGGAGCGAATCGTGTGTTACGATGTGTGCGATTGATTCACACGGAGTTGCAGCCATGGGACTCGTCCGAACCAATGTCACGCTGCCTGAAGAGACGCTCGCCCTCGTCGATGCTGTCGCTGGTCCCCGGGGACGTAGCCGGTACATCGCGGACCTCGTCGCCAAGCAGGTTCGTCGGGACAACGCGCGCATGGTCTGGGAGAAGTACGCGGGAGCGCTGAAGGATTCCGATGCTTGGGGAAGCACGCCGGAGGAGACCCTGGAGATCCTCCGCGAGGTCCGGGACTCGAGCGAGCGCGATCGCAAGTTGTGGGCACCGTACGAGGAGACGATGGCGGATGCGGTACCTGATCGACACGACCCTATTGATCGACCACGCGAGCGGGTATCCGGGCGCGGTGGAACTCGTGCGCGAGTTGTTCAGCGAACCGAATGATCTGCTGGTTTGCGACGCGATCGTTGCCGAGGCGGTGTCGAAGGGAAGCGCGGACGCAATCCTTGCGATCACTGCGTTGATTTCGGCATTGGAATATGTGTCCACGACGCCTGACGCGGCGATCTGGGCCGGGGAGTCTCGTCGACGGCTCGGCAGGTCGAGCCCCCGTCAGCTCGGCGACGCGATCATTGCCGGGGTGGCCTGGTTCAATGACGCAACGGTCGTGACCCGGAACCCGCAGGACTTCGAGAGCCAGGGGGTCCGCGTCCTCGGCTACGGGTGAGATAGCCACTCTGCGGGCGGCCGCGCGTTACGCTCCGCACATGCACCACCGTTCTTCGCTGCTGCACCAGACCGCCGACCTCGCCGCCGCGTTCCTTGACTCGCTCCCGGATCGGCCGGTCCGAGGACCGGCGACCCGCAACGACCTCCTCGCGACGATGGGCAGGCCTTTGCCCGAGCACGGCGAACCGGCCGCCGACGTCGTGGCCGCACTCGCACGAAACGCGGATCCCGGGATCGTCGCAAGCGCAGGCCCGCGATACTTCGGCTTCGTGATCGGGGGCGGGACGCCCGCGGCGCTCGCGGCGGACTGGCTCACCTCAACCTGGGATCAGAACGGTTTCTCGTTCGTCATGTCGCCTGCCGCCTCGGTCGCCGAGGAACTCGCTGCGTCGTGGGTCCTCGACCTGCTCGGGCTGCCGGCGGATGCGTCGGTCGGGTTCACGACGGGCGTGACGATGGCCTCGTTCACCGGTCTCGCCGCAGGCCGCCACCGCCTGCTCCATCGGGTTGGCTGGAACGTCGAGGACGACGGACTGGCCGGCGCCCCGGAGATCGCCGTGGTCGTCGGCGCCGAGGCCCACGCCACCGTCTACGCCTCGCTACAGATGCTCGGCCTCGGGCGCAACCGAGTGATCAAGGTCGAGTCCGACGGGCAGGGCCGGATGCGGGCCGATGCGCTGCGGGCGGCACTCGCCGGACTCCGGGACCGGCCCGTACTCGTCGCCGCTCAGGCCGGCAATGTGAACACGGGATCGTTCGACCCCTTCCCGGAGATCGTGGCGGCGGTCCGGGACCTGCCGAACGCATGGCTCCACGTCGACGGCGCATTCGGGATCTGGGCGGCCGTCCCGCCCGCGCGGCGCCACCTCGTCGCGGGCCTGGCGGATGCCGACTCCTGGTCGACCGACGCGCACAAGTGGTTGAACGTCCCGTACGACTCCGGGATTGCGATCGTCCGGGACCAGGATGCGCATCGGAACTCGATGGTCTTCGGCGCGGCGTACTACGTTGCCGGCGCGGGCGCCGAGCGGGACGGCGGAGACTGGGTCGCCGAGTCCTCGCGGCGCGCGCGCGGCATCCCGATCTACGCCGCGATCCTGGAGCTCGGTCGCGATGGGGTCGCGGACCTCGTCGAGCGGTGCTGTGTACTCGCGGCACGGATGGCGGACCGACTCCGCAGCGCCGGCGGCGTTGCGATCCTCAACGACGTCGTCCTTAACCAGGTCCTCGTACGGTTCGTGCGGCCGGGCCGCTCCGGCGATCCGACCGGCCCTGACTCCGACGTCGACGCGTTCACCCGCGCGGTGATCGCGGCGGTGCAGGCGGACGGCACCTGCTGGCTCGG